>NZ_JBXARC010000011.1:0-70650 GCF_058807855.1 Staphylococcus sp. GW821-FHT11H10 | reverse complement strand
CTCAACGAGTTGAAAATAATCAAAAAATTTATAAAAAAGACAATTTCTATATTATTTCAATAGAAATTGTCTTTTTTCACTTATCCAAGAACTTTATGTCCCGGACTCTTAAATCTATTATTATTGTAATCCTGATCTTTCAGAATTGTTGTTGTTATTATTATTGTTTTTTTCGTTTTTTTGTTGCCATTCTTTTTTAGTCATAACATCATCAACTTGCATGTTAACTTCTACAACTTGTAAGCCAGTGATATATTTAACTTGTTCTTTTACTAATTCAGTAACTTTACGGAAGATTTTTGGTGCTGATTCACCATATTCTAAGATTACTTTTAAGTCGATTGCTGCTTGTTTTTCGCCAACTTCTACAGAAACACCAGTAGTTACATTGTTTCCACTAGAGAATGCATTAGTAAAGTTATCAGCGAAACCGCCTTTCATATCTAAGATACCTTTAACTTCACGAGCTGCGATTCCAGCAATTTTTTCTACTACTTCATCTGAGAAAGTTAATTTGTTTTCAAATTGTTGTTGTTCATTTTGTTCTCTGTATTGTTCAGCTTGTTTTTGTTGTTCTTCTCTTTCTTTTTCATTAACTCCAGTTTGATTATTGTAAGCTTGTTTAGCTTTGTTATTGTTATCTACTGACATATTACATTCTCCTTTATAAATGAATTTTTTTGTCTTTTATTATTTAGTTCTTAAATAAATTGTTTAACTCCATCTATTTAAGAAATTCATGAAATCCTGTGTACGGTCTTTAATATACCCAACACCAATTCCTATTAAACATAATACGATAACCAAAATTGTTTTCCAAAATCCTAAAGTTAGGAATAAGATTGCTATAATTAAAAATGCAAAGAAACCAATGATACGCCATTTATATGATTTAATGAAGTCAATGATTTGTTGACTTGCATCTTGTCCATTTTGATTATTATTATCAGCCATGTTATCCCTCCCTTACAGAACGCGTTGTCCAGCAGTTTTTTGATCTCTGACATTTACTTCAAGTTTTCTCACTGGTAATTCAGTAAAATATTCTACATTATGCTTAATGTCTGAACGAATACTTTCAGTTAGTGACTTAACTTGTACATCGTTTGGTACTAAGAAGTCAGCCTTGATATCAATGTAAGATTTGCTTTTCTTATTATAAAGCTTCGCTACAACATTAGGTTGTCTTACTTGATCGTATTTAGTAAGTGTATCGTAAGCTGATTTTTCAACTGCTTTACGAGATACATAAATATGACCGTCATCATAATCTTTGTATAATCCTGGTTTTCTATATGTTGGTTTAAAGATGCTGAATACTAATATTAAACCTATCAATATAAGTAGAGCAGCTAAACCAATTAATAGTGGTTGGAACCAATTGAATTGTAAGAAGAAGTCTTGATACTTAGATATACGACTATCTTTTATGTACATAAACAATAGGAATCCAACAATAGCAACTATTAATAGGCCGAGGATAAAGTTTTTTAACCTTTTCACCTCGTATGCACCTCCTAAATTATTGTTGAATTATTATATAGAAAATAATACCCTTTAAATATTTTTCAAAACATTAATGAAAAACTATTAATTTAATTATATAAATATTTATTAAAGTTTTACTTTCTAGATAGAATATTCCCAAATTTAGCACAATAAAAACATATATTTTATTATTATTTTTTCAATTCTTTTTGCTTTGAACTTTTATACTGTAATATGTTTGGAAACTTATTAGAAGTTCTTGGATGATCGATACTTAATGATTTAAACAATGACCAAATCATTAAAATAATAACTATCGAAAATGGTAAAGCGGCAATGATTAATAAGTTTTGAATCGCTTGTGTACCACCTGTATAAATCATAATCATTGCAAATAATGCTAGAATAATACCCCAACTTACTTTCACAAATGATGCAGGATTGATGTCACCTTTCGAACTAAGCATACCTAATACGTATGTTGCTGAATCGGCTGAAGTCACGAAGAAGATCATAATAACTACGAGAGTGATTATGCTAAGAATAAATCCTAGTGGATAATGTTCCAACGTAGCAAATGTTGCAGTTTCAGTAGCTTCTTTTGCAATGTTAGCAATGCCTTTATCTTGTAAATAAACGGCAGATGCTCCAAATACAGCAAAGAAGAAGAAACATACAAGTGCAGGTACAAATAGAACACCAAGTATAAATTCTTTAATTGTACGACCTCTAGATACCCTAGCAATAAAGATACCCACGAATGGTGCCCATGATACCCACCAAGCCCAATAGAATATTGTCCAGTTTTGGAGCCATTGGAATTTTTCTCCTCCATTCATTGGAATACGTAAACTCATACTAAAGAAATTAAAGATATAATTACCTAAACCATTTGTAAATGTATTTAGGATATAAAGTGTTGGGCCAACAATAAATAAGCCAATTAGTACAATAAAGGCTAAAAACATATTGACGTTACTAAGCGTTTTAATCCCTTTATCAATACCTGACCAAGCAGACCATGTAAACAATATAGTCGCAATAATAATTAATATTACCTGTGTACCAAAATTGTTTGGAACATTAAATAGGAAATTTAGGCCTTCATTTATTTGAAGTGCACCAAATCCGAGAGTTGCTGCGACTCCTGTAACAGTGGCGATAACAGCTAATACATCAATTGCACCACCTATAGGGCCTTTCATTGATTTTTCACCAAATATAGGAACTAGGGTTGCACTTACTAATCCAGGGTAACCTTTATGGAAACTAAAATATGCAAAGACTAATGCTACAATTCCATATACTGCCCATGCATGTAATCCCCAATGAAAGAACGAAAATTGAAATGCATCATTGATTGCAGATTGAGTACCTGCTTTATGTATAGGGGTTAACGTAAATGCGTGACTTATTGGTTCTGCAGTAGTCCAAAATACTAGTCCAATCCCCATACCAGCACTAAATAACATCGCAAACCAAGATGGTAGAGAGAATTCAGGATCTTCACCTTCTTCGCCAAGCGTTATCGATGCATATCTTGAAAACAATAAATACACACAGACAAAGAATATGAGTAAAACTAGTAACAAGTAATACCAAGAAAAATTCTTTGCTATAAATGAAGTAATGTTTTGGGTTCCTGTTTCCAATTGTTTGGGCATAAAAGCGCCGTATAAAACAAATAGTGTACAAATAGCTAATGCTATCCAAAACACAAAACTAATTGATTTTTTTCGCATCATAATAATCCTTTCAATAAAATGGTTAATTAAACATTTAAGTCAAAATAAAATGACGTTTATCCTATTGCCTTTTTTTATAGGAATAAACGCCATTTATAAAGAAATATAATAGCTTGTTAATTTAAATTAATGACCAATTTGCCAATCATTGTATTGGATTCTAATATTTGGTGTGCTTGATAGATGTTTTCAGTAGTTAATCCTTCTATAACTTTAGTTGTTGTAGGTTGATAAATATTCTGTTCAACCTTATTTGTTATGTCTTCTAAATATTCATGATGTTTTATCATATCATCAGTTTGATTTAATGGTCTAGCAAACATAAATTCATGTGAGAAACTTAAGCTTTTTGGTTTCAAAGCATTTAAATCTTGGTCATTTTCAAAAGCTACAATAGTAGCAATATGACCTCTAGGTTTCACTAATTGAATCATGTCGTCATAGTACATATCCGTATTAAATGTACAGAATACGTAATCAACCAGTTCAATACCTTGTGTCTTAAATTGATTTAGTAAACTCTCTTTATGATTGAGTACAATATCAGCACCCATTTTTTTAGTCCACTCAATCGTTTCATTACGCGATGCTGTAGTAATAACCCTTAAACCATAGGCCTTAGCAATTTGAGTAGCAATACTTCCTACGCCACCTGCGCCATTTATAATTAACAACGTTTTACCTTCATTTTCATTACGGTTGCGTGAAATACCAAACACATCAAACAATGTTTCATATGCTGTTATACCGGTTAATGGTAAGCTTACTGCCTGCTCAGCGCTAATATTTTTAGGTGCCTTAGCTACTAATCTCTCATTAATCAATTGGTATTCTGCATTTGATCCGTTTTGATCAGGTGAACCAGAGTAATATACAATGTCACCCTGATTAAACATAGTAACTTCATTTCCAACAGATTCAACCACACCAATCGCATCAAATCCTAGTACTCGAGGTGCTTTTGATACATCCATTAATCGCTGTTTTGTATCAACGGGATTGACACTAATAGACTGAATTTTAACTAATATTTCATGTACTTTTGGTTCTGGTATATCTAAATTAAAAGTTTTAAATAAATTTCCATCTGATAATTTAAACGGTTGTTCAAATCCGATTGCTTTCACTATTCATCCGCCACCTTTTTCAAAGCTAATATTACACTAAGTATAATATTTCAAACAAATATATAGCAATATAGAAGCCTTCAATTTAAAATACAACTAAATCTAATTTATCCTATAAAATTATTGAAAGGAGCATATAAAAATTGAAATTAAGTATTTTAGATTATGTTCCAATTTTTGAAGGTAGAAACGCCTATGATGCATTTAATCATAGCATTACATTAGCCCAAACTGCTGAACAATTAGGTTATACAAGATATTGGGTTGCTGAACATCATAATGTATTCTCTGTTTCGTCAAGTGCACCTGAGATCGTAATGATGATGTTATTAGAGCAAACACAAACTATTAAAATAGGAAGCGGAGGCGTCATGTTACCGCACTACAGTGCATACAAAGTGGCAGAACAATTTAGAATAATGGAAGCTCGCCATCCTAATAGAGTAGATATGGGTTTAGGTCGTTCTCCGAGTTTCAAGCAAGTAAATGAAGCACTTAATGAGTATAAATCAACAAAACCAAATTTAGACAATCAAATAGAGGACTTACTACACTACTTTGGCAACAAATATGAAGCCCCACATCGATTCATGTCTATCAAAGCAACACCTGAAATTGATACTTCTCCACAAATGTTTATTCTAGGTATGAGTGAGAGAAGTGCGGAATTAGCTGCTCAAAAAGGGCTACCATTCGTCATTGCATTTATGGGACAATCTCAAACCAAGATTAATAGCCTAATAGAATATTATCGAAAACGATACAAACAATTGAATGACATTTCAAAATCTAATGAGCCATATGTAATTATGTCAACATTTGTAGTTACTGCAAACACGCTTAATAAAGTTGATGATTTATTAGATGCATTACATTTATGGCTTTTACGCATTAATTATCTCAACCAACCTAAGTCATATCCTTCTATTAATACTGCTCAAAAACGTAACTATAGCACTAGTGAACGTAATAAAATTGAGCAAAATAAAAGCCGTGTCATAAGTGGATTGCCTAAAGATATTCATCTAAAATTAACTTATTTATTAAATACGTATCAAGTGGATGAAATCATGATAATGCCTCATGTATATGGGGAACAAGCAAGATTGGAATTGATTCAGTTAGTCGCCAATAATTCACTTTAAACTTAGATTATTTCAGTGTTCATGTTATGTTATAACTTACTATTGCCATAAAAAATTTATGATTTCATCTGACACTTCTTTATTATGATGTAGCGCACTATGTTGCGCTTTCTCCCCTTTATATTCAGATTCTTTATATGTTTTAGGACTATTGCCCAACAAGTATTTTAAGGAGCGAGACGAACTATTAGATACCCTTTCATCAGAGTGTGTTCCGTCTTTCAAATCACCATAAATATTTAGTACTTCTATGTTTTTATTTTTATAGACATCTTTTAGACCTAATAATTTTTCATAATCAGCATTCATTTTACTAGGCTTACCATCTTTATCAACAGTAATTTCATTTACTTTTTCATTTAAATTTAAAACACCGTTATATGTACCAGCTATATTTACTTCTTTTTGAAGTTGAGGTAATTGTTTATCATTTCCATAATATTTCATAAAATAAGCAAAAGATAAGTTTCCCATTGAATGCGCTACAAAAATATAATTATCTATATTGTATTTTGATTTCATTTTTGTAAGTACATTTTTTATGTTTTGAGCATTTTGCATTATGTCACCATTTTTATTATCTTCAAATAATATTTTTATAATTGGATTCTTAGACTTCTTTGAAATTTTGCCACTAAACTGAACTTCTCCGTTAGATAAAACATACGCTGTAACTACATCCTTTGTGACACCTTTTTTACAGCTTGATTGACCATATATTTTTCAGAGTTATTGGTTCCACCATATCCATGCATAAATAAAGTTGCAACTTGCTTTTTATCATTACTTTGATATTTAGATGAATTGTTACTTTTTGATTGACATCCTACTAATGTAAAAATCATTAGGCTAATAATTAAACTAAATATTATCTTTTTAAAAGTTCTCATAATAATACTCCAATGTGTTTTCTTTAAGTATAAATGATGTAGTTACAAAAATGAAAATTAAGTTAAATTGTGCTTTTAAGCATATGTGGTAATAAGTTGAATATATGTTTTTGAATTATTTTTCATGTGATCAAGCCAAGAAAAAATAAATAGGACTGAGAAAAGCTAAATTTTAGCATTTCCCAATCCTACCTTACAATTGTATCTATCATTGCTGGTTGTTACAAAGTTATATTAAAAGCAATTATTTTATTTCCTTACTTTCCGCTAGTTCTTTGTACCAATATGCGCTCTTCTTAGGATAACGTTCTTGCGTTTCAAAATCGACATAAAATAGACCGTATCGTTTTTCATAACCATTTGACCAAGAAAATACATCCATGAGTGACCAAATGAAGTAACCTTTCACATTCGCACCATCACGAATAGCATCAGAAATGACTTCTAAATGTTTTTTTACATAATCTATTCGTGCATCATCATCTACAGTTTTACGTTCCTCATCAAATTGGTCTTTATATCCAAGTCCGTTCTCAGTAATATAAATTTTATGGTAATTAGGATAATCTTTAACTACACGCATGATTTGATCATAAAGACCTTGTGGATAAATCATCCAATCCCAATCAGTACGAGGAACATCTATGTCAAATTCACGTTGTCCTACACCTTTAAGTTGATATTTAGAGCCACCTTTATCTCCAGTAGCATTGTGTGTAATTTCTGATTCTCCTTCATATCCTCTCATCCAATCACTCATATAGTAATTGATACCTAAGAAGTCATTTAAATCTTTTGCAGCATCTAATGTAGCATAATCTTCATCGGTAATATCTAATTTACCGCCATTGACAGAAAGAATATGTTGTACACCTTCCATAGTTTCACGAGAATATTTTCCTAAATACGTTGCATCTAAGATAAATTTATTATGAATAATATCTTCAAGTTCTGCTGCTCTTACATCTTCCGGATTTGAAGGATCATATGGATACTTAGTTGGTAATGCATGAACGACTCCAATTTCCCCATTATATCCATTGTCTTTAAATAGTTTAACTGCTTTCGCATGTGCGACCATCATATTATGATGAGATTGGAATACTTTTGCAAAGTCATACTTAATTCCAGGCGGGAATTTACCCACTAAATATTGACCATCACCAATAGGCCCGATTTCATTAAATGTAGTCCAATAATTAACTTCTTCAAATTCTTCGAAACAGAATTTTGCATACTCAACAAAGTAATCGATTGTTTTACGATTTAAGAAGTCGCCATCACTATGTAGTGTCTCTGGTGTATCAAAGTGATGTAATGTTACAAATGGTTCTACATGTCTTCTATGACATTCTTTAAATAAATTATGATAGTATTCAACACCTTTAGGATTAACCTCACCATATCCTTTAGGAAATATGCGTGACCATGCAATTGAAATACGAATGCCATTCACACCAAATTTTTCACTTAATTCTAAATCAATAGGATATTTATTATAGAAATCACTTGCTGGTTCAGCTGTATACCAATAGTTTTCTTCAAGATAAGTGTCCCATGCTACACGACCTTTTCCATCTGTTTGAGTCGACCCTTCTGCTTGATAAGCTGCTGTCGCACCACCGAATATAAAATCTTCTGGTAATTTTTTCATTATACTTTCATCTCCTAATTATTTTTCAAATTGTTGTTGAACGAAGTCTAATGCTGCTTTGCCATCTCGAGTTAAATTAATATATTCAACACCTTGTGTTTTAGCTAATTTAATACCTAGTCGATCTGTATCTTGCTTAATGTCTTCATAATTTGAAGCCACTTGTGGTGCTAATATGATTAAATGATAATCTTTCATAATATCCATGTGAGCACCATAACCACCTGCTGCAGCTTTAACTGGAACATTGTATTCTTCTGCTGCTTTATTTAAAGCGTTAGCTAATAATCCGCTAGTTCCTCCACCAGCACATAATACAAGTACATTTGTTTGTTCTGTAATGTTACTTTGTTGCGCTACTTCTTTACCTTGATCTGTTTGGGAATGACTAGCTTCAGATGCTCCAGCTGATGCTAGGATGGCATCTGCTTTTTTAGTATCAAAGTTTGCTGCCACTTTGTCTTGTAATTCATTATTAGCTTCTTTATTTCCTAATTCTTCTTCTAAAATTTGTTCATCATAAACTTTTACAAATGGGTAGTAAATGATAACATCTACTACGATTAAGACGATTGCTAATACGAATGACCAGAATGCAAAACCAGTACCCATCACGATACCTAAAGGACCTGGCGTAGTCCAAGGTAAGAAGATACTAAAACTATTCATTCCTAATACATCGACGAAGAATTTAAATATCCATACGTTTGCAATTGGTGCAAAGATAAACGGAATAAAGAATACTGGGTTTAACACTAAAGGTGCACCGAATAAAATCGGTTCATTTACACCAAAGAAGGTAGGTACTACAGATGCTCTACCAATCGCTTTATTACGTTTCGATTTCGTTAACCACATGAACATAAATGGCACGACTAAAGTTGCACCAGTACCACCCATCGTAACTACGAACATTTGAGTACCTGGTGTAATAACGTTATTAGCATGTTCTCCAGCTTGAATTAAATGTAAGTTTGCTTCTAAGTTAGCATAAGTAATTGCTGCAATTGCTGGTTCTACAATTGATGGACCATGGATACCCACAAACCAGAAGAATGCAAAGGCACCAAAGATAATTGTTACACCGACCCATCCATCTGCTGCTGTAAATAATGGTTCGAATAATTTTAATATGCCATTTGCTACGTTAGTATGTGCTGTTGATCTAACAATTAAATCTAGCGCATATAAAATAATAATTACTGCTGATAGCGGGAATATATCCTTAAATACTTGTGAAATATTTGGTGGAACTTCTTTAGGCATTTTGATTGTAATATTTCGTTTGATAAAGAAGTTATAGACAATTACAGTAATAAATGCTGAAAGAAAGGCTGTTAATAAACCTTTAGTTCCCATAAATGCACTTAAAAATCCGCCATCTTTAGCAGAATCAGCTGCTAGGAATAAGAACCCACACATTGCTGCCATCATCGTAGAGATAAAGTTAATTTGATTTGTTTTATCTAGTTTCCGGTTAAATGAATCAGTTAACGATTTGGCAGTAGTACCTGCTACAATAAAACCAACAATTCCCATCGTGTAGTTATATGGTTTCATTAAGATACCTTCCATAGTTTTACTCCATGTAAAACCAAACACGTTAGGAACATACGTAACTAAAATAAAAATACTAGAGAATAAGATAATTGGGATTGCCGCAATAAATCCATCACGAATTGCTCTTAAATAAATATTGCGAGATATTTTTTCAAAGAACGGTTTACCTTTCTCAATCCAAGCAATTAATTTGTTCATAGCATTCAACTCTCTCTTCTATATAATTCTAATAGATGTTTCATCAAATCTTTTAACAGTAGTGTTGTCATTAAATGGTCTTGACCATGCATCATTGTTACACTATAAGCAATGTCTTCTCCTTGTGCCTCTTTAGCTAATAAACTTGTTTGCGCTTTGTGAGCATTTGCAATACATTCATTGGCTTCTTCAGTTAATTCTTCAGCTTTATCTAACTCCCCATTTTTAGCTGCTGTTAGTGCTTCTAACAACTTAGAACGAGCGTCGCCAGCATATGCTACAATTTCAAACCCAAGTAATTGCACTTCTTCTCTATTCATCATTAACGCCTCCTTTAAATTATTTTGATTTCCATGATGTTGCAGTTGTTTCTAGTACTTTATTTAAATCATCAATATTTTTGAAACCAGTTGTACGTAACCATTCACGTGCAGCCTCTTCACCTTGTTCGATATATACTTTCACTGCACCTGACCACGTTGCACGACCACAAAGTACGCCGTTAAATTTAGCACCAGCTTCGTGTGCAAATTTTAATGTTTCTTGGAATAATTCTGCAGATACACCAGCACTTAAATAGATATAAGGTAATTGTGTAGAAGCCTCTTGATCACGGAAATATTGAGCCGCTTCTTCTTTTGTATAAACGACTTCACCTTCAGCAAATCCTTCTACATAATTCATATTTACAGGTACTTCAACTTTTAGAACATCCACATTAAATCGTTCTTCAGAGAATAATTTCATTGCCTCATTTACTTTACGTGGTTTTACTTTTGCAAACGCAGCACTCTTATTATCCGGAATATTATCATCGTATGTTAGTACTTCTAAGAAGAATGGTATATCTTCTGCTACACACTCAGATCCAATTCTTTCAATATATGCTTTCTTTTGAATGTTAATTTCTTCAGCATCATCAACATCGTAGTAAAGTAAAAATTTAACAGCATTAGCTCCTTGCTCTTTTAAGCGCTTTGCTGACCATTCAACTAAACAGTCAGGTAAGCGACCTTTAGCGTTTACGTCATAACCTGTTTTTTCGTAGGCTAATAATAAACCACAGTCTTTATTACGAGCATCTGATGCTGGAAGTCCATATTCAGGGTCTAATAAAATTGATGACGCATATTTAGTTAATTCTTCTGAAACTAGAACTTTTAATTGTTCAATTTGTTCAACAGTTGGTTCTTCTGTTTGATGTTCTGCCATCATTCTTTTCAAAGCACCACGTTGGTCAAATGCTAAAGCTGAGATAACCCCATCTTTAGTACTTAATTGTTCTATTGATGCTAATTTTTGTTGTGATTTTGTCATTAGTTACACCTCTATAACTTCAATTTGTTGGAATATTTCGTCAAATTTATTTACATTAATATGTCCTGTTTGGCTTTCCATTGCATTTAACATTCCAAATGCATTAGCTTTTTTCAATAAACTTTCATCCTCATCATGATGGATTAATCCCGAAGCAATGCCTGCAACAGTTGAATCACCAGATCCAACAGGATTCACCACTTCTATGTGAGGAATATTCACTTTATAATACTTATTGCGATGTTTAGCGAAAGCACCTTGGCTTCCTAGCGAAACAATAATCCACTCTATACCGTCAAAAATTGGTTGATTCACTGCATCTTTGAGACATTCAACTTCAGTGGTTACTTTAGTTTGTAACAATTGTGCTAACTCATCGATATTTGGTTTAATTACCGTTGGTTTATATTCACTAAGTAGGACATCTAGTAAAGATTGACCCGAACTATCGAGCACAGTCGATATTTGATGTTGTTCAGCTAACTGAATTAAATCGGCATAGTAATCCGACTTTAAGCCCTTTGGTAAACTACCAGAAATAGCAATGACTTTAGCTCTTTTTAATAGATGTGTTAGATGTGTTTTAAATTCCGTAGCTTCATCCTTGGTAATTGAAGGACCCTGCTCAAGGATCTCCGTTTGTTGTCCTTCATGGAGAATAGCAATACAATTACGCGTTTCTTCTTTAATCTTAAAAAAGTTATGCTTAATTTGAGCGTTGTTTAACTGTTGCTCAATGAATTCTCCCAACTTACCACCTAAGAATCCACTTGCTTCAACATCTTCCCCATATTCTGATAGAACTCGAGTTACATTTAATCCCTTTCCTCCTGCAGTTTTAATCGTTTTATTAACGCGATTCACTGTATCTAGATTAATTTGATCTAAAGAATATGAAATATCAATCGAAGGATTTAGTGTTAATGTTAGAATCATAGATTGTCACCCTTAATCGTGATATTCACCTTTGTCCCATTTTTCTAAAAATTCATCGAAGAAATGAGGATCAGCTTGTTTTTCGTTATGTGCTTCTAAATGTTCAATTTTAGCTATTAATTTTTTATTTTCTTCTGTCGGCTTATATTCAGCTTTTATGAAAGCATCTACAATATCGAAGATGAAAAGTTCACCTACAATTTTTCCACCAAAACTTACGACATTTGCGTTTAATTCTTCTTTAGAATATAGTGCTGTAGTCATATCACGAACTAAAGCAGTACGTACGCCAGGCACCTTATTAGCAGAGTTACTTATTCCAACTCCTGTTCCACAAATACATACGCCTAAATCCGCTTCTCCACTTGTTACAGCTTCACCAACTTTCTTACCGAAAATTGGATAGTGTGTTCTTGTGAAATCGTAAGTTCCTACATCAATTACTTCGTGTCCTTGTTCTTTTAAATGTTTTGAAACTGCCATTTTTGTGTCTGTTACAATATGATCGCAACCAATAGCTATTTTCATATTAAAGTCCTCCTATTTAGCACATTTTATTTAACATATCTACACGGATTTGATGACGACCACCGTCATAGTGTCCATTTACAAATTCTTTAGCGACATGCTTAGCAAGTGTATCTCCAACTATTTCTGAACCCATCGTAATCATACGTGCATTATTGTGACCACGTGTCATGTAAGCAGATCTTTCGTCTGAAACTTCTGCTGCAATCATCCCTTTAACTTTCGTAGCTACCATGAAACTTCCTGCGCCAAATGCATCAATTGCTATGCCTAAATTTTCATCATTCTTTTGTACTTCTTGAGCAATGGCTAATGTTGAATCAACAAAGTCTACATCCTTGCCTTCTGTCACATCTACTACTTCATGATTATTTTCTTTTAAAAATGCTTTTACTACTTCTTTGAGTCGTTTACCGTCTACATCTGAACCAATAATAACTGTCATAATCATTCTCCTTTAATAAATTGATTCACATATATGTGTCTATTTTTATATTGTGAAAAAGCGCTTTCAACTCTTTATGTTTAAATTATAAACATAAATAAACAATTAATCAACATTAAATGTTTGAATATTGTTTGATAATTAGTTGTTTTAAACAAATAAGTTTTATTTATGTTTGTTTAATCTTTTAGAAAGACAAAAAAGCCTAATATTGTTCAATTTCAAACAATATCAGGCTTATAGTGTGATTTAATCAATCACTTCAGTATGTAATTTTAATTTCTCTATGTTATCTATATCACCCTTATCAATGATGACGGCAGTTAAATCGTCTAACTTGCATAATTGAGTGAAGTCTTCTTTTCCTAATTTTGATGAGTCTACTAGTAAGTACTTTTCAACAGAACGCTCCAAAGCCAATTGTTGAGTATATGCTTCATCAATAGTCGAAGTGAGTACATCGATATCTTTTATGCCATTACAACTAAAAAACATTTTACTAAATCGCATTGTTTTCAGTAGTGTATTAGCCATTTCTCCTACAAAGGATTCAGTTAAATCTCTCATTTCGCCACCTAGTAAATAAACTTTGAAATTAATCGATCTTTTTTCGAATAATATTTTAAATACAGGAAAACAATTGGTAATAACTGTTAATGATTTCAACTCCATTATTTCTGCTAAGCACTCAATAGTAGTACCTGGTCCCAGAAAAATCGTATCATTTTCTTCAATTATTTGAATTGCTTTACGTGCAACACTACGTTTTTCTTCTATATTGTGTGTGTGTTTCTCTTGATGTGATTTCTCTTTAAATTGAAAGATGGAATTACTTCTTGCGCCACCATGAATTTTAGTGAGCAAACCTTTTTCTTCGAGTTCTGCTAAATCACGTCGTACCGTCATATCTGATACATTTAATTCTTCTACAATTTCATTTGTTCTGACGGTACCCTTTTGATTTACGAGTTTAGTAATTTCATCTAAACGATCGTATTTATTCATTCAATTCTTCACTTCCCACATCACATTTTCAAGTATTATTATAATAAATGAATACTTGAATTTACAAAGTTTATTTGCGCATATTAATTTTATACTATTAATCTAGTGAACTCTAATACTTTTCGTCAATAATCTAACTTTCTGCATTTATAAATTAAGACATTATTTCTAGAAAGTGTATTTGATTGTATGTTGTAATAGATATATAAGTAATATTAAAATTATTTTACCAAAAGTAAGCATTAAATTCTGTATATGGAGTGTTTTCAATGAGCAATAAGATAGAAAAATTAAAAGAAATTGTAGATAAATCAAATAACATTGTATTCTTTACAGGTGCAGGTGTTTCTGTCGCAAGTGGTATTCCTGATTTCCGATCAATGGGTGGACTATTTGATGAAATATCTAAAGATGGCTATTCTCCTGAATATTTATTGAGTGTTGACCATCTTAATGATAATAAAGAAAGCTTTATTGATTTTTATCATAAACGTTTACTTGTAGCTGATAAAAAACCAAATATTGTTCATGAATGGATCGCTGAGTTAGAGAGAGAAGGTAAATCTTTAGGTGTCATCACACAAAATATCGATGGCTTACATGAAGATGCTGGAAGTCAGAATATCGATGAAATTCATGGTACACTAAATCGGTTCTATTGCATTAAGTGTGGTAAAGAATATACAAAATCATATGTAATGGAACATGAATTAAGATATTGTGAATCATGTGGTGAAGTTATTCGACCTGACATTGTCTTATATGGTGAAATGTTGGATCAACCAACTGTTTTCCGTGCGCTTGATAAAATTCAAAAGGCAGATACTGTGATTGTATTAGGTTCATCGCTTGTGGTTCAACCCGCTGCGGGTTTCATATCAAACTTCACAGGAGATAATTTAGTCATTATTAATCGAGATAAAACACCATATGATAGAAAAGCAGATTTAGTCATTCATAATGATATGACAGAAGTTGTAGAAGAAGTATTTAAAAAATAAATATAAAGTTCAAAAGCTAGAGGTTTTATGAATCTCTAGCTTTTATTGCATACAAAAAAACACTTCTCAAAGTTGAGAAGTGCTTTGAACGTTCCAAATCTGTAAGCGAATAAATTCGCAACAGCTTTGGCAATTAACGTTTTGAGAATTGTGGAGAACGACGTGCTTTTTTAAGACCTGGTTTTTTACGTTCTTTCATACGTGGGTCACGAGTTAATAGACCTGCGCGTTTTAAAGAACCTCTGTATTCAGGATCTGCTTCTAATAATGCACGTGCGATTCCGTGACGGATAGCTTGTGCTTGTCCAGTGAAACCACCACCGTGTACGTTAACTAATACATCATAGTTACCTTTAGTTTCTGTAACATCAAATGGTTGGTTTAAGTCTAAGATTAATGATTCGAATGGTAAGTACTCACGTACGTCACGTTCGTTAACTGTGATATTACCTTCACCTGGTACTAAACGTACACGTGCTACTGAGTTTTTACGACGGCCTGTGCCTCTATATTCAACTTGTGCCAATGTAATTTCCTCCTTCTAATTAACCACGTAACTCGTAGTTTTCTGGTTGTTGTGCAGCGTGTGGATGTTCAGCGCCACCATATACAAATAATTTTTTACCTTGTTTTTCACCTAAACGTGAACTTGGTAACATACCTTTGATTGAAGTTTCAAGTAAACGTTCTGGATTGTTACGTTTTAACTCACCAGCTGTAACTGATTTGATACCGCCTGGGTGGTTTGAGTGACGATAATAAATTTTATCTGATTCTTTTTTACCAGTTAATTCGATTTTAGCAGCGTTAATGATGATTACATAATCACCAGTGTCAACGTGTGGTGTATAAGTTACTTTATTTTTACCGCGTAAGATAGATGCTACTTCAGATGATAAACGACCTAATGTTTGGCCTTCAGCATCAATAACATACCATTTGCGCTCAATGTTTGATTCATTTGCCATAAATGTTTGACGCATAATAATTGTCCTCCTAAAAATAAATGCTTCGTTTTAGATTACAGGTACGTATCGCAGTCGAACCTACGAACGAGGCCTGCAATCTATTCATTCTGTTACGATTTTCAAAGCGTAAATGTTCATTTATTTTATTCCTGTATAATTTGCTTATATATCTTGTAACACAATAAGTTTCCGGGGCTTATCATGGGGTGGATATAAAACAATACCGTTATCTATGTTATATTTTATAGCTCCGTTTGTCAATGCAATTTAGTCATTTTGTAATGATTTTTTACGATGAATTTTAATATTGTTTCCAAAGTCTGTTATTAAGTCGTTTTCTGCTAAATATATCTTCTCTAAATAGAGACCTTCTGCAGGTGCTGTAAATGGTACATTATCTCTATTCTTTTCATTTAATAGCGTTGGCACTTCACTTGGATGACGTTTACCTTTTCCTACTTCAATTAGAAACGCTACTAACACACGAACCATATTATATAAAAACCCTGACCCTGTTACAACATAGTCAAACCCTTCATTTGTTTGAATGATTTCACTTTGATATACCGTACGTACTCTGCTTTCGACTTCAGTCTTTTGAGAGCAGAATCCTGTAAAATCATGTGTTCCAATGAAATGTTTTGCAGCTTCATTCATCTTAGAATAATCTAAATTTTCCTTAATAAATGTCTTTAAGCCACTTTCAAAAGGATTACGATGCGTTGCTTGATATACTTTATAACGATATCGCTTACCTAGACAGTCATAACGACAATGAAAATGATCATCGACTTGTTGAACTTCTTTGACGTAAATATCATCAGGTAAAGCACTATTCATCGCATACTTCCATTGCTTTGGTTCAATATTTAAGTCTGTATCAAAATGAAAAAATTGTTCATACGCATGTACACCTCTGTCTGTACGACTAGAAGGATGAATGCGAACATGTCTCCGATGCATACGCTTCAATATCTTTTCAAATTGTTGTTGCACAGTTCTTCCTTGCTGTTGAATTTGAAACCCTAGAAATTGACTTCCTTGATAAGAAATATTAACAAGTATACGCACTGTATTACACTCCAATATATTTTAATACTAATAATACTATGGCTATTGGGATGATACTTATTAAGCACATCGTGTCCCCAATATGCCATTGTAGCTTTCTATAACTTGTTCGTTCTACATTAGCATCATAACCACGTACTTCCATAGCAATTGCTAATTCCTCTGCTCTTTGAAAAGCTGAGATAAATAATGGAATCATTAAAGGAAGAAATGCTTTTATACGTGTCATTAAGCCACCCGAACTTAACTCAGAACCTCGTGATTTTTGAGCTAGTATGATTTTATCTAATTCATCCATTAAAGTTGGAATGAATCTTAAAGCGATTGACATAATCATGCTTAATTGATGCACAGGCAATTTAAACCATTTTAATGGCGTTAGCAATTTTTCAAAAGCATCTGTTAAATCGATTGGGCTCGTTGATAGCGTCATTATTGTTGCAACCATAACAATTGTGATGAGACGTAATGAAATAAAGATACCTTCTAAAATACCAGCACTATCAATTTTAATAATTCCAAAATCAACTAATCTTGTACCACCGTGTGTGAAGAAGATATGCATGAAGAATGTGAATATAGTAAAAATAAATATTGGTGTTAATCCTTTAATTAAAAACCATAATTTAATCTTCGCTAAAAACATAAACATTAAAATTAATAAAATAATCCACCCAAACGTTGCAAAAGAATGAGCAAAAAATATTAAAATAATAAACATAAATACAAATAAAACTTTAGCTCGTGGATCTAGCTGATGAATTACAGAGTTATTAGGTAAATATCTACCTATAATTAATTTATTCTTCATGATGTTGCCACTCCTGGTACATACTTACAAATTCCTTCTCAGTAAGTGCGATTGTCTTAAATTTGATACCATGTTTAATTTCAATATCACGTTGTAACTGAACAATATCTGGTAAGTCTATATGCCACTCTTCAAGTTTACTACCTTGTCTAAACAACTCTTTTGGTGTGTCTTGCTCGATAATATTTCCATCATTCATCACGATAATTTCTTCAGCATATTTCGCAACTTCATTCATATCATGAGATACAAGTATGATTGTTTTATTTTGTTTTAGTTGTATTTCTTTAAATAGCTCCATTACTTGTTGACGGCTCTTTGGGTCTAATCCAGCAGTAGGTTCATCTAAAACAATGACATCCGGGTTCATAGCTAAGATTGAAACAATTGCAATTTTACGCATTTGGCCGCCAGACATTTGGAATGGTGACAAAGACATAACATTTCTTGGAAAACCTAACTCTAACAATAAATCAAAAGCTCTTTCTTTCACTTCTTCAACATTCATTCCAAAATTCTTAGGTCCAAACTCAATTTCTCTTTCAATATTATCTTCAAATAATTGTGATTCAGGAAATTGAAATACTAGTCCAACTTTTTGTCTGATTGATCTAATAAATTTATCTTTAGTTTTAGAATGAATCGTAAGTTCATCATGCTCAATATTGCCATTAGTAGGTTTTAATAACCCATTGAAATGCTGAATTAAAGTTGATTTTCCACTTCCAGTTTGTCCAACAATTGCATAGTATTTACCCTGCTCAATAGTTAAATTAATGTGGTCTAACGCTTTATACTCATATGGTGTACCCTGTTGATAGGTGTAGATAACATCATTAAACTTAATTTTCATAGCTTTTCGACCAACCCTTCGTAAGTAATAAAGTGATCATCAAATCCTAAAAGTTGATTGATTTTCATTGAGAAAGGTAAATCTAATCCAATTTCTTGTAACATTTTTATATCTTTAAATATTGTTTGTGGATTTCCTTCTTTATAAACTGTCCCTTGGTTCATTACTATGACATGATCGCCTTCAAGCGCCTCAGTTAAGTCATGAGTAATCGAAATAATTGTTACATCTTTAGTTGCTTTAACTTCTTGTATTAAACTCATCAATGATTTCTTGGCTTGAGGGTCTAACATAGATGTCGCTTCATCTAATATAATGACTGAAGGACTTAATGCTAATACACCTGCAATAGCTACTCGTTGCTTTTGTCCTCCTGATAATGAATGTGGTTCACTATCTGCATAATCGGTCATTCCAACGTCACTAATAGATTGTGCTACTATTTCTTTCATTTTTTCAGTTGGAACAGCGTGGTTCTCTAAACCAAACGCAACATCGTATTTGACAATCGAACCCACAAATTGATTTTCTGGATTTTGGAAGACAATTCCAACGTGTTCTCGTATATCTTTGAAATCATTATTAGAGATAGGTGATTGATTGAAAATAATCGTACCATTGGTCGCAATTTCAATACCAACTATTAATTTAGCTATTGTTGATTTTCCTGACCCATTATGTCCAACAATTGAAGTCCATTGATTTTTAGGAATCTTAAAGGATACATTATTTAATGTGAAGGCTGCATCGCCTTGATATTGAAAGTCAACTTGCTTAAGTTCAATAATATTAGTGTTATTCGCCTCCACTAGAATCCCTCCTAAAACTTTGTACTAGTATAGTTTACATGAATATGAATTGCATGTATATTATTGTTTTATTTCATTTTTTCAAAATAAAAAGGGACCGGACAGAATTCATTTCGAATCCATTGTCCTGCCCCCTATTAAGGATGACTAAAACTGAAAAACTAAATAAAAGCTTTCATTTAGGTCAACTAATGCGATTTTTCAATATAAACTATGACCATTTGAGTTCTTAGTATTATATATGATAATTTATTGGTTGAATAGAAGCTAATTGCTTCTTTGAAAATAAAAAAGCGCGCACCCCATCATATTTTAGTTGAGTTCACGCTTTGAAATATATTTAATTGATGGGGCACTCTGAGCTAGACAATATTTGTATGTGGCAAACATTATCGTTGCACTCATTTGCTTTACATATAAGTAGTTAGTGTATTTATATCTTGAATTAATCTACTAATTCGATGATAACTGATTCAGCACCGTCTCCGCGACGAGGACCTACTTTAAGAATACGAGTGTAACCACCTTGACGTTCTGTGTAACGTTCAGCAATTTCACCGAATAATTTTTGAAGTGCAGTTTGTGTAGTTTCATCTTCATTTAAGATTTCAACATTACGTAATGTTTTTGCAGCATTACGACGAGAAGCTAAATCTCCTTTTTTACCTAAAGTGATTAATTTCTCAACAACACTACGAACTTCTTTTGCACGAGCTTCTGTAGTTTCAATGCGCTCACTAACGATAAGTGAAGTAGCTAAGTCACGTAACATAGCTTTACGTTGATCAGAAGTACGACCTAATTTTCTGTAACCCATGAGTTGACCTCCTTTAACTTATTAATCTTCTTTTCTTAATCCTAATCCTAAATCTTCTAATTTATATTTAACTTCTTCTAGAGATTTACGACCTAAATTACGAACTTTCATCATATCAGCTTCAGATTTATCAGCTAACTCTTGAACTGAATTGATTCCTGCACGTTTTAAACAGTTGTATGAACGTACTGATAAGTCTAATTCTTCAATAGACATTTCAAGTACTTTTTCTTTTTGATCTTCTTCTTTTTCAATCATGATTTCAGCATTTTGAGCTTCATCTGTAAGACCTACAAAAATATTTAAATGTTCAGTCAAAATCTTAGCAGCTAATGATACTGACTCTTGTGGAGTGATTGAACCATTAGTCCAAACATCTAAAGTTAATTTATCAAAATCACTACTTTGACCGACACGTGTGTTTTCAACTGTATAGTTAACACGTTCAACTGGTGAGTATAGTGAATCAACAGGAATTACACCGATTGGTAAATCACTAGTATTATTTTGTTCTGTTAATGCGTAACCTCTACCCTTGTTAGCAACTAGACGAATTTTTAAATGTCCACCTTTAGACACTGTTGCGATTTTAAGTTCTGGATTTAGAACTTCTACATCACTATCGTGAGTAATGTCACTTGCAGTAACTTCGCCTTCATCTCGAACATCGATTTCTAATGTTTTATCTTCTTCAGAATAGATTTTAAGTGCTAATTTTTTGATGTTCATAATAATTGTAGAAACATCTTCAACAACATTATCTATAGCTGAGAATTCGTGTAAAACACCTTCGATTTCAATGTACTTAACGGCTGCACCTGGTAATGAAGATAGTAGGATACGACGTAAGGAGTTTCCTAGTGTAGTACCGTAGCCACGTTCTAGTGGTTCAACAACGAACTTACCGAATTTAGCATCTTCACTAATTTCAATTGTCTCAATTCTAGGTTTTTCAATTTCTATCATTTACAAAAATCCTCCTTAATTACGTCGACTTAATTTTAAACTGTTTCGCTCAGTGACCTGTAACAATAACAATCTATTATAAATTAGACGCGACGACGTTTTGGTGGACGACAACCGTTATGAGGTACTGGAGTAACGTCTCTGATTGCAGTTACTTCTAAACCAGCTGATTGTAATGCACGGATAGCTGATTCACGACCTGGTCCAGGTCCTTTTACTGTTACTTCAACAGTTTTTAAACCATGTTCCATTGCAGATTTTGAAGCAGTTTCAGAAGCCATTTGAGCTGCGAATGGTGTTGATTTTTTAGATCCTTTGAAACCTAATGCACCAGCTGATGACCAAGATAAAGCATTACCAAATTCATCAGTGATAGTTACGATTGTATTGTTGAATGTTGAACGGATGTGAGCCACACCATTTTCAATATTCTTTTTAACTCTACGTTTACGAGATACTTGTTTACGTGCCATTTATATTTGCCTCCTTTACCTATTATTTTTTCTTGTTAGCTACAGTTTTAACTGGGCCTTTACGAGTACGAGCGTTGTTTTTAGTTTTTTGACCGCGAACTGGTAAACCACGACGGTGACGGATACCACGGTATGAAGAAATTTCCATTAAACGTTTAATGTTTAAGTTTTGTTCACGACGTAAGTCACCTTCAACTTTATAACTGTCAACAACTTCACGAATACGACCTAATTCGTCATCTGTTAAATCTTTTACACGTGTGTCTGCTGATACGTTAGCTTCTTCAACGATTTTTTTAGCTGTTGAAGTACCAATACCATATACATATGTTAATGAGATAACAATGCGTTTTTCACGTGGGATATCTACTCCTGCAATACGTGCCATATATATTTACACCTCTCTTTTATTAACCTTGTCTTTGTTTGTGCTTAGGATTGTCACAAATTACCATTACTTTACCTTTACGTTTAATGACTTTACATTTTTCGCAAATTGGTTTAACTGATGGTCTTACTTTCATTTTTATACCTCCCTATATTATGGAGTGACGATTATTTATAACGATAAGTAATTCTACCGCGTGATAAATCATACGGAGACATTTCTACAGTTACTTTGTCGCCAGGTAGAATACGAATATAATTCATTCTAATTTTACCACTTACGTGAGCTAAAATCTCATGACCATTTTCTAATTCTACTTTAAACATAGCATTTGGTAAAGTATCTAATACTGTACCTTCTAATTCAATTACATCTTGTTTCGCCATTGATTAACTTCCTCCCTTTTTACAATAGTAAGGTAATCGTCAATAGACAACTTCAACGATACGAATCTAATATAGTGACTAGTTAAAATAAGTTTAACAAAATGCGGGAATTATTATCGTCATTCGACACTCAGAAAATTAATTCTTGCCAGAGAAACCTAATCAAATTCACATAAATCTAGACCGTATTAAGTTGATCTATTTTAATTGATCTAAGATATCAATGACATCTTTGGTTACATCGTCAATATCTTTCGCACCATCAATGTTTTTTAGCACACCTTTTTCATTATAGTACTCTAAAATAGGTTTTGACTGTTTAACATTAACGTTTAAGCGATTAGATACTGTTTCAGGATTATCATCCTCGCGTTGATAAAGCTTTCCACCATCGATATCACAAATACCATCAACCTTTGGAGGATTAAATACAAGATGATAAGTCGTACCACATTTTTCACAGATACGACGACCTGTAAGACGATTCATCAATTCTTCCTCAGGAACTTCGATGTTAATGACAGCATCGATGTTTCTACCAAGCTCAGACATAATATCATTTAACGCCTCAGCTTGATCGATTGTTCTTGGGAAGCCATCTAATAAGAATCCTTTTTTTGCATCGTCTTCAGATATTCTTTCTTTAACGATACCTACAGTAACTTCATCAGGGACTAATTCTCCACGATCCATGTAAGATTTAGCTTCTTTTCCTAAATCTGTTTCATCTTTAATCGCTTTTCTGAACATGTCACCAGTAGATATATGTGGTATTGGGAATTTCTTAACAATTTCACTCGCTTGAGTTCCTTTACCTGCGCCAGGTAAACCCATTAAAATGATATTCATAAATTGCCCTCCTACAAATTATCTACCACCAAAGCCTTTATATTCTTTTTGACTCACTTGAGCTTCAAGTGATTTCATAGTTTCAATTGCAACACCAATTACGATTAATAAACTTGTACCACCAATTTGTATTGATTGAGGTAAACTCATGAACTTAGTCGCTAATATTGGTAATATCGCAATGACTGCTAAGAAAATAGAGCCGACAAAAGTTAAGCGATAAAGTACTTTAGTAATATATTTTTTAGTTTGTTCACCAGGTCTTATACCTGGAACGTAACTACCTTGTTTCTTCAAGTTATCAGCCATTTTTTCAGGATTAACTTGAACAAAGGCATAGAAATACGTAAATGCAATAATTAATACTACATAAACAATCATGCCGTAAGTGTTTGAAGGGTTAGCATATTCAGATATAGTTTGCGCCCAATCAGCTTTAGGGAAGAACAATGTTAATGTTCTTGGCAATAGGAAAAATGCCATCGCAAAGATTACTGGAATTACCCCTGCAGAGTTAACTTTTAAAGGTAGATAAGTTGCTTGTGATCCTAATCTTTGTGCAGACTGTTTTTTAGCATATTGGATAGGAATTTTACGTTTCGCTTCTAGTACATAAATAGCACCAATTGTAAGTAAAACTAATCCTACAATTAAACCAATAACTTTTAACCATGCCAACGTAGTATCATCATTACCAACGAATGCTTGTTGCACGAATTGAATAATTGATGAAGGCAAAGTTGATAAAATACCTGCAAAGATAATGATAGAAATACCATTACCAACTCCGAATTGAGTGATTTGATCACCAAGCCAAATTAGAAATGCAGTTCCTGCTGTTAAAACAACGGCAATCAATAAATAACTCATAATAGATTGGTGAATAATTAATTTACCACCTAAATAGTTATTAAATTGGAATGCCATACCAATTGACTGTATAAAAGCCAAAATGATAGCGAAATAACGTGTTACATTGCTAAGCTTTCTTTTACCTACTTCACCTTGTTTCGCCCATTCAGAGAATTTCGGAACAATATCCATTTGTAGTAATTGCATTACGATAGATGCGGTGATGTAGGGCATGATGCCCATAGCAAATATTGAAAAGTTCTTTAAGGCTCCGCCACCAAACGTATTAAGAAGAGCGGCGACTCCTTGATCAGAACCTTGTTGTTCAAAAGGCTCAGGGTTAACTCCTGGAGCCGGAATGTAAGTTCCTATTTTGAATATAACTAACATTGCTAAGGTAAAGAAAATCTTGTTTCGAACTTCTTTAGTTTTAAAGAAGCTCACAAGCGTTTGAAACATTAGATCACCTCGTGTGCTCCACCTTTTGCATCAATTGCTTCTACTGCTGAAGCTGAGAATTTATGAGCTTTCACTGTCAATTTTTTATCAAGTGAGCCATTACCTAGTACTTTGATACCAGATTTTTCATTCTTAACTACACCAGTTTCAACTAATAAAGCTGGAGTTACTTCAGTACCATCTTCAAATTTATTAAGTTGGTCTAAGTTAACAATAGCATATTCTTTACGATTAATGTTAGTGAAACCACGTTTTGGTAAACGACGGAATAAAGGTAATTGTCCACCTTCAAATCCAGGTCTTACGCCACCACCTGAACGTGCTTTTTGACCTTTTTGTCCGCGACCACTAGTTTTACCGTTACCAGAACCAGCACCACGGCCAACGCGGTTACGTACACGACGTGAACCTTCAGCTGCTTTTAACTCATGTAATTTCATTATATAGGCACCTCCTTAATTATTTTTCTTCTACTGTCAATAAGTGTCTAACTTTGTTGATTTGCCCACGGATAGCAGGGTTATCTTCAACTACTACTGAACTATTAGTCTTTTTAAGACCTAAAGCTTCAACAGTTTTACGTTGTGTTTCAGGACGACCAATAACACTACGAGTGAGGGTAATTTGTAATTTAGCCATTATCTATTTTCCCTCCTTAATTATATAATTCTTCTACTGATTTGCCGCGTAATTTAGCAACATCTTCAGCATTTTTAAGGTTTTGTAAACCATTGATTGTAGCACGAACCATATTAATTGGTGTGTTAGATCCTAATGATTTACTTAAGATATCAGTGATACCTGCTAATTCTAATACGGCACGAACTGGACCACCAGCGATAACTCCTGTACCAGGTGCAGCTGGTTTCATGAATACGCTGCCTGAACCATAACGGCCAGTGATAGTGTGAGGAGTAGTTCCTTCAACACGTGGAACAACTACTAAATCTTTTTTAGCTGCTTCAACAGCTTTTTTGATAGCTTCAGGTACCTCTTGAGCTTTACCAGTACCGAAACCTACACGACCATTTTTGTCTCCAACTACTACTAATGCAGTGAAACGGAAACGACGACCACCTTTAACAACTTTAGCAACACGGTTGATTGTTACAACGCGTTCTTCAAATTCTTTCGTTTCTTCTTCTCTACGAGCCATGTATTTGTCCCTCCTTTAAATTAAAATTCTAATCCGCTTTCTCTAGCAGCTTCTGCTAAAGCTTTTACACGACCATGGTATAAGTAACCGCCACGATCAAATACGATTTCTTTAATACCTTTGTCTGATGCTTTTTTAGCAATTGCTTCGCCTACTTTAGTAGATAAATCTACTTTAGAAGTTGAATCGCTTGCGATATCTTTATCTTTTGATGAAGCTTGAACTAAAGTTTCGCCTTTAACATCATCGATAATTTGTGCATAAATGTGTTTGTTTGAACGATATACATTTAAACGTGGTTTTTCAGCTGTACCTGATAATTTAGTACGCACACGAGCATGTCTTTTCAAACGCACTTTGTTTTTATCAATTTTACTGATCATTGTATTACTCCTTTCTTAAGAGAGTTATCTATTATTTACCTGTTTTACCTTCTTTACGGCGAACATATTCACCTTGGTAACGGATACCTTTTCCTTTGTAAGGTTCTGGAGGTCTTACTGAACGGATGTTAGAAGCAATTGCTCCAACTTGTTCTTTAGATACACCAGATACTCTAACAGTTGTGTTTTTCTCTACTGCGAAAGTAATGCCGTCTTCAGCTTTAATTTCAACAGGGTGAGAGTAACCAACGTTTAATACTAAGTCACTACCTTGCATTTGAGCACGGTAACCTACACCAACAAGCTCAAGTGTTTTTTCGAAACCTTGAGAAACACCTTGTACCATATTATTTAATAAAGCACGAGTTGTACCATGAACTGTTCTATCTTCTTTAGACTCAGTAGGTCTTACAACTTCGATAGTGTTTTCTTCTTGTTTGAAAGTCATTCTTTCGTTAAATGTTCTAGTTAATTCACCTTTAGGACCTTTTACAGTAGCAGTATGACCATCAAAAGTTACTGTAACGTCGCTAGGGATGTCAATAATTTTCTTACCAACACGACTCATGTTATGGCACCTCCTTATTTATTATTACCAAACGTATGCGATAATTTCTCCGCCAACGTTACGTTTTCTAGCTTCTTTATCAGTGATAACACCTTCAGAAGTTGAAACTAATGCAATACCTAAACCATTTAATACTTTAGGTACTTCGTTTGCTTTAGCATATACACGTAAACCTGGTTTAGAGATACGTTTTAATCCTGTGATAACACGTTCATTGTTTTGACCATATTTTAAGAATAAACGAATAACACCTTGTTTATCATCTTCAACGTATTCTACGTTTTTAATGAAACCTTCACTTTTTAAGATTTCAGCAATTTGTTTTTTAATGTTAGACGCAGGTAATTCTAATTTCTCGTGACGCACCATGTTTGCGTTTCTTACACGAGTAAGCATATCTGCGATTGGATCTGTCATTGTCATTGATTGTTGCCTCCTTTCAGACTCTTATATATTACCAGCTAGCTTTACGTACGCCAGGGATTTGCCCTTTGTAAGCTAATTCACGGAAACAAATACGGCATAATTTAAATTTACGATATACAGAATGTGGACGACCACAACGTTCACAACGAGTATATTCACGTACTGCATATTTTTGTTTTTTCTGTTGCTTAGCAACCATAGAAGTTTTAGCCACTTAATTAGCCTCCTTTTAGAGATTATTTACGAAATGGCATACCGAAGTTTGTTAACAATTCACGAGCTTCCTCGTCAGTGTTAGCAGTTGTTACGATAACAATATCCATTCCTCTTACTTTACTTACTTTATCATAGTCGATTTCTGGGAAAATTAATTGTTCTTTAATTCCTAAAGTGTAGTTACCACGACCATCGAATGCTGTTTTAGAAACACCTTGGAAGTCACGTACACGAGGTAATGAAACTGCGATTAATTTATCTAAGAATTCATACATTCTTTCTCCGCGAAGTGTAACTTTCGCACCGATTGGCATACCTTCACGTAAACGGAATGTTGCAACTGATTTTTTTGCTTTTGTTACTAATGGTTTTTGACCAGTGATTAATTCTAATTCTTCTACAGCGTTATCTAACACTTTAGAGTTTTGAACTGCATCACCTACACCCATATTTACAACGATCTTTTCGATTTTTGGTACTTCCATTACAGAACTATAGTTGAATTTTTTTACTAAGTTTTCAGTAACTTCAGTATTGTATCTTTCTTTTAAACGGTTCAAAGTGGATCCTCCTTTCAACTAGTTATTAATTATTAGTTTTGATTTCTTCGCCAGATTTTTTAGCGATACGAACTTTTTTACCATCAACAAATTTGTAACCAACACGAGTAGGTTCGTTTGTTTTAGGATCTAATAATTGTACGTTAGAAACATGGATTGCTGCCTCTGTTTCTAAGATTCCACCTTCAGGATTTAATTGAGTTGGTTTTTGGTGTTTTTTAATAACATTAACACTTTCCACAACGACACGGTCTTTTTTAGGTTCAGTAGCGATTACTTTACCTTCTTTACCTTTGTCTTTACCTGCGATAACTTTTACGTTGTCACCTTTTTTGATATGCATGTGGGCACCTCCTTAAATGATTTGGTTTTTATAAATTAAAGTACTTCTGGTGCTAATGAAACGATTTTCATGAAGTTACCTTCACGTAATTCACGAGCAACAGGACCAAAGATACGAGTACCACGTGGGCCTTTGTCATCACGAATAATGACACATGCATTTTCATCAAACTTGATATAAGAACCATCATTACGACGAACGCCTGATTTAGTTCTAACGACAACAGCTTTGACTACGTCACCTTTTTTAACAACGCCACCTGGTGTTGCATTTTTAACAGTACATACGATAACATCGCCGATGTTCGCTGTTTTGCGACCAGATCCACCTAATACTTTAATTGTAAGAACTTCACGAGCACCAGAGTTGTCTGCTACTTTTAAACGAGTTTCTTGTTGGATCATTAGTTAAACCTCCCTTATCTCTAATCTTGTATTAAATAATTACTGACTCTTCAACAATTTCTACTAAACGAAAACGTTTTGATGCTGATAAAGGACGAGTTTCTTGAATTTTAACAATGTCTCCTAATTTAGCTGAATTGTTTTCATCATGAGTTTTGTATTTTTTAGAGTATTTTACACGTTTACCGTATAATTTGTGTGTTTTGTAAGTTTCAACTAATACAGTGATAGTTTTGTCCATTTTGTCTGAAACAACTTTACCTACATAAACTTTACGATCGTTTCTTTCACTCACTTTTGTAACCTCCTCTTTCGAATATATTATTGATTAGCTTTGCTTTCTTCGATTTCTCTTTCACGAGCAACAGTTTTTAGACGTGCAATTGTTTTTCTAACTGTACGAATACGTGCAGTTTCCTCTAATTGACCTGTAGCTAACTGAAAGCGTAGGTTAAAAAGCTCTTCTTTTGAAGATTTGATTTGTTCTTCGATTTCTGAAGTGGTTAAGTCTCTAATTTCCTTAGCTTTCATTTGTTTCACCACCCAATTCTTCACGTTTTACAAACTTAGTTTTCACTGGAAGTTTGTGACTTGCTAAACGTAATGCTTCACGAGCAACTTCTTCTGATACGCCTGCAACCTCGAATAAAATTCTACCTGGTTTTACAACAGCGATCCAGCCTTCAACGGCACCTTTACCAGCACCCATACGTACTTCTAAAGGTTTTTTAGTATATGGTGTATGAGGGAAGATTTTAATCCAAACTTTCCCGCCACGTTTCATGTAACGTGTCATAGCAATACGAGCAGATTCGATTTGACGAGATGTGATCCAAGATGTTGTAGTAGCTTGTAATCCATACTCACCAAATGTTACATAATTACCGCCTTTTGAACGACCAGTTGTTTTAGGACGATGTTGACGACGATATTTAACACGTTTTGGTAGTAACATTATTATTTTCCTCCTTCACTAGTATTCTTAGTAGGAAGAACTTCACCACGATAAATCCATACTTTAACACCTAATTTACCGTAAGTAGTGTCTGCTTCAGCATGTGCATAATCGATGTCAGCACGTAAAGTATGAAGTGGAACAGTTCCTTCTGAATATTGTTCAGCACGAGCAATGTCAGCTCCGCCTAAACGACCTGATACTTGAGTTTTGATACCTTTAGCACCAAGTTTCATAGCTCTTGAAATAGCTTGTTTTTGTACACGACGGAATGAAGCACGGTTTTCTAATTGACGTGCAATATTCTCAGCAACTAAACGAGCATCGATATCAATTTTTTTGATTTCGATAACGTTGATGTGTACTTTTTTATCAGTTAAGTTGTTTAATTTATTACGAAGTTTTTCAATTTCTGATCCGCCTTTACCAATTACCATACCTGGTTTACCAGTGTGAATAGCAATGTTAATACGGTTAGCAGCACGTTCGATTTCAACGTGAGAAACTGATGCTTCTTTTAATTCGTTATCAATGAATTTACGGATTCTTAAATCTTCGTGTAAAAGTGAAGCGAAATCTTTTTCAGCATACCATTTAGCTTCCCAGTCACGGATGATTCCGACACGAAGTCCGATAGGATTAATTTTTTGACCCACAGTGTTCCCTCCTTAAATAGTTATTAAGCTTCTTTAGCTTCTTCTTTACCGTCACTTACGACGATTGTAATGTGGCTTGTACGTTTATTGATAGCACTTGCACGACCTTGTGCACGTGGACGGAAACGTTTTAAAGTTGGTCCTTCATTTGCATATGCTTCTTTAACAACTAATTCATCAGTGTTCATGTCATAGTTATGTTCAGCATTTGCTAAAGCGGACATTAATACTTTTTCAATTACTGGTGATGAAGCTTTGTTAGTTAATTTTAAAATAGCAATAGCTTCTCCAGCATTTTTACCTCTAATTAAGTCAAGAACTAATCTTACTTTACGAGGTGCGATTCTGATTGTTCTAGCAACCGCTTTTGCTTCCATTAGGATTTCCTCCTCTACTTCTATTTATTATCTTCTAGTTTTTTTATCGTCTGCAGCATGTCCTTTAAATGTACGAGTTGGAGCAAATTCACCTAATTTGTGACCTACCATATCTTCAGTTACATAAACAGGTACATGTTTACGACCATCGTATACTGCAAAAGTATGACCGATGAAATTTGGGAAAATTGTAGAACGACGAGACCATGTTTTGATTACTTGTTTCTTTTCACTTCCGTCTTGAGCTTCTACTTTTTTCATTAAATGATCATCGACGAAAGGTCCTTTTTTAATACTACGAGCCATTTGGGCGCCTCCCTTCTTATTGTGTGCGTGCAGCAATTAAGCCGCACACCCAAATAAGTTGTTATTATTTTTTCTTACGTCCACGAACGATAAGTTTGTCTGATGATTTTTTACCACGACGAGTTTTCTTACCAAGCGTTGGTTTACCCCATGGTGACATTGGAGATGGTCTACCGATAGGTGCACGACCTTCACCACCACCGTGTGGGTGATCGTTAGGGTTCATTACTGAACCACGAACTGTAGGACGGATGCCTTTCCATCTAGAACGTCCTGCTTTACCAACATTAACTAATTCATGTTGTAAGTTACCAACTTGACCAATTGTAGCACGGCAAGTTGATAAGATCATACGAACTTCACCAGAACGTAATCTGATTAGTACGTATTTACCTTCTTTACCAAGTACTTGTGAACTTGCACCCGCTGAACGAGCTAATTGTCCACCTTTACCAGGTTTTAATTCGATATTATGAATTACAGTACCAACTGGAATGTTTTGTAATGGTAATGCGTTACCAACTTTAATGTCAGCATCTGCACCACTCTCAACTACTTGGCCTACTTGTAATCCTTTTGGAGCAATAATATATCGTTTTTCACCATCAGCATATACTAATAAAGCAATGTTAGCTGAACGGTTTGGATCATATTGGATTGAATCAACTTTTGCAGTGATTCCATCTTTATTACGTTTGAAATCGATAACGCGGTATTGACGTTTATGTCCTCCACCATGATGACGAACTGTCAATTTACCTTGGTTGTTACGACCCGCTTTTTTCGGTAGCGGTTGTAATAATGACTTTTCAGGAGTAGATTTCGTGATTTCTGCGAAATCTAAACTAGTCATATTACGACGACCATTTGTTATTGGCTTATATTTTTTAAGAGCCATTGTCGCTTACCTCCTTAATGGTAACTTTTATTTTATTGTTTAGTTGAATAAGTCAATTGAACCTTCTTTTAAAGTAACAATTGCTTTTCTTCTTTTGTTTGTATAGCCTTGGTAACGGCCCATACGTTTTTTCTTAGGTTTGTAGTTGATGATGTTTACATTTGCAACTTTAACGTCGAAAATTTCTTCAACTGCAATTTTAACTTGTGTTTTATTAGCACGAGTATCTACGTCAAAAGTATATTTATCTTCAGCCATTGCTTCAGAAGATTTTTCAGTGATTACGGGGCGCTTAAGAACATCTCTTGCTTCCATTATCCGAGCACCTCCTCAACTTTTTTCGCAGCTGATTCAGTAATAATAACACTGTCAGCGCTAGTAATATCTAAAACGTTTAATCCTTGAGCTGTACTAACTTGTACGCCAGGAATGTTACGTGCAGATAATTCAACGTTTACGTCTTCGCTATCAGTAACTACTAACACTTTTTTAGGTTGTTCGAGTGTAGTTAATACATTTTTGAATTCTTTTGTTTTTGGAGCTTCAAAACCAAAATTATCAACGATAGTGAAGTTGTTTTCTTTAACTTTGAAAGATAATGCAGAACGTAATGCTAAACGACGCATTTTCTTAGGCATTTTGTATGCATAGCTTCTTGGTGTTGGTCCGAATACGATACCACCACCACGCCATTGTGGAGCACGAATTGTACCTTGACGCGCACGTCCTGTACCTTTTTGTCTCCATGGTTTACGTCCGCCACCACGTACAGCTGAACGATTTTTAACTGCGTGAGTTCCTTGACGTAATGAAGCACGTTGTAAGTTAATTGCTTCGAAAAGAACACTGTTGTTTGGTTCAATAGCGAATACTGAATCGCTTAATTCAACAGAACCTGATTTAGATCCGTCTACTTTTAATACATCATAATTTGCCATTATGCTTTTCCTCCTTTCGCTACTTATTATTTATTACCTTTTTTAATTGAAGTTTGGATTTCTACGAAACCTTTTTTAGGTCCAGGTACGTTACCTTTTACTAAAATTACATTGTTTTCTGTATCAACTTGAACTACTTCTAAGTTTTGAACAGTAACTGTATTTCCACCCATACGTCCAGGCATTTTTTGGCCTTTGAATACTCTTGAAGCATCTGAAGCCATACCTACTGAACCTGGCGCTCTATGGAAATGAGAGCCGTGAGCCATTGGTCCACGAGCTTGGCCATGACGTTTAATAGCACCTTGGAAACCTTTACCTTTTGAAGTTCCTGTTACATCAATAATGTCTCCAGCTTCAAAAGTATCAACTGTGACTTCTTGACCTACTTCGTATTCATCAACATTAACGTTTCTGAATTCACGAATGAAGCGCTTAGGTGCTGCGCCCGCTTTCTTAGCGTGACCTTCAGCTGGTTTATTAGCATATTTATTAGATTTGGCATCTTTTTTGTATGCTTTTTTGTCTTCAAAACCTACTTGGATAGCGTTATAACCATCTACTTCTTCAGTTTTCTTTTGTAATACTACGTTTTGACTTGCTTCTACTACTGTAACTGGGATTAATTCACCGTTTTCTCCGAATACTTGAGTCATCCCAATTTTTCTTCCTAAGATTCCTTTGGTCATCGAAAGTCCACCTCCTAAAATTTTCTATTATAATTTAATTTCGATGTCTACACCAGATGGTAAGTTTAATCCCATTAGGGCATCAACTGTTTTTGGTGTTGGGTTAACAATATCGATTAAACGTTTATGAGTACGTTGTTCGAATTGTTCACGTGAATCTTTGTACTTATGCACCGCACGGATAATTGTATAAACTGATTTTTCAGTTGGTAACGGAATTGGTCCAGAAACTTCTGCACCAGAACGTTTTGCAGTTTCAACAATTTTCTCTGCTGATTGATCAATCACACGGTGATCGTAAGCTTTTAATCTGATTCTGATTTTTTGTTTTGCCATAATTTTCCCTCCTTATTCGTCTACTTTAAAAGTGATAGACTTCTCCACGAAAACTATCTCACACAACGCCATGGCAAAGCGGCCGGGTGTGTCAGTAACCTTTCGTTTCATCGCTTTCATAAAGTCCAACATTAGATATGTTACAGGAAAAACGGTGATAAATCAAGGTTTTTCTGTAACTTTTTGTACTTTGTCTAACACATACCTAAGTATTGTACTTTAAATAGTTTTGTACATCAACCATTTTAAGTAAATTTTTTCCCTTTTTTTATTTTTACTTTATAATGTATATAAGTTAAGTCTTAAATTAAGCTCCTACTATTATAATAGTAGGAATTTAAAATTTGTTTTTAATAAATAGTTGGAGGCGTAGTTATATTGAAAAGAAATACTAAAGTAGCTCTTGCCCTAATAAGTTTCTTCTTATTAATATGTGAATTTTTCTATGGCATTCCTTTTCTAGGCGGAAGCTTTATATTAGGTTTTGGTTGGCAACCATTGTTAATTAATGCTTTTTTATATCTCATACTAGCAATTATTCTTTTAGTTGATAATCAAAATGCAATAAAGCCTATGTCAATTATTCCAGTAATTGGTTTTGTGGGATCTTTCATTGCATTTATTCCAATTGTAGGAATGTTTGTTCATTGGGTGTTATTTTTCTTACTGGTCTTCTTTATTTTTATAGTATTGAGCGCACCTACCTATATTCGTAATAAAGATGCAAAAGTCATTTATACTCAGTACAAAGATGATCATTCAAATAAATGGTAAAAAAAGGACGATGTCTCTTAATAGAGCATCGTCCTTTTCCTTATTAACCGTGTACAAATACGAAATATAAAATAAATAGTACCATTAAGAAATACATAATTGGATGTACTTCTTTGTGTTTTTTTGTGATAAGCATAGTTATTGGATAAAATATAAATCCGCAAGCGATACCAGTCGCAATTGAATATGATAGTGGCATCATAATAATTGTTATAAATGCTGGAACTGCAACTTCAAATTTCTTCCAATTTATTTCTGCAAAGTTAGCTGCCATTAAAATCCCAACTACTACTAATGCAGGTGTAGTTACTGCACTTGTAACAATTTCAATTAACGGACTAAAGAATAATGCTAATAGGAAACAAATTCCTGTCACGATACTAGCAAAACCTGTTCTCGCACCCACAGCTACACCAGAAGTAGATTCAATATAAGATGTAGTTGTTGTTGTACCAAAAATGGCACCAACAATAGTAGCTAAAGAGTCAGCAAATAAAGCTCTACCTGCTCTAGGAAGCTTATTATCTTTCATAATACCTGCTTGAGTAGCTACCGCCACTAATGTTCCAGCAGTATCAAAGAAATCTATAAAGAAGAAAGTTAAAATTACAATTAAAAATTGAATCGTAAATAATTGACTTGGATCCTTAAAGGCTTCAAATGCTGCACCGAATGTTGGTGTTATACTAGGGATTTTACCAACTACGCCAGAAGGTGTATGTATTAATCCAGTTATCATTCCAACTATAGCAGTTATAATCATACCTATAAAAATTGAACCTGGTACTTTTCTAGCATATAAAATAATTGTAATCGCAATACCAAAGATTGCTAATAAAACTGGACCTTTTGTTAAATGACCTAATGTAACTAATGTTGAGTCATTTTTCACAATGATGCCAGCACTTTGTAAACCAACAAAGGTAATAAATAATCCTATACCAGCAGATACAGCCATTTTCATTTGATATGGAATAGCATTGATTATTATCTCTCGAAGACCGGTTGCTGTAAGTATAGCAAAGAATATACCTGAGCAAAGCACGCCAGTTAAACCTATTTGCCAAGGAATTCCCATCGTTAAAACTACTGTAAAAGCAAAGAACGCGTTAAGTCCCATTCCTGGCGCAAGTGCTATTGGATATTTTGCAATAAGTCCCATAAATAAAGAACCAACAAACGCTGCTAAAGCAGTTGCCACGAAAATAGCTCCTTGATCCATCTTCATGTCACCTGATACACCTTTAACACCTGCTAAACTTAATACTTGAGGATTTACAGCTAAAATGTATGCCATTGATAAGAAAGTTGTGATACCACCGATTATCTCTTTCTTATAATTAGTATCATACTCGTCGAATTGAAAGTATTTTTTCACGGTTTTAAACTCCTTTTATTAAAATACTTTAATATTTTAATATTACTTTTCGAAAAACACAATACTAAAAACGAACTTTTTTACCAACAAATATGATTAAGTTCGATTTTTAACTATAATTTCAAGTTTTTTAATGCATCTTTAAACGGATTATTCTCAAGTGAGTCCTCATTATTCATATACTTTTTCATTTCTTTTTTAGATACTTTACCACTGGATTTATTTTTGAATCGTTTATCCATCTGTTCTTGTGTTTCAGTATGACCACAGACACATCGATAAACTGCATCTTTTCCACGTCCAAATAATGTCATTTTCTTCTTACAATTTGGACAACGTGCATTTGTCTTACGTTGGACATTCTTTTTAGTTTTACATGTGGGATCTTGACATACTAACATTTGTCCATTTTTAGTTTTAACTTTAATCATGAATTTTCCGCATGTCGGACATTCAGTAGTAGTTAAATTATCATGCTTATACTTTTGCTCGCTATTTTTAATAGTATTTACAATCGATTGAGTAAATGCCTTCATTTCGTCAATAAAGTGTCGAGAATTATATCTTCCTTTTTCTATTAATAATAGTTTCTCTTCCCACTCGGCAGTTAATAATGGAGATGTTAATTCTTGAGGCGCTAAATCCAGAATTTGCTTTCCTTTAGATGTTACTTTGATTTTGCCATCTCTAGATTCGATTGCATTAAGATTAAATAGTTTCTCAATTATATCCGCTCTTGTAGCAACTGTGCCAATCCCTCCAGTTTGTCTCAGTGTGTTAGCATGTTTCTTTTCTTTAAGTTGTATATAATTTTGAGGGTTCTCCATGGCTTTTAGCAATGAGCCTTCGTTAAAGTAATCAGGTGGTGTCGTTTCATGTTCATTTACTTTTAAACTTTGAAGGTGATACTTTTCTCCTTTTTGAAAAGCAACTTTCTTTACCACATTATCATTGTTCATTTTAAGTGCTTTATAACCTAGTTGACGTGTGACTTTTTCATTAAAAGCGAAAATATGTTGGCCAACAGTAACATTAACTCTAACCGCTTCATATTCATGAGGTGCCATTAATGATTCTAGGAACCTTTCAGCTACCATCATATATATCTTACTTTCTCTGTTACTCAAACTTTGCATATCTGGACGTACTTCTGTTGGAATAATTGCGTGATGATCTGATACTTTATGATTTTTAAAGATCCGCATTTTACTTGAATAAGATTGCCCCAACAATGATTTGACTTGTGATTTATAGTCAGTTGCTAATAAAGCATAAAGTCGTTCTTTAATAGTATCCACCATATCATCTGTTAAATAATTAGAATCTGTACGTGGGTAGGTAAGAACTTTATGGCGTTCATATAAATTTTGAATGGTATTAAGTGTTTCCTTAGGCCCCATTTTGTATCGTTGGTATGCCTCTTGTTGCAAATCAGTTAAGTTATACAGAGGCTTAGGATGACTTTTTTTAACTTTCTTTTCAACACTATCAACATTACCTTCTACATGTTTTATTTCATTAGCAATTTGCGTTGCGTCTTCCTTAGTCATGTGCTGTTTATTTGTACTTAATTGGAAAGTTAATCCACCTATTTCAGTAGATAGTGTATAATATTTCTTCGCTTTAAAATGATTGATTTCTTGTTGCCTAGCATTAACTAATTGGATTGTTGGTGTTTGAACTCGACCCAATGATAATTGAGCGTCATATTTCGTCGTTAATGCACGTGTTGCATTGATACCCACAATCCAATCCGCTTCACTTCTAGCTAATGCTGCTTCATAAAGATGCTGAAATTCACGTCCATCTTTAAGCTTTTTAAATCCCTCTTGAATTGCTTTTTTAGTTACGGAGCTAATCCACAAGCGCTTAATTGGCTTTTTATTATGAACTTTATCCAATATTAGCCGTGCAACTAGTTCCCCTTCTCTTCCAGCATCAGTTGCTATAATAACTTCTTTCACTTTTTTATCTAAAATCAGTGACTTAACAGTTTTAAATTGTTTACTTGTTTTACCAATAACTACTGTTTGCATGCGCTTCGGAATAATAGGTAAATCTTCAAGTTTCCATTCCTTGTACGCTTTATCATAGTGTTCCGGTTGTGCATTAGTGACTAAATGACCCAATGCCCATGTGACAACATACTTTTCGTTTTCAATATATCCATTACGTTTTCCCTTTATGTTCATCGCCTCAGCTATATCTCTAGCTACGGATGGTTTCTCTGCCAAAATTAATGATTTCATAGAACTTTCCTTTCAATAAAAGATCTCTTAGTACATGTATTTGATTTAAATACAATTGTAACATGATAGACAATAGTCTAAACTTTCAATTACTAATAAATAAACTTATAATTAATTTAACAAAATGATATTGAAATGGAGGTACGCTATGGACATAGTCAAAGTAAGCAACCTGAACCAAATCATATCTTTTATTAATACATCATCAGACACCCTTGCGTCTTATATATATAAACTTCATACGTCTAAAGGTGATGTAGAACAGTTACTAAATGAATCTATCCATACTACTGGTGTTTTCTGTTTAATAGAAGATGATTCAATTGTCGCATTAATCACTGGAATTTTATATGAAGAAGATAAATACAAAGTTATTGGACCATTTGTTAGTAAAGATTTTACTCTTACAGATAATCATTTTATCTCATTATTTTCGACATTAATGGAATCACAATCTGATCATGCTACTTTTAACTTCTCTTATAATGATTGTGCACAAGATTCAAAACCTTTAATGAAGCTAATTCATGCTAATTATAACTTCACAGATTACTATTTAAATGTTTATAAATCATTAAATGAACCCGAGTCAGATTTCAATATCATTGAATATCAACCAGGGTTCCAAAGAGCTTTCAGTAAGTTACACGAACAGACATTTAGACACAACGCATTAACTCCTAAAGAAATAGTCAATACTTTAGATGAACATAACCGATTATTTTTATTTGTTAGTGAAGGCTTGTTAAAAGGATACCTTTATTTACAAATAGACACGCTATCATCACTAGCTGAAATACGATATTTTAGTTCACATACTGATTATCGTCTCAAAGGGATAGCATTTGACTTACTTTCATATGCAATTCATTATGCATTTGAGCATTATTCTATTGATAAAGTTTATTTTAAAATACGTAGTAAAAACGCCACTTTAGTTGAACGATTTAATGAACTGGGATTCGAAATTGAAAGTGAATATACTAAATATAAAATTGATCCAAGTCAATTGAATTACTAGCATACCATTAAAGCATATTAAGATAATTACACATTAAATCTTAATATGCTTTTTTTATTTACTTCAACGTATGAGCGTTTACATTTTAAAAGTTATTTTTTTTAGATAAAATGTTCTCGAGTGTTATAGGAAGGAAACACTTGAAGTAAATAAATAAGGAGAGTGTTTACATAATGCAATTTATAGATATACTTATCGCATTATTACCTGCCCTATTTTGGGGGAGTGTCGTTTTAATTAATGTTTTTGTTGGGGGCGGACCTTACAACCAAATAAGAGGTACAACATTAGGTGCACTTATAGTTGGTATTGTATTGCTCTTAATTGGTAAAGCACAATTTGATAATTTAACAGTGATCATTGTTGGTTTAATTTCAGGTGCTTTGTGGGCCTTTGGACAAGGTAACCAATTACGTTCAATTAGTTTAATTGGTGTTTCTAAAACAATGCCTATTTCTACAGGTATGCAATTAGTTGGTACTACATTATTTAGTGCTATTTTTCTTGGAGAATGGAGTACTGGTATTCAAGTAACAATGGGAATTATTGCCATGGTTCTATTAGTTACAGGTATCGCGTTAACCTCTTTACGCGGTAAAAATGAAGGAAAATCGAATGATCCAGAATTTAAGAAAGCAATGTTAATATTAGTAATTTCAACAATTGGTTATGTCGGATATGTAGTAATAGCCGATATCTTTGGTGTCAGTGGTACTGATGCATTATTCTTCCAATCAATTGGTATGGCTATAGGTGGCTTCTTGTTATCAATGAAACATGAAACTAATATTAAATCTACAGCCCTTAACTTAATACCAGGTGTTGTATGGGCGATTGGTAACTTATTTATGTTCTATTCACAACCTAAAGTTGGTGTTGCAACAAGTTTCTCATTATCACAATTACTCGTAATCGTTTCTACATTAGGTGGTATTTTCTTACTAGGTGAGAAAAAAGACAAACGCCAAATGATTGGAATTTGGTCTGGTATAATCTTAATCGTTATCGCCGCATTTATACTCGGAAATCTTAAATAAATTAACATTACAAAGGAGGAACCAAAATGTTTTCAGATTTAGAAGGTAAAGTCGTAATTATAACTGGTGCTGGGAGTGGTATTGGTAAATCCTTTGCAGAAAACTTTGGTAAATCAAAAGCAAAAGTAGTTTTAAATTATCGCTCTGACCGTCATTTAGATGAAATTGAAGAAATTAAGCATATGATTAGTAATGCTGGTGGTGAAGCAATTGCCGTACAAGCTGATGTGGCTGTCGAGGAAGATGTAAAACGATTAGTTCAATCTGCTGTTAAAGAATTTGGCACGCTAGATATTATGATAAATAATGCAGGATTTGAAAAACCTATCCCAACCCATAAAATGTCAGTTGATGAATGGCAAAAAGTGATAGATATTAATTTAACTGGTGCATTCGTAGGTTCTAGAGAAGCAGTTAATCAATTTTTAAAAGAAGATAAAAAAGGAATAATCATCAATACATCAAGTGTACATGATACGATTCCATGGCCTAATTATGTCAATTATGCTGCTAGTAAGGGTGGCTTAAAGTTAATGATGGAAACAATGTCTATGGAATACGCACAATATGGTATACGCATAAACAACATTTCTCCAGGTGCGATAGTCACTGAGCATACTAAGGAGAAATTCTCTGATCCAGAAACTCGTGCTGAGACATTGGAAATGATTCCAGCTAAAGAAATTGGTGAAGCTCAAGATGTAGCTAATGTGGCATTATTCTTAGCTTCAGATTTAGCGAACTATATTCACGGTACTACAATTTACGTTGATGGTGGTATGACTAACTACCCTGCCTTTATGGGTGGTAAAGGTTAAATTTCAAGCACTATGCAGTAAAAAGCAAGCAATCCTTAAAGTAGAATTGCTTGCTTTTTTCATATTTATTCAAATAAATATCGCTTGGTAAACATATAAAATGATTATACTCAATATAATCGAAATGTTAGTAACCATACCTACTAAAGGCAATGTCTTGTATTTAAATTGAATAGAATACGGAATAATCGCTACTCCTACTGGTAATAACCAAGCAATGAGTAATGTCGTTTTAATCATATTATCTGAAACAGGTAAGAAGAAATGAACGAGTAAACCAGCTAATAAACCTAAACCATAATGGGCTAATAAATATTTAACTGCGATTGGTAGGAAATGACGTTCAATTTTAAAATTAAGCATAACACCTAAAAGAATCATTGATAGTGGCATATTCGCTTTAGATATTATAGTGAAAAAATCAATTGATACTTTAGGCAAATGAATATTTAACATATTTAGAGTAAACATGACGATATATGTGACAAGGGGCACAGAAGTAATTAATTTTTTGCCTAAAAATTTAAAATCAAACTGATCTCCACCTTGACTGAAATAGCTTCCTACAAAATAAGTTACTCCAAACATAATAATCGCCCCACCTATATCAGCCATTCCAAAATAAATCATTCCATTTTTTGGCCAAATCGTATCAACGAGTGGATATGCAAATAAACCTATATTAAGTGATGCAGTCATCATTCCAACTGTACCTTTTATATGATTGTTATGCTTATTAAACAGCCACAATACAGTGAATTTAGCAAGGACGCCATACACAATCATCATTATAGGTAATATCGAAAATGAAAAATCTAATTCTGCACTATTGAGATTGACAATGACTAAAGAAGGTAGTGTGACATTGAGTACTAATGTTGATAATACCTGACTATCTGCCGCTTTTAAAAAGTTTATACGTTTCAATAAATAACCTAATGCGATTAAAAGAATAATCATTATAAACTGCTCTGTCACGATAGTTCTTTCCTTCTTTTTAACATTATTATTACAGTTAATTACTTTAACATAATTTACTTCATTTTTAGAAGAGGATTGTTTCATGATATAATTCAATGTGATTGTTAAATTTTGAAATTAAAGGGGTTTAAGATTAATGAATTTAGAATCACAATTAGATGAATTGAAGTATGATTATGTTCGTTTACAAAATGACCTCGAGAAACGGGAATCTTTAAATCAAAATATAGACCCTCTCGTTAAGCAACTTGAAGATATTGAATTACAAATCTCTGAGATACGTTCAAAGTTACGTCAGAAATAAATAATTTTTCTATCTTATGAGATGATTAAAGTTGTGTAAATCTAGTATGATTTCTATTCAGTAATTCAATCAGCAACTTCGAATTTGTTATATAGTGTCAAAATTATATTTTGTCTAAGGTTCATTATAGAAAGGAAGACAACAGGTGAAACTTTACTTATTATTATTGCCTATTTTATATCTCATCGTTAGTTACATAAGCATTTTTAAAATGCATTCGATTATTACTCGCATTTTACGCATTATTATGGGTGTATTATTACTGTTTGTACTAGCAGTTACAACTTTACAATTCCCTGCTGAAAACTGGTGGGTATTTATTGTTTTAGCATTACTTGTTGGTAATGTTGAAGTAACCGCATTCAAAGAATTGAAACATGATACTAAAGCTGTTTCAATTTTAAATATTTTATCAGTTATATTATTTATCATTTATGTTATTTTAACTTTTATCATGTATTAAATTAGTATAATTCAGTCAACTACAGCCAATATAAAGTTATAGCCTGAGTCATTGATTAATGATATGCCCCTTCAAAGTAAACATTGAAAAAATGAAAACTTTGAAGGGAGCATATCATAATGTCCCAGGCTTTTGTTTTTTATTTTCTTGTTAACTTACCTTTAAGTGTAAAAAGAATTTCGTAAATTACGGGAACAACAATTAATGTAAGAAGTGTAGACGAAATCAATCCTCCGATTACAGTTGCTGCCATACCTTTTGAAATCAATATTGAACTATCTTGTCCAAATAATAAAGGCAATAATGCACCAATTGTTGCAATGGCAGTCATAAGAATAGGTCTTATACGAGTGCCACCCGCTTCTAACAACGCTTCCTTCATTGACATACCTTCATGTTCATTTGTTATCACACGATCAATTAACACTATAGCATTGGTTACTACGATACCGATTAACATTAACATTCCAATTAAACTTGGAACAGATATTGTTTCACCTGTAATTAATAATGCTAATACGACACCAATAATAGTAAATGGTAGTGAGAATAGTATTGTGAAAGGTGCTAAGCCACCTTTAAATGTGATGACTAATACTAAATATACGATAACGATAGCTACTAACATGGCGAATGCCAATTGCGTCATTGCTTGATTAATATCATCTGTAGCACCACCCACATTAACTTTAACGTTGTCTGGTTTATCTATATTATTGATTTTATTCATTACCTTACTAGATACACCACCTACATCTGAATCAGTAATTTTACCGGAAACAGTTGTTGCGTAGTCACCATCTTCTTGAACTAATTTACTTGGCGTAGTTGTACGTTCTAGTTCGGCTATATCTTTAAGTTTTACCGTTTCACCTGTTGGTGATTTTAATTCCATATTATTTAATTTATTTCGAGACCAATACGTCTGCTTGTTTTGTTTTACTTTAACATCGACTTTATTGTCATTTTCTTTAACTGTAGTAATCGTCTTTTCAGGCAAATTCTCATTTAAATTTAATGCTAATTGTCCTGCAGAAATACCTTTCTCTGTTGCTTTATTTTGATCTACTTTAATTTCATATTGATCATAGGTTTGCGATAAATCTGATTTTACATTGGTGATTCCGTTTACTGATTTCATCTTTTGCTCTACTTTAGCAACTGTATCTTTAATTGCATTCGTAGATGGCCCTTTGACTGTAACTTCAACTGAATCATTACCAGAACCATTACCCATGTCTTGATTTTTCCATTCACCTGGTTGATTCATTTTTGATAAATGAGAGATAACTTTATCAGGCTCTTCTTCAAAGTTAGGTGTATCTTTGTCATATTCAACCATAATAGCCATACTATTTGTACTACCAGTTGGGTCTGCTGGTGATGGACCTCCCACTGAATATTGAACTGTTTTTACTTTATCCTTGGATTGTAAATATTTCTGTGCTTGCTTTGCATGATCTAAAACAGCTTTTTCAGTTTCACCGGGTTTAGGTGTATAGGTTACGGCTAAGAATTTGTCATCACCTGTTGAAATATAGCTTGTACCTAATTTTGCGCCACCTAACGCAATGCTTCCTACTAGAATAACGACACTAATAATTAAGACTATCCATTTATGATTTAATGACCAATTTAAAATTTTACGATAACTCTTGCTTACAACACCTAGTCCTCTATCATTCTGATGTTGTGAATTGCGTTTTAACTTAATACCTTTTTTAAAAAATGTAGAAGCCAATGCTGGCACCACAGTAATGGATACAAGTAAAGATGCTAATAAACTAAATGCAATTGCTAGTGCGAAAGGTCTAAACATTTCACCAACTGACCCTGACACAAATGCTAGTGGTAAGAACACGATTATAGTAACAATTGTAGAAGATAGAATCGGTTTAACTACTTCTCTTGTTGCACTAATGACTAAATTGTTGCCAGACAATTCTTCTTTAGGATCTGATAATCTTCGATAAATATTCTCTACAACAACAATTGAGTCATCTATCACACGACTGATAGCAATTGTTAATGCACCTAATGTCAAAATGTTTAGCGATACATCACTTAATTTTAATGCGATAAGTGCTATTAAAATCGAAAGCGGAATGGAAACAATTGAGATAGCCGTGGTTCTAATATTTCTCAAGAATAATAAGATAACTATAATTGCGACAATCGTTCCTAAAGCTGCTTTTTCAACCATTGTATATAATGAATCTTCAATTGGTTTAGCAGTATCCATGGTTTTTGTAGCTTTTATGTCATCATTATTTTTTACAAATTCATCAATTTTATTTTGAGCTTCTTTAGCAACTTGAACTGTGTTAGCATCTTGTGCTTTCATAATTTGTACATTAACTGCATCTTTTCCGTTCGTCTTAGAAATTGACTCACGTTCATCTCCTACAGTTATTGTTGCTAATTCACTTAATGGTACGCTTGGCATTTCTCCATTTGAAGCTTGAGATTGATTACTCATTTGAGATTGAGAACTTGAAGATGATGCATTATCTCCAGTACTACTCATCTCACTACCTGATTGATCATCACTACTACCTGATTGACTCTGACCACTTATTGTTAATGGGATTTCTAAGTCTTTGAGTGCTTTAACAGATTTAAATTGACCATCAACTACTAAAGATTTTTCATTTTTTCCAAATTGAAATAATCCAAGAGGTGTTTCTCGAGTTGCTGTTTTTATGTAATTTTCTACGTCATCAGCTGTTAGTCCCGCTTCATCTAATTTGTTTTGTTTAAATTTCAATGTAACTTGTCTCGTTGTTTGACCATTAAGTTGAGCATTCTGAACGCCATCAATTGTTTGTAATTTAGGAATAAGTTGGTCATTAATTTCTTTTGTTGTGGTTTTTAAGTCATCATTTTTATTAGTAAATGAATAGGCTACGATTGGGAATGCATCCATGGAATTTCGTGTTAATTCTGGCTCACTAACCCCATCTTTAAAGTCTAATTTATCTATTTCTTTCTTTAATACTTCTTCAGCTTTATCCATGTCTGTACCATTATTATATTCAACAGTTACAATTGATGCATTTTGTATCGACTGTGTCTCTACACTTTTAACATATGCTAAAGATCGTACTTGGTTATCAATTTTAGAACTAATCTCATCTTGGGTTGTTTGAGGTGTAGCACCTGGCATTGTTGTTTGTACAGATATAACTGGATTTTCAACATCTGGAAGTAATTCTAATTTTAATTTAGCACTAGAATATACGCCTCCTAATATTACTAAAACAACCATTAAGAAAATTGCGAATTTATTTCCCAACGAGAACGTTAACATCCTCTTTATCACTTATTTACTTCCCCCATTCTTTTTCTTTTAAAAAGCTATAATTTTTTTATTTTTTAATCATTCCTATTATCCTAAAAAAATCTGAACGTCACAATGATTATTGTGGAATCGTTCAGATTTAAATTTAATCGTTAATGACTATTTGCCTTTTAATTTACGAGAAATTTTAATTTTAGCTTTTGTTAATCGCGGTTTAACCTGTTCAATTAATTGATAAAGGGGTTGATTTAATACATAGTCAAATTCCCCTATCTTTTCACTTAAATAAGTGCCCCAGACACGTTTAAACGCCCATAAACCGTAGTGTTCAGAGTCTTTATCTGGATTATTATCAGTTCCACCAAAATCGTATGTTTTAGCGCCATGTTCACGCGCAAACTTCATCATCTCATATTGCATATGATGGTTAGGCAAGAAGTCACGGTAATCATTCGATGAAGCACCATATAAGTAATATGATTTAGATCCTGCAAACATTAACAATGCACCAGATAAATAAATTCCATTAGGATGTTTTGCTAATAGGTCAGTCATGTCGTCTTTTCTTTCAATGGTTTTTTGAATTTTAGCTTCGACATCGTTTAATTTATTTTTAGTCTTTTTATCTTGCTTTCTCTCGTATTTATTTTGAAGTTGCGTTTTTTCGCTTTCAAGTTCCTTAAGTTCATTATCAATATCATCTAAGACAGGTTTAGGTTCTAATTTCACAAGGAATAATTCAGCATCGCCATCTTCATGAAGTGAGTCATAAATATTTTGAAAATAGCTTAAATCACGTGTTAAAAAGCCGTCACGTTCTCCTGTTATTTTCATTAATTCAGCGAAATTTTTAAGCCCTTCTCGATTTGAACGTTCAACTTTAGTACCACGTTTCAATGATAGTCTTACTTTAGAACGATTACGGCGCTCAAAACTTTGGAATATTTCCTCATCTGATTTATCTATTGGCGTAATCATTGTCATACGTGGTTGAATATAGTCTTTAGACAGCCCTTCTTTGAAACCTTTATGTTTAAAACCTAGCGCATTTAAATTTTTAAGTGCATCTATACCTTTATCTACTTCTACATCTGGATCAATTTTAATAGCATAGGCTTTTTCTGCTTTAGCTACTTTTTTAGTTTCTTCTAATAACTGTTCCAATGCAGCTTTATCACTATAATCCGTTACGAAACCACGAGAAACGTAACATAGCGTGAATGGTAGTTTAGGTATCTTTTTAAATAATAATTGACCTACACCTTTAATCTCACCATCTTCACCCACTGCCACACGCTTTGAATACCATCCTGTTAGGCGTTTAGTTTCTGCCCATTTTGTTAACTGTAATAAATCACCATTAGGATGAGCTTTCACAAACGCATCATGCTCTTGGTTAGTGATATTCATCTTTTCCATGCTATAAAAACTCCTTTTTCTTTACATTAATTATAATTATACAATGTCATGTTTAGAGTGTCGACAAACTCGCCGTGCGATTAAAATATTATTTCTAGTTTTAAATTTTTGATATACTATATAAACTTAAAATTTTAAATTAGTCTTGAAAAAGAGGTTTAACATGCGATATTTATTATTAATATTATTTATTTTGTTTAACACGATAGCTATTGGTGTCACTATGACTCAACCTTTAACAGTTTCATATTTTAGTTTAAGAGTAATGTTCGTTGGACTGTCGTTCGTCTTAACTATCTTTTTCTTGCTTTTAAGGAAGTCTAAAGTAACTACATATCTCAGCATATTATCTCTAATACTTTCAATCGTTCATATGACACTTATCGCCCATAGTACTTATATTTATCTATACTAACCTTCAGGCTCGAATCGATATTTCGCACCTTTCGTAATAATTGAGTAAGGTGCAGTCGTTTCTGTATCTTTAAATATAATCGTATTATAGCCTGACGTTTTACCATCTTGAATACGGTAAATAATATGGTCTACCGTTAATTGCACATCTGTATAATTATCTCCTTCTTCAAGGATAGTCACATCGAACCATTTTTTCCATTTAGATAGTGTTTTAGAGCGTTTTTCACTATCAATAATTATTTTATGGATTTTAAATTGTTTTTGGAAAAGAGGCTCTAATTTCTGATTGTGCACTTCTTCCCTTTCCTCCCATTCTATGAAAAATGGTGGCTTTACCATGTAATCAGGGTCTGCAATGTAAAGTAATTTCCAATTTAATTTATCACCTTTTTTATTCTCTCTATGCATTTCTACTGGTCCAATCGTATCAATGTTACGTTCTTCTAAAGATTTTTTTATTAATTCAATATTTGATGTTCTTAATGCAATTGTTTTAAACCCTTGTTTGTAATGGTCTTGAACGATTTTAGTCGCAAAAGCAACTCGACCCTCTTCTGTTTTGGACTCTTTATTTAATTTTTCTTTATCTTCTACATCTATCAATTCTATGTAATTTTCATTAATATATGATAAACGATTGTATGTTCCAAATTTGTGATGTTTACCACCAGAATTAATTTTTAGAATTTCTCCCGGATATTTAAAGTTTTTAAGGTTATCTACATAATGAATAATATGGTCAAATCTAAGTTCCATTGATCGTATTCCCCTTTAATTATTCGACTTGCATCTATCTTATCAAACTTCTTTTAAGATTACTTCTTTTAATCGTGTAATTTATCTATTTAGTATTGCATTTTTTTAAAATACGGCATATAATTATTTTTGTTCAAAAAATAGTTAGCAAAGCTAACTTGTTTGGAAGGAGTATATTATGTTAACAAATGAATTTTTTAACAGTTTCATTGGTTTATACCGTCCATATATGAAACGAACGCAATCGATACTCGACCAGTTTGATTTACACCCTGGACAATGGTTGATATTAAGAGATATTGCGAGTACATCTCCAACGACTTTAGTTCACATCTCTAAACGTCGCTTTATTGAGAAACCCACTACACGTAAAATTATTAAAGTTTTATCTGATAGAGAGTTATTAATTGTAGAACCAAGTAAGGAAGATAAGCGTGAGAAGTTATTAAGTCTCTCTGATAAAGGTCAAACATTATATGTAGACGTTTATCGTAAGATACTACCAGTTCAGCGTGAGCTTATTAAAAATGCTAGATTATCTGACGTGGAACTTGAAAATGTTATTTCAGTAATGAACAAACTTCATCATGCATTTTTAGAGGAGGAATCAGAATGACTCAAAACACGGATATAAAACAGCCTATTTTCACGAAAAGCTTTACAGTTAATTTCTCAATCAATTTTTTCGTTTATTTATGTATGTATCTTTTATTAGTAATTATTGCAGATTATAGTAAGTCTACTTATCATGCCTCAGATAGTTTAGCTGGATTAGTAGTGGGGTTATTTATTATCGGTTCTTTAATAGGTAGATTTGGAACTGGTAAATATGTAAATAAATTTGGTCCAAAAAAAATATTAATTACTGGATTATTATTGCTTGTGATTACACAATTACTTTACTTCATTCCTGGATCAATCACATTCTTAATGTTCGTACGTCTAATTAACGGGATTGCGACTGCTATAGCTACTACTGCAACTGGTACTATTGCAGCACATGTCACACCTGTTGAGCGTAAGAGCGAAGGTATTAGTCTATTTTCACTTAGTTTAGTACTTGGTACAGCTATAGGCCCATTCTTCGGTATCTTATTATTAAAATCATTCTCTATCAATTTACTATTTGCTATATGTGTAGTTTTAGGTGTGATCAGTTTAATAATTTCACTATTTATTAAAATTGATTTTGATGCTGTTCATAATAATACAGATGCAAAAATTGCTAAAGCATCAGGCTTCAATATACACAACTTCATTGCAAAAGAAGCAGTACCAGTATCAATAGTTATGATGGTTATTGCACTAAACTATGCTTCAATACTGACTTTCTTGAAATTTTTTGCAGAACAACGACATTTATTAGAAGCTTCTAGTTACTTCTTTATTTGTTACGCCATCGCTTCTCTAGTTACACGTCCAATTGCAGGTCGAATGATTGATGCACGTACAGAAAATGTTGTCGTTTATCCAGCATTTATTGCACTTATCATTACATTTATTATACTAGTGTTCAGTTATAGTGGATGGATGTTGTTACTGGCTGGTATCTTCTTAGGTATTGGTTATGGCAATTTATCATCATCTATGCAGGCTATTGCCATTAAAGTGTCACCTACTAATAAATATGGTATTGCAACATCAACTTACTTTATTGGTTTAGATATAGGTATAGGATTTGGTCCATCTTTATTAGGCTTATTCACAGGTTTCATTAGTTACACTGAAGTTTATATCATTATGGCTATCGTAGCAGCACTTTGTACCGTTCTTTACTTTATTGTTCATGGACGAAAAGTTAAAACACAATTAAATTAATATGTAGAAAGAGGCTGGGACAAAATAAAATGTCTCAACCTATTTTATCATTTTGTCAGTAGCTGACTGATTTGAAAATGCGCTTGAATCAAGCTTTTTTCAAACCTAGTCACCCTTGCCGGGGTATGACAACGAAATAAATTTTGAGAAAATATTATTTCTGTCCCACTCCCTTTTTATAATTTATTAATTAGCAATACTAATTGCTTCAATTTCAGATTTCATTTTATCAAGTAATTTCTGTTGCGTTGCATTAAAGAAATAAAATACTTGTCGTTCATCAGTTTCAGATCGTAATTTAGAAATGAGTTCTTTCTTATAAATTTTACGTATAATTACATCAATTTTACTTGTATCCCACAACATCTCGAAATGTAATGTATCTCGTAACTCCTTACCACTAATTTTCTTACCTTCATAAACTTTAAATAACACTACAAATTCCTCTATTGAGATTTTGTACGATGATTTTAACCAATGTTTCAACTGGCTTAATTCTCTTTCTGCTGCAATAAAACGTTGAACTTTTTCTGTTGTCATAATTAAAGCCCTCCAATGTAGATTCTAAGATGTAGTTATAGCTTTATAAATTGAATTTCCTTAATAAAATTATATAACATATACACAATTTAATCTATTACAAATTTTATTTATTTTCTGATTAATGTTTAATACAAATTCAGTTATTCATATACTCAATGCTATTATGATAATCATATTCTTTAATCATAGGTATTACATTCAATAATGATTTACTTTAAATTTAAACTATTAATTGAATATATTTTCCAAAAATAAAAAACTCTAGCAATAGTCATAAACCATTGCTAGAGATGTTATCTAACCACCGATGTAGTTCATATTAATTTTCTTGCGTTGTCGATTTTTAACCGTTTGCTCTGTACGTTCATCTGAATAACGATCATCTCGAACATTCCACAAGGTTATAAGTTGTTCTCTTAATTCATCATCGGTTACGCCTGATCGTATAAATGATTTAATATTAAAGCCCTCAACAGTGCTGAATAAACACCCATAAAATTTTCCATCAGATGATAATCGTGCTCTCGTGCAAGTAGAACAAAATGATGCTGACACACTTGTAATTAAACCAAATTGAGCGCCATTATCTTTGTGCTTATAGTACTTCGCTACTTCTCCGAAATATTTTGGGGGGACTGGTTCAATATCAAAATGAGACTCAATCATATCTAGCATCTCATTTTTAGTTACAACTTTACTAAAATCCCAACCATTATCATTACCTACATCCATGAACTCGATAAATCTGATTTCAATATTCTTATCTTTAAAGTAATCTACCATTGGAATAATTTGATCATCATTAATACCTTTTTGAATGACAACGTTTACTTTAACATGGAAACCAATAGAAACGGCATAATCAATTTGATCTAGAATGGTAGTTGCTTTGATATTGCGATTATTTATCGCTTGGAACACTTCGTTATCAATGGCATCTAAACTAACATTAATGCGACGCAAACCGGCATCGTATAATTTTTGTCCATGTTTTTTTAATAATAGACCATTAGTGGTCATACCGATATCTTCAATACCATCAATTTGATTTAACTCAGCTATAAGTTGATATAAATTTCGTCTAAGTAGTGGTTCGCCACCAGTTATACGTAACTTTTTCACGCCAAGTTCTGCATAAACTTTCGCGATTCTAACCATTTCTTCAAACGTTAATAACTCATCTTTAGGTAGGAACACATAGTCATCACCGAAGATTTCTTTAGGCATGCAATAGTCACATCTAAAATTGCAACGGTCTGTTACTGAGATACGCAAATCGCGAATGGGTCGACCTAATTTATCTTTGATTTGTGCAACCATAAATGGACCCTCCTTAATGATTTATCTGTTGTTTCAAGTCATCTAAATCTTCTTGATAGTTGATATTCTTATACCAATATTCAGGTGATTGTATGTTAGTAACATCTAAACATTCTGTCGTCACATTATTATAAACATGTCGTAAACTATAGTCATTCGAAGCTAAAGCTTCATCCATAACGTTTATACAATTTGGATGATAAAAGGCTATAGTTGGTATAACTCGATTATGTTCAGAATAAGCAGCTATATCAATTTGATCTTCTATGAGTCTTGATACTAAAAATTGGTATAAAGCACTAATAGCCTTACCTGTTACCATAGGGGTATCAACTGATATTACAAAAAACAGTTCTTCATCGTTGTATTGTTTCATTACAGTATGAATACCGGCAAGTGGCCCTTTATTTTTATTGTTAGCGTCATCTATAATAACATTGTCATGTTTAAATTGATTAGCTAATTGATCATTAGTGCTTATAATAATATCATTAAACATATTAGTCTCTTGTAAGGTTTGAACAATTCGTTGGTAAAATAATTGTCCATCTATTTCGGCAAATGCCTTTGCCTTACCAAAACGTTCTGAATGACCACCTGCTAAAATAATTGCTTTCATTTCCCGTTAACCTCCACTTACTGGAGGAATCAATGCAACAGTGTCTGTTGGTTGTATGATATCCTCATCCTGTACAAATTCTTCATTTACTGCAACCTGAAACTTTTTAGATTTAATTGAAGGATGTCTCTCAAACAGATTTTGTTTAAAAGCATCAACGTTAATTGATTCATTAATATCAATTGTTTCACTATCAGTTTGCAAAATTTCTTTTATTTCAGCGAAGTATAATACCTTCACGTTAGTCCTCTCCTTTAGTAGCTAGATCGTGGCTACCTCTTTGATGTCCTTGCCACTCTGCACCGTCTTCCCAAATTTCCTTTTTCCAAATTGGAACGACTTCTTTGATACGTTCAATAGCATATTCGTTAGCTCTATATGCATCTTTACGATGGGGTGATGAAACTGCAATTAACACCGCTATATCTGAAATTTGAAGTGGCCCAATGCGATGAACAATGGTTGTAATCGTTCCTGGCCAACGCGCTTCAATTTCATCACCTATTTGTGCTAATTTTTTCTCCGCCATAGGTATATATGCTTCGTATTCTAAATATTCTGTTTTAATACCTTTAGTCCATTCTCTTACATGTCCTGTAAATACAACTACAGCACCTTGGTGTTCATTTATAGTAAATTCTCGATACTGTTCTGTTTGGATGGGTTCAGTAACGATTTCAAATTGTTTCATTTAAATGTCAATCCCTTTGCTCTATCCATTGTAATAACCAATTATCATAGTGTGATAACGCATGTTTATCATGAACATCATAACAATATTTAACATCGGTTAATTGCTTTAACCGCTCTAATTCTTCAGTAGTCTGATAGACGACCACTTTATCAAAATGTTCATCTTTAAAACCTTCAACCAAAATGATATTACAATCAATTGTAACAGATTGGTCAATCATTTGAGTAAGATTTTGTTTATATGCACGCGTGACAGTTTGTTGATAATGTTCACCTTGCACAATACTTTGATCTGCTCCAGCATTAAAATGTTTCATATGATCTACATGGTCTTCTTGAAGTGTTATATCCTCACCAATGTGGCCATGGTGCTTGATTGTCGCTATTGTGTAACCATAAGATTTTAAAAATTGTATCGTGTGTTGCATCAAGGTTGTTTTTCCTGAATTTTTAAAACCTACTATTTGCAAAATCATAGTGTCATTTCCGTTTCATAGACATTCGATTCTGTTAAAATAACATTAACTGTATGACCTGCTTTAAATCCTCTAGTACCCCCTGGCAACATAATCATTGAATTGCTATGTGCAATTGCTACTACTGCACCAGATTTATTAAATCCAGATGGCACTACTGTCGCACCACTCTGTGAAAATGTAGCAGATGCTCGAATAAAACGAGTAAAGGGATTCGCCTTAGTAAAATCTTCCATTAAGGTAGCTTTTACAACTTGAGGGTAATAGGCAGTTGCCCCCATCATATGTTGAATCGCAGGTTTGACAAATAATTCAAATCCAGTGAAACAAGCTGATGGATTACCTGATAAACCAAATAAATATTGCCCATTTGCAACAGCTACGGTTGTTACACTACCTGGTCTCATTGCAACTTTATTAAATAATACCTCTGCATTTACAGCTTTGTAAATTTCAGGTAGATAGTCAAAATCTCCAACAGAAACGCCACCCGTAGTAATTACGATGTCATGTTTTGACATGGCATCTTTGACAACTGAAATACTACTTTGCAAATCATCTTGTTGAATTTTATATGCTTCAACGTTTAATCCAGCTTTTTCAGATAGTGCTTTGATCATTGGACCATTTGAATTGCGTATTTTACCTGGTTGTAATTCATCATCCACATCTAATAGCTCACTACCAGTTGCAATGACTGCAATACTTGGGCGTTGTGTCACAGGAACTTTAGAGTAACCATATGTTGCAAGAACGGCTATTGCACCTGGATTAATGACTTGACCTTTTTTCAAGACAATATCACCTGTTGTTGTTTCTTCACCCTTAAGAGATACATTTTCATTTGCTTCAAATGACTTACGTATTGTAAACGTATCTCCATCCTCAACTGTTTGTTCAAACATGACTACTGCATCTGCACCTTCTGGAATTTGGGCTCCTGTCATAATACGTACTGCTTCATTTTGACCTAGTATTTTCTCTGAAACTGAACCTGCGCCTATATGATCAATCACTTTAAATTGTTTACGATTTTCTGAGTATGCACCAGCAGAATCTTTACTTCGAATAGCAAACCCGTCATAAGGTGATTTATTAAAACGAGGAATATCATAAGTTGCAACAATATCCTCCGCAAGTACATATCCTAAGCTATCTTCTAACTTCACTTCTGCAGTATTCAAATATATATCCTGTTGAACAACACGATTTATCGCTTCTTTAACTGGTATTGGGTTTCTTTTTTCAACTGACATACTTATCATCTCCAAATTATAATTTAAAATCATGATATACTAACCCTATCAGGAGGGTTATTATGTCAAAATTCACTCATATCAATGAACAAGGTAATGCTAAAATGGTAGATGTATCAAATAAAAATATTACTAAACGTACTGCTCAAGCTCATTCTAGCATTACTGTTAATGAAACAATTTATCAACAAATTATAGATAATACTAATAAAAAAGGCAATGTACTTAACACTGCACAAATTGCTGGTATTATGGCAGCTAAAAACACATCGACGATTATACCTATGTGTCATCCTCTACCTTTAACAGGTATAGATGTTCAATTTAACTGGCAAATTAATGATAATACTACATACACATTAAATATCACGGCTATTGTCTCCACTACTGGAAAAACAGGCGTTGAGATGGAGGCATTAACAGCCGCTTCTGCAACTGCTTTAACTGTTTACGATATGACCAAGGCAGTCGATAAAGGTATGATTATCGGTGAGACTTACCTTGAATCAAAATCAGGTGGTAAATCTGGTGACTATCGTCGTTAAGTTATTTCGTGCGCTCATATAATGTTTCAATTTAAATAATAAAGTCATGGATGCAAAACTTCAATTAGGGAAACCTATCATTTAAGTTTAAATCCATGACTATTTTTTTATTTATTCAATTCATGCAACATATGGTTTAATTCTGGCTTGATTAACTTTTCAATTGCCAATTTCACAGCTCCAGTAGATCCTGGTAGAGTATAAATTAATTTGTTCTTCACTGAACCAGCGACTGCTCTAGATAACAATGCTTTAGTTCCGACATCCTCTGTGTAACTTAAATATCTAAATAATTCTCCAAAACCTTCGATTTCTTTATCCAAAAGTGGCTTAACCGCTTCTATCGTAACATCTCTTTGTGCAATGCCAGTTCCACCAGTTGTAATTATGACATCAATATCAGATGCCAACCATTGTTCAATTTGAGATTGAATAGCTACTTTATCATCTTTGACAATAGCATAGTTTGAATTTAATACTTCGACATTGATATCTTGTATTAAAGTTTGGACAAGTTGACCACCTTTATCCGTCTCTTTATCCCTAGTATCAGATACAGTCAAAACTGCACATTGAATCATTCTATCTACTTTCGCATGATCATGTTGATGCATTAATTCCACTCCTATCCGAATAATTGATTGATTAAATGAATGGCATCTAACGTCTTCGTTGTACCATGTATAAGCATTCGTCCACCCTCAAAACTAACAATTCGATGTCCTTTATATTCAAACATTATCATATATTTGTTTTCTCGATAATTAAGGTGATGTTGCTTAAGAAATTCACGTACCATTTCCTGGGAAATTTTATCATTATCATATTGTACTGTATCTCTACCACATAACGTTGCATATAATGTATGCTGTTTATTTAAATAAGGAAAGGATGGATTTGAACCACATGTTGGACACTCTTTTCTAAACATACGGCTAAAACCAAATGTAAAATGTTGACCATCCCATATATCTCCATAAGTTAATTTAGTAGGCACTGATTGCTCAGTTAATAATTTAAAGGCATCTCGCAATTGAAAACTTGTAGTCATCGTAACAGCAGGTTGTATAACACCTACAGTGTCACAAGTTAAATTAATTGCTGGTAGTTGAGGCATTAAACAGTTAAAACAAGGTGTCTCTCCTGGAATAAATGCTGCTTCTATATAAGTACTCTGCACGACACCACCATATATCCAAGGTACTTTCTCTTTAAAAGCAAAGTCATTAATTAATTGTCTTGTTTCAAAATTATCTGTCGCATCAATAATAAGATCTACATGTTTAGCATACTTATCTAAAAAATAATAATCGACATGTGTGATAAAAGTATTTAGTTTCAAGTCATGGCGCAATGCTTTTAAATGGCGTTCCGCTGCTACAACTTTAGGCAACATAGTATTAGCATCTTCTTCAGTAAATAATGTTTGTCGTTGTAAATTGCTAAATTCAATATAATCTCTATCTACAATTGAAAGTGTTTTGATTCCCGCACGAACGAGACCCTCAGCAACATGAGTTCCTAACGCTCCCATACCAACAATGAGTACATGTTTTTGACTAATTTTCTGTTGTCCTTCGTATCCTATTCCTTTAAACAAAGTTTGTCTAGAATAACGTTCACTCGTCATATTCATTGCCCTCTCTAGTTAATATCCATTTCTATCATTATATCGAACAAAGCGGGAGTGGTACAGAATGCAATATGAATTCTTCGGCCCACCCCCGCAATGTTGACTAGATTTAAAAAGTCTATTATAAGTGCCTTATTAACTTAGATAATAATCATAAATCTGCTATAACGCTAAATTTTTATTATTTTCATCCCAATCTAGCTTTAATTAACCTATCTTAATAATTTTATCAGCCAATACTTCAGCCTCAAAATTAGAATGTGTGACAAAGATGATTGGTATTTTCCATTCTTTAAAAGTACGTTTAATTAACTTTATTCCTTCACCTCTCGTTGCATCATCTAGACTTGAAAATGGCTCATCTAATAAAATCAAATCAGGTTTCGTACTTAGTGTTCGAGCTAAAGCAACACGTTGAGATTCTCCTCCAGAAAGTGTCGATGGATATTGCTCTTTTAGATGATGAATATTTAGTCGATCCATTAAATCATCTATATGGACAGATGGTTTAGACATAAAAGTTATATTTTTGTAAACTGTCATATTAGGAAACAATTGGTAATCTTGGAATAAATAGCCAATTTTGCGATTTTGTATTTTCAGATTGACTTTATGCTCAGTATCAGTAATCAGTCTGTCATTGATTTTGATATAGGCTTTATCTGGCGTTCTTAAGCCTGCTATCATATTTAGCACTGTGGTTTTACCTATTCCAGAAGGCCCTCGTATTGCGTAAATTTTAGGGACTGTATCGTTAATGTTAATATCAATGAATGTCTTTTTTAATTGATATTGAAGCTTTAACTCTAACATCTACTCTACCTCCCTATATTTATCTTTATTCGCAAAATTCAATACACCAATTACCGTAATTGAAAATGCAACTAACACAAGCACCCATAACCAAGCTTGATTCTCTCTACCTTGTTCAACTAAGAAATAAATTTCAAGTGGTAACGTGTTAGTTTTATTGGGTATATAGCCTGCAACCATTAATGTTGCACCGAATTCACCTATTGCACGTGCAAAACTCATCATTATACCCGCTATAATTGAACGTTTAGATAGCGGTAAAATTAGACGATAGAATATTTTATTCTCACTTGCCCCCATGGTGCGAGCAGTATTTAGCATTTTCGGGTTAATACTTCTAAATCCTTGAATAGTGTGTTGATACATTAACGGAAAACTAACAATGACAGATGCAATTACTGCACCTGTCATTGTGAATACTACTGGAAGATGTAGTATGTTTTCAAAAAATTGTCCTACAACACTTCTAGGAGAAAATATTATAAGTAAAATAAACCCTAGCACCGTGGGAGGTAGAACAATGGGTAATAATATAAAACTTTCAAGGAGTTTAGTAAGATGCCCTTTTCCTTTATAAAGCAACCGGCAAACAAAGATACCTAGTACTGATACAATAATGGTACTTATGACAGCCACTTGAATCGAAATCCAAAAAGGTGTAATGTCAGGCATACTTATTACCTCCTAAATTTCAAAATGATATTCTTTCAAGATATCTTTTGCTTTTTTAGATTTTAAGAAATCCATCCACTCTTTTGCAAGTTTCTTATCTGAAGTAGCACCTGCTTCGTAAGTGATTGGTTTTTTAAGCTTAGCTTCTTTAATTTCGTTTACTTTATCTGTTTTCTTTTTATCAGTATATAAATCAGTTTCATAAACAAAGCCCATTTCAGCGTTGCCTTTTTCAACATAATTTAATACTTGTTTAACGTCTTTAGCGTAAACTAAATTATCTTTAACTTCGCCGTATAAACCTTGATCTTCTAAGTATTGTTTCGCATATTTACCTGCTGGAACTGTTTTAACTTCACCAATCGCTAATTTTTCATTATCTTTTAAATCTTTAACTGATGATTTATCACTATTTTTATCTCCGACTAAGACAAGTTTGTTATGAGCGTATTTATATGTATCATGTGCTTTATCTTTGTCTTTTAACATGTCAACATCTTTAGTATTTGCAGACATGAATACGTCAGCTGGAGCACCTTTTTCAATCTGTTGTCTTAATGCGCCTGAACCACCATAGTTAAAGCTTACATCAACATTTTTGTGATCTTTTTTAAATTCTTTTTCTAATGCTTTACTAACATCACCTAAGCTCGCTGCAGCCGAAATTTGTAATTCTTGCTTTTTGTCATTATCTTTTTTATTTGAATCAGATGATTTATTGCCACTATCATTGCTACCAGAATTTGAACATCCTGCTAAAATAATAACTAATGTGACGATTACTGCCATGAAATGTTTAATATTCATTTCATAACCCCCTCCTTTTACACATTATATTATACGCTAGTCTTAATCTTTTAAAAGGTATAAATTATAAAAATTCACCTAATCTCCATATTATTAAATGTATTTAATATACTATTAATTATTTATATGTAATTTAAATCTTTTCAAATTGTGACTAAAAGTTTTAATATATAATTACATATCCCAAAGGAGAAATAAAAATGAACAAAGATGTGTTACAGGGGCAATCTATTATCCGCTATGAAGAAGGTCAACTCATTCAAACAACAGATAGTTATGTTACAGAATTTCCATTGACAATCAATGTAAACGGTACGGAATTCGCAACGGTTATTTGTAGCCCTACACATATGGAAGAACTTGTAGTTGGATTTTTAGCCTCAGAGGGAGCTATATATAAAAAAGAAGAAATAAAATCCTTACAAATAGATGATAGCAAAGGCTTTGCACATGTAGAGTTAACTAAAGATTTAGGCGATCGCTTTGAATACTCTACTAAACGCATGATTGCATCTTGTTGCGGAAAAAGTAGAGAATTTTACTTTCACAATGATGCGGCAATAGCTAAAACCTCAATGTCAAAAATAACCTTAACTCCTAAACAAGTACTCAATATGATGACCGGATTACAAACTGCAAGTACATTATTTAAACAAACTGGTGGGTTGCACAATGCCGCCATTAGCGATGGTGATGAATTTTTCGAACATAGACAAGATATAGGCCGTCATAATGCACTCGATAAGCTATATGGGTTTTGTCTTGAAAGACGTATTCCTGTAAGAAATAAGGTGCTTATATTTAGTGGACGTATTTCATCCGAAATATTATTAAAGGCGGCTAAAATAGGTGTAGGGGTTATATTATCTAAATCCGCACCTACGACTTTAGCTATTACATTAGCTAACGATTTAAATATTACTGCTATTGGGTTTATTAGAGATGGAAGTTTTAATATTTATAGTCATCCTGAACGTATTAAAGCCACAGAGTAGTTGGAATAATTAGTTCAAACTACTCTGTGGCTTATTTAATTAACTTCTTCTTTAACTATGTGGTAAACAAAACTTTGATACATATAACCTTGTTTCGTGTACATATCTTTTGCTGTGTCTTCTCCATCAGCTACAAGTATAACTGGTCGTTCATTTGCTAAGTTACCTATGTATGCTTGTATTGTTGATCCAATACCTTGTCTTTGAAATTGCTCAATTACACCAAAACTATCAATTTCAATAGTTTCATCAGTAATAATAACATCAACAGTCCCTACTGGTTCATTATCAACATAAGCGACTAATCGTTTTTTACTGTCTTTTTTTTGTAGGATGGTTTGTCTTGCATTATTGACACTTTCAATTGCAAATGGTTTACCGTAGGGCAAGGCAAATGAATAATAGATATTCAAATAATCTTCTATATTGCTTTCATCAACTTCTTTAATGTCTATATCTTTTCTACTAGTTAACTGTGCTAATTCAGTTCCTTCTATAATATAGAATTCAAGTATGCCTAATTGAAAACCTCTATCTTTAATTGCATTTATCCACTCCTGGCTTAATCTTTCATTCTCTGGAAAAGTAAACGCTAAGTGATTTGAATCCTGTTTTTGATGCAGTTCATATTGAGAGGTCATATCCTTGAACCACTGTTCTAATGCGGGCATTTCTTTATAAAACCACTTATTCGTATCATACTTAAGCGGTTCTGAAGGTGTTAAATAAATAATTTTCTGCTTATCTTCATGATATAAATGCCCATCTTGAGCAATATTATGTATTGATATATTTGACATTGCTATATTCACCCACCTTATTAGCTTGATAAATTTATTGTATCAAACTTTTGAAACGTGAATGATTTAAAAGTGTTACGCCAATTAAACTTGCAATGATGGCTTTAATAATATCTCCTGGCATAAAAGTAAATGACAATAAGAAGGCTTTACTTACTGGAATATGTATAATGAAGCCCATAATAATTGTACCGACGATATCTAAAAATAAAACACCAATCACTAATGTAGTAACAAATAATACGGCAAAATTGATTTTATTAAAATATTGATCTCTTACAAAACCAATGCCAAACGCAACAACCGGATATAAGAATAAGAATCCTGCTGATGGTCCTGCAAATACGCCGATTCCTCCACGTCCACCTGAAAGAACTGGTAAACCTGCAGCAGCTAATAGTAAAAAGACTATGACACTGAGTGCCCCATATTTTTTACCTAATATAATACCCGCTAAAAATATACCAATATTTTGTAATACGATAGGTACTGGCATAATTGGAAGCGGGATTCCTGGTACCAATCCTAAAACACAAATAATTGCTGTCATTAAAGCTGTGTAAACTAAATTTCTTGTATTCATGTTGTATCCTCCTTCTACGAGAATGATTATACCACTAATGTAAACTTTATAAAATAAAAAGTTTACATTCAAGAAGGAGAATCTACTTTTTTAGCTAAATTAGTAATATAATTAAAGAAGTCATCATGCTTTACATCGGTGACAACTTTGATAGGACGCCCACTTTCTTTAATAAATGTACGCCCTTGACTAGGCCCTTTAAATTTTACATCTACATTTAATGATTTATATTGAACTAAATCAGGTTTCCCTATATAAGCAGTGGTCAAAACATCCCATAAGAAGTATGTAGAATTTGTAATAAAATGTGTCAAAGGTGGTACTGTAGCATAGCTAACACCTAAAAAATCTACACCTGGATATTGACGTTGATCGGCCCACATTTGTCGTATGTCTAATGTTAATGGAACTTGATTGGTACTTTCTAAAGCTACCATATCTATCGCTACCTCACTATCAAATACTGTCTTGACCGCCTCCGGATCCCAAAACGCATTCCACTCAGCTGTACCATCATGTTCAGGCTCTTCTACGTTACCTTTTTCGAGAAACGTTCCACCCATCCAAACTAATTTTTCAATATTATTTTGAATGCTAGGTTCAATTTTAAGTGCTTTAGCCAAATCTGTTAGTGGTCCAGTAAATAGTAAAGTTACAGGTTCATTTGATTGATTCAACACTCTGATAATGTCCTCATAAGCTTCTACATCACTGATGGTAGACTTTTCATTGGTAGTTGATTCATTTAATATGGGTAACGCATCCATAAAGAATGCATGCATTCTCCATTCTTTTGGAAAAGGATTAGCCCCACGTTCATAGGACGGCGCAACCTGTAAAGATTTATTAGAAAATCGATTTATAATTTTACATGAAGCGCTGACTGAAGGTTCTAAATAACAATCTGCTCCTATAGTACTAACACCTACTAATTCGATATCATCCATTTGTAATAATAAAAACAAAGATATTAAATCATCTACTCCACCATCGTGATTAAAATATACTTTACTCAAGATGTTTCCTCCTTACATACATTTGTAAATTTAAAAAAGCTATGACTACATTATATGTAATCATAGCTTAAATATCATAAATAATTGATTATCGTTTTTACATTTTATTATTTACTAGCTTTAAGTAACTTGTCTTTTAAATCTTTTCTCATAAAGTCAAGCGTATATGGGTCATTATACCAGTATGTTTCAGCTTTAACTTCAATAACGTTATTATTTTTCACTGCAGGTAGATTTTTCCATATATTAGTTGTTTCATAACTTGGTTTAGATTTACCTTCACCAGTTGATACGATATAATCACCAGCTACGTCTTCAATTTTTTCTTGGCTTACTTCAGCCCAACCTTCTTTTTTAACTAAATCTTGTTGTCCTTTAGGCATATTCAAACCAAATGCTTGATATAATACTTCTCCACCACGACCCCAGTTGTCGCCGTAAGTGTAAACTTTCTTGTCAAATTCATCTAAGATAGAAACTGTTGAATCTTTACCAATTGCATCTTTGATTTCTTTGCCATCTTTTTCAGTTTGTTTCTTCCATTTGTCTTCCCATTTTTTAACTTCGTCTTCTTTACCCATAATCTTACCTAGCATTTCTTGTTGTTCAAGATATTTATGTTTGCCATAATCAACTACAATTGTTGGGGCAATTTTTTGATATTTTTTAATGTTTTTATCAGTAGAATAAACAATAATTAAATCAGGTTTTTTCTTAGCAACTTTCTCAACGTCAGCTTCACCAATTTTAGTCGTGTCTTTAAATTTTTCTTTTAAAATTGGACTTTGATCAACTTGATTATTTACAGCAACAATATTTGCGCCTAATTTATGTAAACCACCCGCAAACGTAGGTGCAACTACCGCAATACGTTTAGGATCTTTAGGGATTTTTATAGTTTTACCACTATCTAATTTATATGATTTTGTTTCTTCTTTTGAATCGGATTTACCTGAACCACCATTATTACCACATGCAGCTAAAACGATGATTAGAACAAGTAAAGGTAAAATTAACTTTTTCATAACATCCTCCTGTTGAAAACGATTATCAATTTCACCAAAAATTATATCCTAATACCTCATTATTTACAATAAAAATTTTAATAATTTGTGAAATAAAAAAGCCTTAATCAATAATTATTGATCAAGACTTAAAAACTATAGTTATTAGACTCTTAAAATAAATTACATAAAGATTTCGCTATATTAGTGTATGCTGCATCTTCCATTGGTGGATTGTGTAATCCAGCTCTCATATCTCGGTAATAGCGTTGTAACGGACGATCCATTTCCAGACTTTTTGCACCAACAATTCTCATCGCTAAATCAACAACTTCTAACCCTTGGTTCATCACTAACACTTTACTAGCAGATGTTTCATTCCATAAGTGTGGTTGATTTTCTGAATAATTATATCCTTTTGCGGTACTCCATAAAAAGTGACGCGCTGATAAAAGTAAAGACTCCATTTTTCCAATGTTTTGTTGTACAGTTGGTAAATGACTAATAGTTCCTTCTATACTATTCGGACCATAACTTGTGGCAAAGTCTATAGCATAATTTCTTGCCGCCTGTGCAATTCCTAAATATGTACTTGGAATATGCAATATCCAGCCATTCGGTTGTGGCTTTCTTTTTGACTCTACGAAAAAGTCTTTAGGTACCCATACATCATTCAATACTAAATCGTGACTTTCTGTAGCTCTCATACCTACCATATTCCAATTTTCTGCAATTTCTACACCATCAAATTCTCTTGGTACTAAGAAGAAACCTACTTCCTGTAAATCAGCTACATATGCAGCGACAATATAATGTGTCAATGCTTTACTCATTGATGTGAACGTTTTAACACCATTTAATAAGTAACCGTCATCTTGTTTTACTGCATGTGTCGCAGGTCTGCCTCCGCGAGTTGGACTTCCTGTATCCGCTTCACTTACTGCTCGATTAACAAGAGCTCCACTTTCAATATCTTTTGCAAAGCGATTTAGCATATCTTGATTCCACATCGTTTGTTCATATATTTGTCCTACAACACTTAAATGCCAACCAATAGATAATGCTGTTGCTCCGTCATTAGCACCTAAATATGTTTGCAAAACAACCATATCTTCAATAGTGGCACCTTCTCCACCATATTCTACCGGTAGCGTTAGTAAGCTATAACCTTCTTTAACTAGCCATTCAATATTCTCATAAGGGAACCTAGACTGTTTATCATTCTCTGTTGCTCTTGCTTTAAACGTCTCTTCTATTGATTGAAATTTTTTTATCCATTTCTTTTGAATATCTGTATTAATCAGAACTGAATCGATCAATTATATCACCTGTTCATTGTCATTATTATTTAAACCTAGTTTATCACTCGACATTACAAATTGAAAGTTAACCACTTAAGGGATTATAAACACAAAAAGACTTAAGTCAATGAGATTGAATCTCTCAAAGCTTAAGTCTTTTATGAATAAACGCAGATTACTTAATGTACTTCTCTAATTCAGCAATCAATTTATTAATTTTGTCTCGTTGTTCATCTGTTACATAAACAATAACTATTCTTTCATCTTGTACGCTACGTTTTTTTGAAAGTAACTGTAAATCTTTTAACTTCTGTAATGCTTTAGTTAAGTAATAAGGTTTAAACTCTGAATACGTTGCAATTTCCTTTGAAGTTATTTCATTCGTTTTACTTCTCGCAATATAATTTAAAATATAAACCTCTTCATAATTTAAATTATATTTCTTTTTAGTATCTTTGAAGAACTTTTTAACTTGAAATGTTGCGTTAACTAAATCATTGATGTCTTTAATTTGTCCCATATTCTAAACCACTCCTCTGATGTACGTCTTGTTGCTACAAGGTTCATGTCTACTATTTATTACTTACCAAACATTTCTTATGCTATAAAATTTATTTTATAACATTTATGTATAATATTTCAATATTTTTATGAAATTAAAATGATATTAATTATCAATAACAAGTTACATCAATTAAATTATATATAATCAATTAGTCACTATAGGAATTCATTCAAAGACATAAAAAAGGACTGGGACAGAATTCTTTTTAAATTCGTCGTCCCACCCCTACAAGAATGACCAGAACTGAGGAAAACTTGATTTAAGTGTCTTCTCAGTTCAGTCAGCTACTGCGAATCTGCTAAGTAGCATCATTATATTATTTACGTTCCAGACTCACATGGTTTTTTAGCCTAAGCAAATTGTATTAATAATATAACTATGACAAGCGTCGCTTCCTTTAGAATCATAGTAGCGTGTTTTAGATTTTATTCAACTTTTTGATTATTTAATTTTAGACTCCACATAATCAACGAATGCTTTAACGTCTTTTGTTTTGATTTGTTTCATTGGCACTTTCCCAATATTAAAAGTAAACACAATATCTGTGCCATCAAAATGAATTTCTTCTATTTCATTATATGGGATATTTCTATAATAGAATTGACCATTCATATCTACATTCATAATTAATCTTTCGGAAGTAGCAATAAATGCTCCTTCAAATTCACTTTGGCCTTGAACATTATACTCAATGACACCTAATACTGAAGGGCCTTTTGACTCTGTTGGAAACAAATCGTTGGGATTCACATTATCTAGAATCATGAATTCATTCTCCTTACATATTATGATATTTTACTTACTTCATTTCCTCTTGGAACTTATTGTAACATCTAATAAATAATTGATTTGTTTCATATGCTCGTGATTCAATAAATTTTACATTTACAATACGTTCATCTATTGAATTACGATACTTTTCTAAATACCCTTTTTGATAAAGATCATTAATAACCACGTTCATACATATTAAATATCGATATGACATTGCCTGAATTTCTTTTAATGAAATAACTTGTCGACTAGATAGTAACTTACCTAATAATAACAATTCATCCAAACTCAAATTAGACTCCTTTGCTATGTTTCGAACTTTGTAAAGTGCGTCAAAAATGGTTATAACATGCCCTAATTGATTATAGTGGGCTGTTGTTTCTATTAAATAGTCAAAATTCTTCCCTTTTACCATTTCACTAACTTCCATAAACATAATGTTCAGTTTATCTTGACAGCTATTGGATGGGAGAAATAATAAACGTCTTTGATCATTATCATCACGCAATTTAGTGATCCATCCTAAATGATATAAATGTTCTAAATGATGTCGTAATTGTCTTTTTGAAATGGTTTGATAAGTGATTAACTCATCTATATAAACTCCTTGATGATGTACATGAAAATATTTAATGATTTCATTCAATGTTTTTAATTGCTCGAATTTTAATTGGTAACTATACTTTAGCACCTCACCTACCGCTTTCATAAAAACAAGATAAAATAATAATGTTTCTAGCTTATTTTTATCCATCATATCTATCACCTCATAACACTATTTCAGGATTGGGCGGTTAAGAGTTTCCATGCTAATTTGATAACAAATTGTCTAATCATAGCCCCATATTTTATAACTGCATTTGAAACTATTGAATATAAAACTCTATATTTACCCAATCTATTAAAGATAGACATTGACTTGAATTCTTAAATAAACAACATTATCTTTATAATTTATCAATTGAAAGGTCGTGTTTACTTGTACACAATCATCATGTTTGACTTATATCTACTATTATTCGGTTAAACTGTAATTATCTTTTGCCTCAGCAATTAATAATTGTGTTTCTTCATCTAATGGTATTTCTGATTGATTAAATGATTGATATTGATGTGATTGATTCTTAGTTCTGATTTGACCAGGTGTGATGCCATATTTTTTATTAAATAAAGCAATGAAATGTGGAAAATGGTTGAATCCATGCTTATATGCAATATCTTGTATTAAATGATTACTTTTTAAAATGTCTATCAAACATAATTTTAATCTAACATCATTAATATATTGTGTAATATTATGATAAGGTGTGTGATACTTGATGACTTTACTAAGTTCCTTGGCTGACATATTGAGTGCATTAGCCATATCTTGGCGACTTATCTTATTACTGTGATGGTTAATAATATACTCATGTACTTTGTCAACTAAGGCATTATCTAGTTTGTAATGAATGCGTTGATTTCTTTGCAAGTATCCTAATTCTACACATAAGTGTTTTACTAGCTTATCTTTTATTTGTAATTTATCTGACTTACTACTTTCAAAATCAAGTAAATTTAAAATAAAGGGTTCTAATTGTTTTCTTTCAATAGAAGGAAATTTATATCCATTAGACTTAATATAATCATCAGCATATTTCAAATAATCTTTGAATGCTATTTCAATACTAGCGATAATTGCTCCATCCTCATTCTCAATCGAGTAAATATCATTTAACATTACAAATAATAAATCTCTTTCTTTCATTTGAAATTTCTTTAAATTTAAAATTACTCTCCCTGACCCCTTTAGCCAATAGATTAATTTAATATTTGATTCCTTTTGACTACTTATCTTTATATTTTTTAAAAGCTTTACCGAAAAGTTATCAATCATACGAACGTCCTTTCACTTTATAATATATAAAGATATGACATAAACAGAAATAATAAATTATCCCCCATAACGCTAATAACTATTGCTGCATTAATAACGATTTTCAAATTGAACGCTTTTTTGAATGCCTATCTTCATATATAATTGTATGTTTTATTTCGGTATTAGCAGTAGCAAACTTTTAACCAATTATATCATTTTATTATCTTATATAAATGTTTTTGTATATTTTTTATAATGTTTCTATGAATAATCCCCCAATAATAGCTTCTTATATAGCATTTCAGAGTAATAATACAATTTAATTAATAGATCTTTTGTATATATAATTTTAAAACAATACAAAAATAATGAATTCTATTAATTTTATATCAAATTTATTTTTACTGTTACTTTACAAAAATGTTACAAGAAAATGAGTATCTTTTTCATATAATTTTTTAAACGTTGTTATGACAACGTTTTTTAATATTACAAAAAATTACTTATTGTATTTAACTCAACACTATTTATTAGCAAAAAATTACAAAATGATAACAACGCACACAAAATGATTTTTTTCTGATAAAGTATGTCTTGTCGTTAAGAAACTTATTAAAAACTGGACTCAAGGGTCATCAAATGACTATTAAATATAAAATATTAATTTAATTCTCAGGAGGAAATTTTACAATGAAAAAAATCGCTACAGCTACAATCGCTACTGCAGGAGTTGCAACAATCGCTATCGCTGGACATGGTCATGAGGCACATGCAGCAGAACAAGGATATAATCCAAATGATCCAACTTCATACAGCTACTCTTACACTATCGACCAACAAGGTAACTATCATTACACTTGGAAAGGTAACTGGAGCCCAAATCAAGTAAATCACTCTAGTCAATCTAATTATTCATACAACAACTATTCATATAATTACAATAACTATAATAACTACAACAACTATAGCAATAACACTCAATCATATAGTGCAAATACTCAACAAACTGGTGGTTTAGGTGCTAGTTACTCAACTTCAGATCGTAACATTAAAGTAACTACAACTACTGCTCCATCATCACAATCAACTGGCGTTTCAATTTCAAGAACTTCAAGTTCAGGTAGTAACTTATATACTGCTGGTCAATGTACATATTATGTATTTGATAGAGTTGGCGGTAAAATCGGTTCAACTTGGGGAAATGCTAACAACTGGGCAAGCGCTGCAGCTGCTTCAGGTTACACAGTAAATAATTCACCATCAGCCGGTGCTATTTTACAAACTTCACAAGGTGCATATGGTCACGTAGCATATGTTGAAAGTGTTGGTAGTGACGGTTCAGTTACAGTATCAGAAATGAATTATGGTCACGGTGCTGGTGTTGTTACTTCACGTACTATTTCAGCTAGCCAAGCTGCTTCATATAACTACATTCACTAATTCTATTAGTAAGTTTAAAAGCGATCCAAAAAAAATGGATCGCTTTTTTGCGTTTACTTTCAGACTCAAAGATATATACATTAAACAATATGCACTACACTAGTTTGAAAATCTTATTATGAAATATAAATAGCGTCCTGCCGTATAATTAAAAAAAGATTGGAAAGTAATAAGGCTCTATAATAAATTGGACTGATGACTAAAAATCATCAGTCCAATTTTTATGTTTGAATACAAAAATGGCGCAAT
>NZ_JBXARC010000010.1:0-87643 GCF_058807855.1 Staphylococcus sp. GW821-FHT11H10 | reverse complement strand
ACTACAGGCTGAAGCTGTCCCCTAAGAAAGCGAGCCAACAATACGGAGTATTGTAAATAAAGAAGCCAGTAAATGAATTTGTTAAAACTCATTTACTGGCTATTTCTCTAGGGTTTATGTCCCAGACTCTTTTATTGTTAGACAAATTCCCATATAATATTAATTATGTGTTTATCACTGATTTAATTTAAATATTTGAATCTGATTAATATTTAAAGTGATAAAATAAATAATTCAAGAATTAAATGTTTGTCCATATATGAAGATTTTAGTTTATAATCTGTTTCGGCACAGTTATTAATAATATTTAGTAGTTGACCTAACTCGTAATGACGTACTTGATTTAGTGCTAGTTTAACTCTATAAGGGTGAACATTTATGGTCTTAGCAATTTGCTGGCCACTATAGCCCTTTTGAGCAAGAATTTTACATTGATAATATAATCTATAATTACTTGTAATAAGCGCCAGTAATTTTATAGGTTCTTCTTTCATAATTATTAAATCTTTTACTAGTTGTATAGCCTTATCTTTCTGGTTCTTCTGAATGAATTCTGTTAAAAGAAAAACATTTTGCTCTAAACTTCTATTTATTATTAAACTAACATCATTTTTAGTAATAGTGGTTCTATCACCTAGGAATAAAGAAATTTTGTCTAATTCTTGAGAAACTATATTAAAGTTAACACCAGTTAATTCTATAAACAGATTTAATGCATCTTGTTTTATATCTTTGTAATTCTCGTGTATCTGATTTTGTATCCATGATTTAATTTCTTCTTCTGACATTTGGTCTACTTTTGAAAGTTTACTACTTTTTTTTAATGATTTAGTTAATTTCTTTCTCTCATCTAATTTATTACTGTATATTTCAAAAATGACTAAGTTTTCACCATCGTATTTTTCTAAGAATTCAATAACTTGTTCATTATTTGGTGTAATATCTTTGTTAACTTTTTCTCCAGTAAATATGAATGAATTTTTAACAACAATGACTTTCTTCTCAGATATAAAAGGCATAGTTAAAGCTTCTTCAATAACTGTAGACATGTCAGTTTCATATAGATTATATTTAACATAGTTAAAATCATCTTTATCTTCATTTAAGAATGAATGTGTCAGTTCATTACTTTTCTTTTCAACTAATTCAGGCACTTCACCATATATTGCCATAATATTATTTCCCATAATTGTGAACTCCCTTTCAAATATCAAACATTTCTAATTATACCACGTCTGTTTAAAGCCTCTCTAGATAAATAGCTAATTTTTGGATTTTATATCTAAATCATGATCTAAGTCTAGCGTTATTTCTCCAACATCTTGTGTGTTCAAGATTGAACTATTTGTAGATCTTAGCGTTTGTAACGTTTCTCGATTAGGTAAGTGATATTTATTGTTTTTACCACTTGAAATGATACTTATTGTTGGCTTTATTAAGTTAATAAATGATTCAGAACTGCTAGTCTTACTTCCATGATGACCAACTTTCAGTATATCAATTTTTGGTAATTGATATATTTTCATTAATTTTGATTCATTATTTTTAGTTGCATCACCCATTAAAAGCATTTTGTATCTTTGATATTCAATAAGTAAAATGATGCTATGTTCATTTTTATCATTACTGTTAGGAATATCTCCATGTAAAAATGAAATTTTAGAATTTTTTAGTTGAATAAATTGTATCGTTGTAGCATCTATTAATTCAATATTATTGATCTTACATAAACGTTTTATTTTTATTAATTCTATTTCAGAATAGCTATATAAGTTAATATATAACTTCTTGATTCTGATGTGTTGGGCGATATATGGTAATTCACCAATGTGATCGGCATGCGGATGAGTAATAATTAGATGATCAATTTTTGTGATTCTTTTTTGCTTTAATGTTGGCATTATATGATACTTAGCAATATTATGATTATCAATATTACCTATTTTAATCTCTTTACCACCGGTATCAACCATGACAGTTTCTTGTTTCGTTGTTTGAAAGATTAGACTATCCCCTTGACCAACATCAAAGAAGGTTATCGTGCTAACATTTGGTCGAACGTTAAAAACACATAAAACTATAAACACGATAACGAATAAAAATAAAATTTTCAATTTTTTATAACAGAAAAAGATATAAATGAGTACTATCAATAATACGAAAATAGAAAATTCTACTGCTGATTTAGGTGATATAAAAATTTGATAATATTTAAAAGTTAAAAATAAATCTAAAAGTTTGTTATGAACTATATATATTTTGTCAAAAACTAAATTAATCAATGTCATATCACTTACAAAATGATAAGCAAAGAATAAAAATATGGATAACGGAAAAATGATAAAACTATAAAATGGAACAAAAATGAGATTGGATAGTAATCCTATCCATTGAATTTGGTTAAAATGATAGATTGAAATTATAGTTGAAGAAAGTTGTGCGATAAATGTAAGTACAAAAATATTTTTAAAGAAAGTTAATTTTTTAATAAGAGGAAATGAAAGAATAATAAAAAATGAGATTATAAATGAAAATTGGAAACCAATATCATATAGATAATCAGGATTGAAAATGATCATAACTAAAAATATGAGACCTAGTATATCAATAGAAGCTATTTTTGTTTTATTTGAAATAAGTATGACAGTAGTTGTTGCTAAAATTGCTCTTAGTGCACTTGGTGCAAATCCAGTATAATATGCAAATATTGATAAAAATAAGATGATTAAACCGTTAATAATTACTTTAGGAATGTTTAATCTTACAAGAGGTTGATAAATGAGAAATGAAATGGTTGCAATATGTGATCCGCTAACAGCTAATAAATGGTAGATACCGATATCTTTTACTTTATCAATGAAATCAGTATTGATTCCATTTACATCTCCAGTTACTAAAGCGATAACATATTCAGGATGAGATAAACTTGAATTGTTTAATTTTTTAATAATAAAGTCTCTTTGTTTTTCAATTATATTTTTTCTTTTAGTAATATGACACGAATTTAAGTCTACATTACTTATAGAGACATAAGGAGTATGATTTAAAACACTAATTACCTTGCCTTTAATAACACAAGATTTATTTTCTAGATCCTTTTCTTTTAGATTATTAGAATAGAGGTAATACACGAAAGGTTGATGCCTAAGTTCAAATATACCTTTTAGTTGTCTCTCTTGTTTCTCTATCCTGGAAACAAATTGAACTTCGGTAGATATATTAGAATTTGACTTAAGAAATTTGTCTTTATTTAAATTATATTCATTATGAAAGTGTTCTAAAGTTAAGCCGGAAAATAAACAAATAATCAAAATGAAAATATGTAGTAACTTTAATCTCTTTTGTAGCGAGATAATAATTAACAATAGATTAATAAGAAAGGCAACCCATTTTATATGTATCCATAAAATACCTGATAGAAAAGATAGTGCATAAAATATCATATATTTAGTTAGTCAAATATCGAGCTACATTTTGTGCTGAAAAAGGTATTTTTTTATAATCAATACCCGCTTGATCTAAAAGTTCTAGTGCGTATTTATGATTGTGATAGTCTTCAGCATAGTATATTTGTTTAATACCAGCCTGAATAATAGATTTTGTGCAATTAAGGCATGGGAAATGAGTAACGTATATAGTAGCTCCATCAGTCGATACACCTTGTTTAGCACATTGTAATAAAGCATTCATTTCGGCGTGAATGGTTCTAATACAGTGGCCATCTTCAATTAAACATCCTTCATCAATACAATGAACTTCTCCAGCTACTGACCCATTATAACCGCCAGCAATAATTCTATTGTCTTTAACGATTGTTGCCCCTACTGACAATCTTTGACAAGTTGAGCGCAAAGCTAATAAATGACTTTGTGCCATAAAGTATTCATCCCATTTCAATCTTTCCATTTTCTTCACTCCAATACGTAATTGTTATAAATATTATAAAGTATCCTTAAATAGAAGCCAATAATCAATATTAAGTTGTTATATATTCCTTAATTCTTTCAAAAGTTTTATCACCAATGCCTTTAATATTTTTCAAATCTTCAATTGAATGAAACGTATTATTTTTTTGTCTGTAATCAATAATTTCTCTTACTTTAGCAGGACCAACACCCGGGATTTTTAATAATTCTGCTTCGCTTGCAGTATTTATATTCACCTTATTAGTAGATGATGAATTTAAAGATTTACTATGGCCACTTTTATTATTAGCGTCATTTTGGGTAATGGGATTTTTATTTTCATTAGCAAAGGGAATATATATCAATTTTTGATCTGTTAACTTTTCAGATAAATTGACTTGACTCAAATCCGCGTCAGTAAGCAATTTAGCTTTATCTAATACATCTTTTATTCGATCTGAACTTTTCATTTTATAAACATTAGGGTGTTCTACTGCACCTTTAATATCTACAAAAACTATTTCGTCTCCGTTTTGAATTGTATTAGATTCTATCTTATTATTAGTTTTATCATCATTTTTCAACACATCATGATTTTTTCCTTTTTGATTAGAGTTTACATGAGATGTAACAATAGGTTTAGTATCATTTGTTTCTTCATCTGATTTCGAATAAATTAGAAATAAAGCTATAGATATAATCACTAATATAATGATACTCAATTGAAATTTCCATTGCTTAATAGCATATAATAACTCTTTTTTATCTTTAAACAAAAAACTCATCTCCTTATATGTATAAACGTGCAAGGAGATGAGTTTACTTTATTTATTTAAAAGCTACGAAGAACAGGCGCTCACCATGATCATCGTGATTATTTCGGTTAAAGTCAATAAATGTTTCGATGTTTTTAAAACCTATTTGATTTAACATGTTTATATAAGTTTCTTTTTCAAAGGTTCTTTGATAGTGAGATTCATTAAAACGTTGATAAGTACCATTATTGTCTTCAATAAAGAAACTCATTTCGTGATAAACACTAAAAGGTTCATCACCTTGAATGGCTTCCCATGCTAAAAAGGTTGACTCATTTTCATCAATATAACATTGATTATGAAACAACGTACTCATCTTATAAATAGTGTGAACATCAAATATAAAAACGCCATTTTCTGATAAATGATTGAAAACATTTATAAATGTTTTATTTACATCTTCTATATCAGGTAAATAATTCAGTGAATCACAAAATATTGTTATTACATCAAATTCATTATTAAATGAAAAATCGGTCATATCTCCCTCTAACCATGATACTTGATTAGATTTGTTTGCAGCAATGGCCAGCATATCAGAACTTAAATCCATTCCTGTAACCGAACCAATAGTATTAAGTTGAGCAGTTAAACTGCCTGTCCCACAACCAAGATCAAGAATATTAGGCTTATGATTGAAATTTTGAGAATAATGTTGTACTATCTCAAACCACTTATCATAAGGTTGGTCTTGTGTTAGTTGATCATATACTTGACTCATTCCAACATATTGGGTCATTTAGTAAGCAACCTGACCATATGATTCTATTGGTGCATCTTGATATAGCTTCTCAATATTATAATAATTGCGTTCGTCTTTATGGAAGACATGGATAACTACATCTGCCAAATCAATTAAAACCCATCTGGCACTTTGATACCCTTCCATACGTTTAACATCAATAGCTTGTTCATGTGCAGCTTCTTTAACTGCTCTAGCAATTGATTGAACTTGACGTTCATTATTACCGTGACAAACCACAAAATAATCAGTCATATCACTGATGCCTTTCATATTTAGAGAAACAATATCTTCTGCTTTTTTGTTTTCTGTCGCATCGACAGCAATATTTAATAATTCTTCTGAATTCATTTAATCATCCTTTATTCTTTGATCACTATAATTATAATAGTTTAAACATGAAATCGTTGTGCCATAAACTGTAATATCCTTACTGATTAAGAAAAGTACCGTTCGCTTAGAAATTTCATAAATCGTTTTATCTAAGCTACCTTGATTGTATGCCATATCTCTTGTTTCTTCAACTCCTGGGGTTTTTCTCCCTGGTTCAATATAATCAGCAATGAATACAAGTTTTTCAGTTTTAGTCATTTCTTTTCGACCAGTTGTGTGATTCTTGATTGCAAGAAGCACTTCCTCGTCTTCAATACCAAATTCTGATTGCATGATAGCAGCACAGACTGGTCCGTGTAAGATTTCTCCACCATAACTTAATAATTCACTATCTAAATCGTGTTGTCTTACAATTTGGTACATTGTGCTTAGGTCATCATACTTACAATAATCATGTAATACACCAGCTAAATTAGCTTTATCTTTATCACCATCATAAATTTCTGCAAGTTTTACTGCGGTTTCAGCTACTCTCAATGAGTGCTTAAAACGTTTCTCCGGTAGTTTATCTTTAACAAGTTCAATCGCTTTATCAATTTTCATAAAATCCTTCCTCTCTTATATAGTCGTGAATACTACGAGGAACCAAGATATTTATTGGTTGTTTATTTTTTACACGATTTCGAATCAATGATGAACTAATATCCATTCGCGGTATATTAACCGATATCATTGACTCGTCGACCTCTTGATAATTAACATCTCTGTTCACAATTACAAACGTAATTAGTTGTTTTAACTTTTCAATTTTATACCATTTATCTAATTGTTTGTACTGATCTGTTCCAATAATGAAATAGATATCCGCATCTTTTTCATTATTAACGATATCTTTTAGCGTTTCATAAGTGTAACTTTGACCTTTTCTCTCAAGTTCAATTTGACATATTTCACCAAAACCTAATTCTTCAATTGCAAGTTGAATCATTTTGATTCGATATTTAGCATCTAAATAGTCATCATGCGTTTTCAAAGGTGCCATATAACTTGGTAAAAAATAAAATTTGTCAGGTTTAAGTTGATGATAGACTTCATTTGCAACTAACAAGTGTGCAGTGTGAATTGGGTTGAATTGACCACCATAAAGCACTATTGCTTTTTTATTCATCATTTATGGTAATGTGATTTCTTTATTATCAACTGATTCTCTATAAATGACAATCATCGAACCAATCACCTGAACAACTTCACTTTTAGTTGCATCACTTAGTGTTGACGCTAATTCATTTTTATCATCAAAGTTATTTTGTAACACATGTATTTTAATTAACTCGCGATTTTCAAGTGTATCATCAATCTGAGCAATCATATTGTCATTAATGCCTGCTTTACCAATTTGAAAAATAGGATCTATATTGTGAGCTAAACTTCTTAAATATCTTTTTTGTTTTCCAGTTAACATATTAAACTCCTTTTAATTTGTTTAGTACTGCATATTTCATTTCTAGTATATTAGGCTGTTTGCCGGTCCAAATTTTAAAACTTTCAGCGCCTTGGTTTATAAACATATCCAGGCCATTATAAACCGTATTGCCTTTGAATTCTGCTTCTTTTAAAAATTTAGTCTTATATGGAATATAAATAATATCACTAACGAGTGTACTTGATGATAAATTATCTAAGCTAATAACAATATCATCGTTATTATTTAATCCAGCAGATGTCGTATTGATTATAATATCAAATTCATCTAAATATTGTTCTGATTGTTCTAATGAAATTGCATTAATATCCATATCCCATGTCTCAAATCTACTCATTGTTCTGTTAGCGATTGTTAATTTTGGTTGTACAATTTTACTGAGTTCATTTGCAATTCCCTTACTAGCACCACCAGCACCAAGGATTAAAACATAAGCATTTTCTAAATCGGGATAAACTTGTTTCAAGCCCATCACATAACCAATACCATCTGTATTATAACCTATCCATTTATTGTTAATAATTTTCACAGTATTAACGGCTCCAACAGCTTTTGCTTGGTCATTAATTTCATCCAGATAAGGAATAATTCTTTCCTTATGCGGAATCGTAACATTGAATCCGTTAATATGGTTATCTTCAATAATGTGTCTAATATCATGGAAATCTTGTGTGGGAATATGCAACGCTTCGTATGTGTCTTCCATATTTAATGATTTAAAATTAACTTGATGCATGACTGGTGATAATGAATGTGAAACGGGATCACCTATTACTGCATACTTCATAAATAACCCACCTTACATAATTGAATTTCTTAGGATTACATCAACATTTTTAGGGACGCGTACAATGACTTTTGCACCTGCTTCAATCGTTATAAATCCTAGACCTGATATCATTATGTCTTTCTTTTCCTTACCAGTTTCAAGACGTACAGCTTTTGTATCACTCATATCGAAGTGGTCAGGATTATTTGGTGGTGTTAAAACATTTCCAATTTGATTTCGCCATAAATCATTAGCTTTTTCTGTTTTGGTACGGTGAATATTCAAATCATTTGAAAAATAACAAACTAACGGTCTTTTTCCACCTGAAACATAATCAATTCTAGACAGTCCACCAAAGAATAACGTTTGTCCTTCATTAAGTTGAAAAACTCTTTGTTTTATTTCATTTTTAGGTACGATTGTTTTTAGCTCTTTCTCAGAAACATAGTGTGTCATTTGATGAGATTGAATAATACCAGGAGTATCATACATAAACGTTTTTTCATCTAAAGGTATGTCAATTAAGTCTAATGTAGTACCAGGAAATCGTGATGTCGTAACTACATCTTTCTCTCCTACACTTTGTTCAATCAATTTATTTATAAGTGTAGATTTACCTACATTCGTTGTGCCGACTATATAAACATCTTGTTTATTTCGATTTTGTTCAATTGATGTTAGAAGATCATCGATTCCCCAACCTTTTTGAGCAGATATTAATATAACATCGTCAGCATCTAAGCCATATTTTCTAGCAGTTTTCTTAAGCCAATCTTTTACTCGTCGTTTATTAATCTGTTTAGGTAGAAGATCCAGTTTATTAGCTGCTAAAATAATCTTCTTGTTACCAACTATCCGTTTTAAAGCATTAATAAATGTTCCTTCAAAGTCAAATATGTCAACTACATTAACAATAATGCCTTTTCGGTCAGACAGTTCATTTAATAAATTTAAAAAATCTTCACTATCCATTCCAACATCTTGAATTTCATTGTAATTTTTCAATCTAAAACAACGTTGGCAAATAACATCCTCTCTAAAAAGGTTATGTTCAGGAACATAACCAGGTGCACTTTTATCTTCGGACTGAAGTGGCGCGCCACAGCCAATACATTTTAATGTGTCATCCAATCAATTTTCCTCCCATGTGATATAGCCTTTATTTTTAAAGTAATTTAATAAGCGACGTTCAATAATACGGTTGAACTTTGTAATAAAACCATCTGTACGTTTAACAGGAACCACCATAATTGTATATAAACCATTTCGATTGCCTCCAAATACATCAGTTAACATTTGGTCTCCAATGACAATCGTTTCTTCTGGTTTAATATTCATATGTTTAATAGCTTTTTTAAATGCTTTGCCCACAGGTTTTCTTGCTTTGAAAATAAAATCCACATCTAGATCTTTAGAAAAACTAGACACTCTATCTTCATTGTTGTTAGATACAATTGTAATTGTGATACCTAACTCATTTGCTCTTTTAAACCATTGCTGTATCTCTATAGTAGGAGATTTAACATCCCAACCCACTAAAGTATTATCTAAATCTGTGATAATGCCTTTAAATCCAGCCTCAGCCAACTTTTCAATGTCGATTTGAAATACAGACTTAACGTAATCGTTTGGCATAAAAAATTTTTTTATTAATCCCATTTATTTATCACCTTTATTATTATTTATAAAACTTTGATTAATGATTCAACAATTGAACTTGAAGATTTTGCGGCTTCACCAAGGAACTCTTCAAAAGATATGTCTGCTTTGCCATTAGCTAGATCTGAGACTGCACGTGTAACTATAAAAGGAACATGAAATTGATGGCAAGTTTGTGCAATTGCAGTTGCCTCCATTTCAACAGCCATAGCCTCAGGAAACTGTCGTTTAATTGTTAGTCGCTGATCAACACTACCAATAAAGCTATCACCGCTAACAATTTGGCCAATTTTAGCATTATAATTTTTTTTATTAATTACTGTTTCTACCGATTTAAGTAATTCTTGATCCGACTTAAATTCTAAAGGCATTTGAGGTATTTGACCCAGTTTATAGCCAAATGCTGTTGCATCAACATCATGATAAACAACATCATTACTAATTAACATATCTCCAACAGATAAACTCTCATCTAATGCGCCGGCAGATCCAGTGTTGATGATTAGTTTTGGATTGAATTTTTCAATTAATAACGTAGTTGAAATAGCAGCATTTACTTTGCCAATACCACTTTGAGTTAACACTACTTCTTTTGAATTTAATTTCCCTCTATAAAACTTTACATGTGCAACAGAAATTTCATTCATATCTGTTAATTTGTCTTTTAGTATAGCTACTTCTTCTTCCATAGCTCCTATAATTCCAATCATATTAACACCTCAGTCTTTATCTTAGCAATTGCTATTTTATCATATATTTTTATTCATCACGACAATGTTATTTACTCTTTAATTAAAAAAATAAATTCATCTAATATAAAATCTTTTAAGGTCATGAAATTAATGTACTAAATTAATATAAACTTGTAAAAAAGACCATTTCTATTGAAATTTAATAGAAACAGCCTTAAAGAATTATATAAGCACTTTACGAGTGTGCAAATTATTGAAAATTTAGCCTTTCCAAAGCGTAGCCAAATCTTGTAGTGAGAAAATACCAGTTACAATTGTTACAATCACTGCTACTATACCGAAAATAAGCATCCATGTAGGGTGTTTGTAATCTCCGACTATAGATTTTTTACGACTTGCAATTAAAATAGCCCCAAGTATAATAGGTAAAATCCAACCATTTATTGCACCAGCAATAATAAGTAAACTAATAGGTTTACCAATAAATAAGAAAATTAGAGTTGAAACAACAATAAAGATAATTACAATAAGATTATTTTTAGTCAATAATGATTTATGTAATGTTTTCAAGAATGTAGCACTTGTATATGCTGATCCTATAACAGATGACATAGCAGCAGCAAAAATAACTACACCGAAAATATTTTTACCAATAGGTCCTATTGCATGTTGAAATACAGATGCAGGTGGGTTATCAGCGCTTAATGTTACTCCAGTAACCACAACTCCTAATACTGCAAGGAATAACAATGTTCTCATAATACCAGTTGTTAATATACCAGCAATAGCAGAACGGTTTACAAATGGTAAGAATTCTTTCCCTTTCATACCAGAATCTAAAAGTCTGTGTGCACCAGCAAATGTAATATATCCACCCACTGTTCCTCCGACTAGTGTAATAATTGGTAAAATTAACTTAACTGGATGTTCAGGAGCAAATGTGTGAACTAATGCATCTCCATATGGTGGATTTGAAACAACCATAACATATGCAACTACTAGTATCATAACAACACCTAAAATCATCGATACAACATCCATGATTTTTTGTCCACTTTTACTTACAAAGATTAATATTGAGAAGATAGCTGTAATTGCAGCACCCCATTTAATATCTAATCCAAACATAGCATTTAACCCTAGACCAGCACCGGCAATATTACCAATATTAAATGCCAGTCCACCAAATGCAATTAGTATGGAAATTAAAGTACCAAGACCTGGCATAACTTTATTAGATACTTCTTGTCCACGAAGTCCAGTTACTACAAGCACACGCCAAATATTAATTTGTGCTCCAATATCAATTATAATGGAAATTAATATTGCGAATGCGAAGCTAGCGTAAAATTCTGCAGTGAACACAGCGGTTTGAGTTAGAAAAGCTGGTCCAATGGCTGAAGTTGCCATTAGGAATACAGAACCGTACAGTAATCGTCTATGATTTTTTGTGAATTTAAATTCCTTTTCATTTGGATTAATTTCTTGATTTGGATTTTGGTTTAAGTTTTCTCCCATAATAGCTCCCCCTTATAAGGATTGAATATCAATGCCTTCCTTCGTTAATTTTTCTCTAATTTGTGATACAAATTCTAGAGCATGAGCCCCATCTCCATGCACACAAATCGTATCAGCTTTTAAATCAATTTCTTTTCCGTTTTTACTAACAACTTTGTTTTCAATTACCATTTTTAAAACTTGATCTAAGGCTTCTTCAGTATTAGTGATTACTGCATCTGCCTCTTTACGACTAACGAGTTGACCATTGTCTTCATATCGTCTGTCAGCAAACACTTCAGATGCAGTACGTAATCCTAATGATTCAGCTTCAGTTATTAATAATGTATTTGATAACCCTACTAAGATTAGTGAAGAATCAAAATCATATACAGCTTGAGCAATTGCATGTGCAATGTTTTTATCTTTTGCACCCATATTGTAGAGAGCACCGTGAGGTTTAACATGATTAATACGTGTTTGATGTACCTTACAAAATCCATCTAACGCACCAAGTTGATAAACAACTAAATTATAGATTTCTTTTGGTGTAATATCCATGTTGCGACGACCAAATCCTTTTAAATCTGGTAATCCAGGATGAGCTCCAATACCTACACCATTATCCTTAACAAGTTTAATTGTGTCATACATGACATTTTCATCGCCAGCATGGAAGCCACAAGCAATATTAGCTGATGTAATTAATGGAATGATTTGATTATCTCCACCGAATGAGTAATTTCCAAACGCTTCACCTAAGTCACAATTTAAGTCTATGCGCATTATAACTCCACCCCTTCAATTATTTGATGTTTTTCAAGGAATTTAATATCTACTTCACTTGCGTCATCATCTGCATAAAGTGGGTAACTTAAAACTGCATATAAAAAGTTTGCAGTTGTTGTAAATCCATCTATAACCATTTCATCAAGTGCTACTTTTAATTTGTTTATAGCTGTTTTTCGATTAGTATCTTTTACTATAACTTTAGCAACTAGCGAATCATAATAAGGTGATACTTGATACCCAGGATAAAGCAGAGAATCGACACGTATGTTGAAACCTTGAGGTAAATGTAACTTTTTAACTTTACCAGGGGTAGGTTGAAATTTCTTTTCTGGATTTTCAGCATTGATACGCGCTTCAATTACATGTCCATTAAACACAATATCATCTTGAGAGAATGGTAATTTATCATGTTGCATTAAGTATAATTGGGCTTGTAATAAATCTCTATCAGCGCGCATCTCTGTAACAGTATGTTCCACTTGAATACGTGCGTTCATTTCAATAAAGTAGTGTGCATCCTTAGTTACTAAAAATTCAATTGTACCTGCACTTCGATAATTTGATGCTTTAGCGACTGCAACTGCATCTGCGCATATCTGTTGGCGTCTCTCTTCAGTTAAAGCGGCACAAGGACATTCCTCTATTAATTTTTGGTTTTTACGTTGAACCGAGCAATCTCTTTCGCCTAAATGTACATAATTACCTTTACCGTCACCAATAATTTGTACTTCCACGTGTTTCGCTACAGGTATAAATGCTTCAACATAAACTCTGTCATCGTTAAAGTATTTTTGACCTTCGTTTTTCGCTTCTTTAAGGGATTTTTCAAGTTGTTCTGGCTCTTTTACTATACGGATGCCTTTACCTCCACCACCACTTGCTGCTTTTAAAACAACAGGATAGCCAATTTCTTCAGCTAGTTCCTTTATTTCATCAACTGAATTAACTGCACCTTTAGACCCTGGAATTACAGGAACACCTGCATCATCTACAGTTTGTCGAGCAGTTATTTTATCACCCATTAGTTCCATTGTTTTCTTACTTGGACCAATGAATTGAATATTATTTTCTTCTACTTTTTCAGCAAAAGTTGTACTTTCTGATAAAAATCCATACCCTGGATGGATCGCATTCGCACCTGTTATTTCAGCTGCACCAATGATACGTTCAATATTTAAATAACTATCTAAAGGATTGGCTTCTCCAATACAAACTGCTTGATCAGCTAAGCTAACATGTAAACTTTGCTCATCTCCTTTAGCATATATCGCAACAGTCTCTATGCCCATTTCACGACAGGCTCTAATGATACGGACTGCAATTTCTCCTCTATTTGCTACTAAACAACGGTACATTTAGCTGTCCCCCTTTATTTAAGTTTAACTAGTACTTGATCATATTCAACATTTGTACCATGATCTGCTACTATTTCAACGACTTCTCCATCTACATCGCTTGTAATTTCATTCATAACTTTCATTGCTTCAACATAACCGATGATATCTCCAGATTTAACTTTATCTCCAACTTTAATTTGGGGATCAGTTAATTCTTTACTATCTTGTAAGAAGAAAGTACCCACCATTGGTGAAGAGATTTCTTTAGAAGTTTCTTCACTTGCACTCGTTTGAACTTGTTGCAGACTTTCATCATTTACAGTGTTTGTACTTACTAAGTTTTGGTTTGAAGACACATTAGATGATTGATAACCCTCAGTGAAATCTAATTCTAATTCGCTTTTATTATCCTTAAATTTAAAACGCTTAACGCCATTTGATTTAACTAAGTTAATAACTTCTTCTATTTTTTTTATATTCATCTATTATTTCTCCTCTTCAATTAATTTTGCTAATTTTTTTGATGTTGCTCGCATTGAATGCATATTAAATATTGGAGCCTTTGTCACTGATTCTAACTTCTCTTCAAATTGTTGATTAAAGTTTTTTAACATAGCATTCGCTTCATCCACAGATATCCATTTAAACTGTATCACATCACCTGGCTTAAATTGTGCTAGTTTTTTAAGGTCTAATTGACTAACTGTAGCAATTTTTGTATAACCACCAACTGTTTGTTTATCATTTAAAAGTATTATCGGATTGCCATCATTTGGTACTTGAATACTACCCAACCCTACAGGTTCTGATATGATATCAGCTCCATTATCTGGTGGAATGTTGTCACCTATAAGTCTATATCCCATTCGGTCTGATTGGTCAGATATTTTATACACCGATTCAACTAAGGTCTTTCTTTTTTCATGTGAGAAAGCATTTACTTGAGGACCTTCTATAATATGAATAATATTGTCTTGTTCTATTGCATCATAGTCGCTTGTTTTTCCAAGATTAACCTTAAAGTTGCTATTTTGCACAACTTGAATATGATCATCTTTTTTCAAAGCTCTACCATTAAAACCGCCTATTTTACTTCTTGTGTGTGTAGAGTAGCTACCAGCAACCATCTCAATATCAAGAGGATGGCCAAAGAAAATATAACCACGTGCACCCTTTATTGCTGGCCCAAATTCAAGTACATCTCCTTTATTCGCTAATAAGACATTATTATTGGAAATATTAATATCATTTAATTTTGCATTAAATTGACCACCTGTTATTACAAAAGTGTTAGCTTGAGTAAAAGTCAATGTTGGACCAATGATAGTAAATTCTAGGCTAGGACCGCTATTTCCGATTAGTTTACGTCCTAAGTTATAACTAAATTGATCCATTGCCCCAGACCCGGAGAAACCTAAATGTTGATATCCAAAACGGCCTTTATCTTGAACGGTAGTGAAAAGACCTGGTTTCAAAATTTTAATGCCCACTACGAGTCACCCACTTTTCTTTATTAAATCTTCCGTCATTGATTTCACTTTCAATTTGATTATATGTCGTCTCATCTATCGAGTAGAATTTAATATAATCACCAGCTTCATACAATGTCATCGGTTCAGAATATTGATCAAAGACTTTTAAAGGTGTTCTTCCAATAATTTGCCATCCTCCAGGTGAATCAGAAGGATATAAACCTGTTTGATTGTTAGCTATTCCAACTGAACCAGCATTAATTTTAACTCTTGGTTCAGATCTTCTAGGTGTATGAATACGTTCGTCTAAACCACCTAAGAATGGGAAACCGGGCATAAAACCTAGCATATATACAAGGTATTCATTAGTTGTATGGATTTGAACAACTTCTTCTATAGTTAAGTTGTTATAACTAGCTACCTCTTCTAAATCGGGTCCCATTTCTAAGTTATATAGTACAGGAATATGTATAACATTTTTTTTAGAGTATGTATCATCTTTTGAAACGTTGAGCTTATCTAATTCTAATTTTTCAATCAATTGTTTGTAATCGATTGAATCATTATTGAAATTAATCATAATAGCTCGATATGATGGGATAACATCTCTAATATCTGGAATATTTTTGGACAGAATATGTTGTGTAGTTAAATCAACCTCTTGATAATTAACTTCACTTATTTCTTCTTTGAAATAAAGCAATAGCGATTGCTCATTTATAACTTTAACTTCCAATCCATTGCCTCCCCTTTAATCTTAATAATTGTATATTTGCGCCTTAAAAAATAATGATTCAATATTTTAAATAATCATATTTTACTGATATGTATAAAAAAATTATAACATTATAATATCTTAGTTGTTTATTAAGTATTTCAAATTATGAATAATAAAAAAAGCGAGACGAAATGTAATCGCTTACTTTATAGTGTAATTAGCAAATGATTCAATTGTATTTACATTGTTATTTAAGCATATAAAACTAATTTTGTCATGAAAAAGTTCAGATTTTCAAATTAATTTGATAAAATATATATGAATTTTTGTAACATAAGGTATAATTTTATCTAAAAATATCATATTCTAGCTATTAAGTTTTTTAATATCACTTAATTAAAACTAATACAATAGCATTATTAGGTTATTAAAAAAAGCTATGAAGAAATCATTGTTACTTGATTTCTTCATAGCCGATATAAATATGCATTTTATTAATATAAATACCAAGATATTTAAAGAGTTTGTAAAACTTTATTCAGAAAAAATTTATCTATTTAATATTTACAATTTTAACATTAATTTCTCCACCATTTGGTAGAGGCACACGCACTTCATCTTTTAAACTTTTACCAATTAATGCTATAGCCATAGGTGATTCGTTTGAGATTTTGCCGTTAAATGCATCTGCTTCAGCAGAACCAACGATTTGGTAACTTTCTTCTTCATCTCCAGGTAACTCAATAAAAGTCACGGTTTTACCAATTTGAACAACATTATTATCACCTGTATCTTCAATGATTAATGCATATCTAAGCATATGTTCGATACGTTGAATGTCTTGTTCAATGAATCCTTGTTCATCTTTAGCAGCATCATACTCAGAGTTCTCAGAAAGGTCACCAAATGAACGTGCCACTTTAATTTTTTCTACAACTTCAGGACGCTTAACCGTTTTTAATTCTTCTAATTCTTTTTCTAATTGTTCATAACCCTCTTGAGTCATTGGATATTGTTTTTGATTTTCCATTATGTCATCTTCCTTTTTCATTTAATATGGTTTAGTCATTAAATATATTGTTTTTTGATACATATTGTAACTTACTTATTGTTTACTAACCAATGTTTGAATTTTAGTGGTCATTATATCAATTGCAACCTTGTTACTTCCACCTTCTGGAATGATAATATCTGCATACTTCTTAGTAGGCTCAATAAATTGATTGTGCATTGGTTTGACAACATTTAAATATTGGTTAATTACTGATTCCATAGATCGACCGCGTTCTTTAGTATCACGTACGAGTCGTCTTAGAATTCTTAAGTCTGCATCAGTATCAACGTATATTTTGACATCCATCATATCACGAAGTGTTTTATTTTCTAAAGCAAATATACCTTCTACGATAATAACATCTTTAGGTTCAAATGCAATGGTTTCATTACTTCGTGTATGATTTGTGTAATCGTACGTTGGAACTTCAACTGCATGACCATTTCGTAAATCTTTTAAATTTTCTATTAGCAAATCATTGTCAAATGCAAAGGGATGGTCATAATTTGTTTCAAGACGCTCTTCAAAAGTTAAATGTGATTGATCTTTATAATAATAGTCTTGAGCAAGTAATGCGACACTATGGCCTTCTAAATTCTTCATGATTTCATTTGTTACTGTTGTTTTACCAGATCCTGAACCACCGGCAATACCAATAATTGTTGTGTTTGCCATTATCTAATTTCCTTTCTCATCATGTTCTTAGGATAAATTGGATGATTTACTTTAATTTGTACAATTTGAAGTGGGTGACGAGCAGCATCTAGACTATTGCCCTCCTCATCATATATGGCATCAATAACTTGTCTAAAACTTTGTATTTCAGGTCCAAAGAATTCAATTTCTTGACCTGGTTTAAAGTGATTTCTTTGTTGTATTGTAGCAATTTGAGTAGTTTCATCATAATCTATTACTAATCCACAAAAATCGTAAGGTGATTTTTTATTTTGTTGAACACCAAACATTTGCTCTTCATATCCTGGTGTACCTTCAAAAAATGCTGGTGCAGTATCTCTATTAGCACATTTATCTAATTCTTTTAACCATTCAGGATTAATTTTAAAATTCTCAGGATCTTCAGCATAAGCATCAATAACTTTTCTATAAACTGATACAACTGTAGCTATATAATGAATAGATTTCATGCGCCCTTCTATTTTTAAAGAGTCGATACCGATTTCCATCATTTGAGGTATTGATTCAATTAATTTTAAATCCTTAGGACTCATAGCAAATGGTACGGTGTCTCCATCTTGATAATAAAGATCAAGTTCACCGTCATTATCTACTTCTAATAAATCGTAATCCCAACGACAACTTTGACAACAACCACCTCTGTTAGAATCTCTAGCTGTCATATGATTACTTAGTGTACAGCGACCTGAATATGCAATACACATTGCACCATGTATAAATGCTTCAATTTCAATGTCTACATTTTCTTTCATTTCTTTCATTTCCATCGCACCAGTTTCACGTGCTAATACCACTCGATCTAAACCTTCTTCTTTCCAGTATTGAACCGCTTTAGTATTAGACAATGACTGTTGTGTCGATAAGTGTATTTCTAATTTAGGAGCAACTTGCTTACAAGTTTCAATAATTAAAGGATCTGCAACAATGATTCCGGTAGCACCCGTTTTTTCTAATTCAATTAAATAATTTTCCAGACCTTTAATATTCTCGTCATGAGCGATAATATTAGTAGTTACGTATATTTTTGCATTATATTGATTTGCAAATTCAACGCCTTCTTTAATTTCAGCCATAGTAAAATTATCAGCATTAGAACGCAAACCATATTCTTGACCACCTAAAAATACTGCATCTGCACCATAATGTACTGCAATCTTTAATTTTTCTAAATTACCAGCAGGCGCTAATAATTCGGGCTTTTTAATTTTACTTTTAACTTTCGTTTGAATTTCAGTCAATGTTTTCATTTTTTAGCGCCTCCTTTTTAATAAACTGTTTGTTTGTATAAGAATCCTTCATCAAATGGACGATGTTCTGGTTGAATTGCTTCAATTGGATCTACTAACATGAATTTTTCATCTTCATATGCTTCAGGATCTTCATTATATAAATCTATTGCTTCTCTGTATTGAGCTGTAACAGTGTTTATATATTCTTCGCTTTGCAGAATTCCATCTATCTTAAATGAATCAATTCCAGCTTCAAATAGTGGCTCGAGTTCTTCAATTAAGCAGATATCATTTGGAGACATTATATGTGTACCATTAAAATCTTCAAATACAGGATATTTATTATCACGTTCTTCGTCATATAGTAGTAACTCTTTATCATCATTTTCACGTTTAATCTTCATTTGTTTATCTTGGAAAGTATAATAGTTCCCAAGCAACATGCGTTTAGATTGGAACATACAAGTCATCCCATGTACTTGAACTTCAATTTCAACATTTGCATTCTCTTTTATATTTATTATTTCATCTAAGTTTAATTCTCTCGCTAGAAGCGCTCGTTTGGCACCTCTTTTTCCCCAATAGTTACATTGGAAATAGTTAGTTACTATAGTTTCAGCATCCCAATTTAGTGGTATCGGATTATGTTGATTTTTGACATTCATGACGACAGCAGGGTCACCAAATATAATTCGGTCTACTCTAACTTCATGTAAGAAATTAATATAGTCTTCCAATGCATTTAAATGATAATTGTGGAAAATGCCATTTACAGCAACATATATTTTTCTATCATGCTCATGCGCTAAATTGACTGCTTGTTTAATATCCTCACGATTAAACTCTCCTGGTAATCTTAACCCAAATTTTTGTTCACCAATGACAAATGCATCTGCACCAATATCTATTAGTGTTTCTAAATGACTTAATGATTTAGGAGTAACGAGTAATTCCGTCATAATTATTCTCCTTTAATTGATATAGCTAACCCATCATCCATATTTATAAAGTTAGTACTGTAATTTTCTAGACTAATTAGCCAATCATTAAATTTTTGAACTTTTTGAACCATTTGCTTAACATTTCTGGAGCGTACGATATCTATATTCGATACAAAACCGTGGTATAGAACATTATCTGTAATGACTAGTCCACCATTTCTTAATAGTGGTGTGTAATATTCAAAAAATTTCTTTGATTGAGCTTTTGCTGCATCAATAAAAATAATATCATATTGTTTATCATTGACTTCATTATATTGCTCTAAAGCATTTCCCTCTATAAGTCTTATTTGTGATGAGTAGCCATAAGTTTCGAAATTTGATTTAGCTTGTGTAATCATTTCCTCATCACGCTCTATAGTCGTAATATGTATATCATTTGATACGGATGCAAATTGCATTGAACTATACCCTATTGCAGTGCCAATTTCTAGAATGTTTTTTGCACGATGTATCCGAATTAATTGTTTAATCATCTCTAGGGATAATCTATCAACAATTGGTACAGCATTTTGCTCCGCATATTCTCTTAACGTTTCAATTTTATTATCTGTTTTACGATGTTTATCCAATAAATACTGCTGGTTAGCTTCCATTTATTTACTTCCTTTTTAAAGACAAAATGACATTAAAAAATAAACCAGTCGATATAGAGTTATCCGCTAAACTTTAAAAATTTAAATAAACTTAACCGTGCTAGGATAACTTATACTTATAAATGTATGACTGATTTAAATATTTATTAAAACTCATTGTCTACCTATAAGAATTTAACTTTAAATATTTTATCATATATTTGTTTGTAATTTAAGATGTAATATGTAAAAAAACATGATTTAATCAATCAAAAAAGGAGCAGAATAGAACTCGAATTGAATTCATTATCCCACTCCCTATACAAAATTACTGTTCTGAATTATAAATTAAATCACATATTGATAGTTCAGTCAGCTAATTTAAATTAGTTTTAGTATTAAGTATTAAATCTAGAAAACTATTCTTCCATGTTTGTGTTAACTACTTCTTCAATCATGTCCCATTCTTCGTCAGTCTCGATAGGTACTAATTTACCACCATCGCCTGATTCATCAGGTTCATTAATCATTGGAATCAATTCAATCATGTCATCATCGTCAGATTGAGCACCTTCCTCAGCTAAAATAACATATTCTTTTTTAAATTCTGGATGGTAAAATTCCAACATTTTACGATATAAAACTTCGTTACCATTTTCATCGAATAAAGTTAATAACTCTTCTTCATTACTAATATCTAATTCTACATCGTGGTTATGATTATGTTCAGTCATTGTTTATTACTCCTTTATTGGATTGAATCTAAATAGCCTTGCAATATAAACACTGCTGCCATTTTATCAATTACTTTTTTTCTTTTTTGTCTAGATACATCTGCTTCAAGTAATGAACGCTCTGCTGCCATAGTACTTAATCGTTCATCCCACATAATTATCTCTATATCAGGTAAGCTTTCTTTGAGTAACTCCTTATATCTTAACGAAGCTTCTCCACGAAAGCCAATAGAATTATTCATATTCTTAGGTAAACCAATCACTACAGAACCAACGTTATTTTCTTTAATGATGGTCACTAATTGCTCTATACCATAATCTTCTAGTTCCTCGTTAATTCTTAGAGTGTCCAATCCTTGGGCAGTCCAACCCATTAAATCGCTTATAGCTACGCCAACTGTTTTACTACCTACATCCAAACCCAAAATTTTGTGAGTTAACATATACTATTTCTTATTCTCTTTTAAATAATTTGAAACGAGTTCTTCCATGATAACGTCACGATCAATGTGGCGAATTTGATTTCGAGCATCATTTTGACGAGGTATATATGCAGGATCACCTGAGAGTAAATATCCTACAATTTGATTTACAGCATTGTAACCACGCTCTTCTAAAGTTCGGTGTACGTTGTTTAACACTGTTTCAACATTATCTTTCGGAATTTCTTCATAGTCAAACTTCATTGTTTTATCAATATTATCCATAGATGCGACACTCCTCTAAAACGAATTATCTTACATACACCAATTTTACACTAGTTGATTACAAAGTTATAGTTTTTTAATGTAATCTTTAATAAAGCGTAATGCTTCTGAGATATTCTCTGGTTGCGTACCGCCACCTTGAGCCATATCTGGACGACCGCCACCTTTACCACCAACTAATGGCGCCATATTCTTAATGATATCTCCAGCTTTAATTTTATCTGTCTGTTCTTTTGGTACAGTTGCTATTAGTGATACCTTTTCACCTAAATCACTTGCTAAGATTATAATAGCATCTTGTTGTTTAGATTTGAAATCATCCATAGTTTGTCTTATTTCTTTAGCATTAGAAACTTCAACTTCTGTAGCTAATACTTTAAAGCCATTAATTTCTTCAATTTGATCCTCAATATTGCCCATTTTAAGTGAAGTGATTTCCTTATTTCGCTGTTCTAATTGTTTATGAAGGTTCTTTTCTTCTTCTTGTAGCTGGACAATTTTATCAAATACTTGATTATCAGATTTAACTTTAACTTGATCTTTAATAGAATTAAATTTATTTTGAATATCTTCTAAATGTAAGAATGCTGACTTACCAGTAAATGCTTCAATACGTCTAACGCCTGCACCTGTACCTGATTCACTTATAATCTTGAAAAGTCCAATTTCTGCAGTATTATCAACATGTATACCACCACATAGCTCAATTGAGAACGGTGCCATATTAACAACGCGCACAATATCTCCGTATTTTTCTCCGAATAACGCCATAGCACCCATTTGTTTTGCTTCATTAATAGGCATCTCTTGTATATTAACTGAAATACCTCTCCAAATTTCTTCATTTACACGTCTTTCAACTTGATCAATTTCGTCTTGAGTCATCGGACCAAAATGTGAGAAGTCGAAACGCAAACGCTCACTTTCAACTAACGAACCTGCTTGATTTACATGTTCACCTAATACTTCTTTTAATGCAGCGTGAAGTAAATGAGTGGCACTATGATTTTTTTGGATGTCTTTTCTTTCATCCCTATTAACACTTGCATCTACATCACTATTAATTGTAACTTGACCAAATTGGATGACACCTTGATGTAAGTTTTGACCATTAGGTGCTTTAGTTACTTCAGTTACTTCAATCTCAAAGTTCTCATTACCTACTGTTCCTTTATCAGCTACTTGCCCACCACTAACTGCATAAAATGGAGTTTCTTTTAAAATGAAATATACAGTTTCTCCTGGTTCAGCAGATTCAACTTTCTCTCCATTATAAATTAAATCAGTTAACGTAGTCTGATAATCTGTAGTTTCATATCCGACAAATTTGCTTTCAGTGGTAATATTTTTAAGAACTTCACTTTGGATTTGCATTGATTGTGAACTTTGTCGAGCTTCTCTAGCTCGTGTACGTTGTTGATCCATTTCTTTTTCAAACGTTGCCATATCCACAGAGATGTTTTCTTGACTAGCTAATTCTTCTGTCAATTCAATTGGGAATCCATAAGTGTCGTATAATTTGAACGCATCTGAACCGTTAATTTCATTATTAGATGATTTAGCTTTTGCTAATAAATTATTCAAAATTGCTAAACCTTCTTGAAGTGTCTCATGGAAACGTTCTTCTTCTGATTTAATAACACGCTTAATAAAATCAGCTTTTTCTTTAACATTTGGATAATATGGTTCCATTATCTCTGCAACGATGTCAACTAACTTATACATAAATGGTTCATTAATGTCGAGAGTTTGACTAAATCTGACTGCTCTACGTAGAAGTCGACGTAAAACGTAACCTCTTCCCTCATTTGCAGGTAAAGCGCCATCAGCAATAGCAAATGCAATTGTACGAATATGGTCCGCTATTACCTTAAAGGCAATATCATGTTCGTTGTTTACTAAATATTTTTTGTCAGCTACTTTTTCAACTTCATTAATGATTGGCATAAATAAGTCTGTTTCATAATTTGTTCTTACGTTTTGAGAAACAGAGGCCATTCGTTCAAGCCCCATACCTGTATCAATATTTTTATTTGGTAATGGTGTATAAGTGTTGTCTTTATTATGGTTAAATTCACTAAAAACTAAGTTCCAAACTTCTAAATATCTTTCATTTTCCCCACCTGGATACATCTCTTCTGATGGATCATCTTGACCATATTCATCTCCACGATCATAGAAAATTTCAGTGTTAGGACCAGATGGACCCTCACCGATATCCCAGAAATTACCTTCTATTCTAATAATTCGACTTTCTTCTAATCCAATTTCATCATTCCAAATACGATAAGCTTCAGAATCTTCGGGATGAATAGTTACATATAATTTTTCAGGTTCCATGCCCATCCAGTTTTCACTAGTTAAAAATTCCCACGCAAAGTGGATTGCTTCTTTTTTGAAATAATCACCAATTGAAAAGTTACCAAGCATTTCGAAAAATGTATGATGTCGTGCAGTAAATCCTACATTTTCAATATCATTTGTTCTAATTGCTTTTTGAGAATTGACTATTCTAGGCTTTCTTGGTGTTTCTCTACCATCGAAATATTTCTTTAAAGTTGCTACACCAGAATTTATCCATAATAATGAATCGTCATCAATTGGCACTAAAGGGGCTGAAGGTTCAACCATATGACCTTTTTCGACGAAGAAATCAATATATTTTTGACGAATTTCACTAGCTTTTAAATTTTTCATTTCCGACACTCCTATATCAACATATTTTAACTAAAAACAAAAAAACGTTCATCCTCAAAAAAAGGGACGAACGTTTTCGCGGTACCACCCTAGTTATAAACAATCTATCTTTAAGCTGCAAAAATTATCGCTTGATAGAAAACATTTATCACTCAATTAAAATATAAAAATGACATGAAGTAGCGTTCAACAATATACATTGCACTTTTCACCAACCAGTACATCTCTATATAAGTAATAATTGCCTACTCATCTTCATGCGAACTTAAGATTATTTTAAGTATTTTCAAACTAAATGTCAACGCTCAACAAAATCATAAGGAGAAACATCCCCCATATTAATCATTGGATTGATTTGATATAACGTAGATTCACTTAAAATGACTTGATCATCTTTAGTATCAACGTCGTGAATTGTATTCATTGCCTCTTCATCTTTACTCACAGTATTTGAAATTGTTACATCACTTTGTTTATGGTCTATATCAAAATATGACAAGATTAGCTCTTGCAATTGTGTATGTCGTAATTGTCCTTGCGTATTTAATCCAATTTCAAATGCGGTTGAATCTCCAAGTAATACTAATGATTGTTTAGCACGTGTAAGTCCTGTATAAAGTATTGGTCGCTGTAACATTCTAAAATACTGCTTGACGATAGGCATAATTACAATAGGAAATTCAGATCCTTGTGATTTATGAATAGATGTGCAATAAGCATGTGTTAATTCTAATAAATCTTGACGAGTGAAAGTAATCTCGTTACCTTCGAAATCAACAACCATAACATCTTTATTTAAAGCATTTTCTTTAGCCCAAAATATACCAACAATTATTCCTATGTCACCATTGAAGATATTATCATTAGGACGATTAACTAACTGAAGAACCTTATCACCTTTACGAAACTTTATATCACCAAATTCAATTTCTCGTGTATCTTGTGCCTTAGGGTTTAAAATATCTTGTAATACTTGATTTAATCTTTTAATACCTGCGTTACCCTTATACATAGGCGCCAAGACTTGAATATCACTCATATCATAACCCTTATTAACTGCACTTGAAACTACTTTTTCAACTACTTTAGGAATTTGATCGACATTACAACTTATAAAACTCCTATCATGAAAACGCTTTGTAATATCTATTGGCTCACCGTGTTTCATACGATGCGCTAAATCGATGATACTTGAACCATCTTGTTGACGATAAACTTCAGTTAGATTAACTCGAGGTATTGCCTTCGAATCAATAAGATCCTTAAATATTTGACCTGGTCCAACTGAAGGTAATTGATCTTCATCACCGACTAAAATAATTTGTGCATCTAGGGGAACTGCACTTAAAAATTGGTGAAACAACCATGTATCTACCATCGACATTTCGTCAATAATTATGAGCTTTGCTTTAATTTCATTATCTAGAATGTCTTCTGGTTGTGTTTCTTGATTCCATCCAATTAGACGATGAATTGTCATTGCTTCCAACCCTGTAGATTCTTGTAATCGTTTAGATGCTCTACCTGTTGGTGCTGCAAGGACAATAGGATAGTCATCTTCTTGATAGTCTGAGTAACTAAGAGAAAGACCATGTACCTCTGCATAAAGCTCAACGATTCCTTTGATTACTGTTGTTTTACCTGTACCAGGACCACCGGTTAAAAGCATAATTTTAGAATTAATTGCAGTTTGTAAGGCCTCTTTTTGAGATGGTGCATAATGTACATTATTACTAGTCTCTATATCCCCTATATGTATCTGTAAATCAGATTGTTCTATTTCTTTTAGCTTATGTTTGTATGTTTTAATTCGATATAAATTTTGAACACTTTTGAGTTCGGAGTAATAAAGACTAGGAATGGCGACTCGCTCATTGTTTACAATAATTTTTTGTTCCTCATTTAATAATTCGAGAATATTTTCAAGCTGTTTTGAATCGATACTATCACTGGAATGAGCATCCATTAGCATGTCTAATGTCACTTCAATGGCATAATCTAGTGATAAATAGGTGTGACCTTGTTTTATACATTCTTCTTCTAGCGTATATAATAATCCTGCTTTCAATCGTTCTGGATCATTAAAACTAATGCCATTATTTCTAGCTAAAGTATCAGCTTTATTAAAACCAATTCCTTTAATATCATAAACGAGTTGATAAGGGTTATTTTCGAGCACATTTAAAGTCTCGGATTGGTAAAATTGATAAATCGCCATTGATAATTTAGGTCCGAAGCCTAAATCATGTAATCGAATCATAATTTTTTCGGACTCTTGATTGGCATTAATTTGATCAGCAATTTGCTTTTGTTTCTTTTTCGGTAAATTTGAAACCTTCTCTAAAACTGATGCGTCTGTCATAATATCATTTATCGCATTTTCACCAAGTGTATTTACAATATTTTGAGCAGTTTTTTTACCTATACCTTTGAATAAGTCACTTGATAAATATGTAATAATAGCATCCTTAGTTTGAGGGACCTCTTTTTCAAAAGTGTCGGCTTTCAATTGCTTGCCATAACGTGGGTGCTCTACCACTTGTCCTTTAAAAGTGTATACATCTCCTTCCACAATATTTGGAAAGAACCCTACAACTGTTGGTAAATTACCAAATGATTCACTAGTTTCAATTGTTTCCACTTTAATGACTGTATAGAAATTATCATTATTTTGAAATAAAATAGCATCTACAGTACCTTTAATCATTGAATAATCAAATAGTGTAGGGTCAGACATATTACTCCTCCTCATTCTTTATAGCTTCAAACGTTTTCTTAGCATGTTGACTTAGCAAGTGATTTGGATCTATAGATATAGCCTTGTCAAAATAAGACATAGCTAAATCAAGATCTTCAGTATCCATGTAAGTGGCTAAACCAAGATTATATAAAGCATCGACATGCTTTGAATCTATATCTAAAACAATTTTTAGTTGATTTATAGCTTGGTTAAACATTTCTAAATGACATAGTGCCAGACCATATTGAAATTGAACTTCTGCATCTTGATTCTTATCTAATTCTGCTGCAGTCATAAAGTAAGGTAAAGATTCTGTTGGTGCATCTAATTGGTTAAATGACATACCAATCATGTAATTAGTATCTATTTTATCCATATTGTATTTAGATGCCAATTGATATAGTTTAATAGCATCACGGTATTTACCTTGATCGTAATAAAGATTGGCTAAGTTGTAATACACTGCACCATTTTTATCATCAATCGTAATTGCTCGTTGAAAGAAACGCTCAGCCTTTTCAATTTCATTAATATCAGCTAATACTATTCCTGCATTGATATAATTTTCAATGGTATTTGGTTCTTCTTCTATGTTTTGAAATAAAGCTTTTAAAGCATCTTCAAGTTGACCATTTTGAATCCACTCATAAATCGTATCTTGTTTCGTTATCATGATTCCACCCAATCTTAAAATTATCTTACGAGAAACGCAGTATTTAATAAAATAAAGATGTAGTAGTATTTTGGAGCAAGACATAAACAATATTTTTGCAAAATTTATTTTAAGTCAATTACTGCCAATATATATTTGTAGCCTGAGGCATTGAATTATGTCCCAGGCTCTTAACAACTCCATCTTTTGTTGGTTTAATTAAACAACATAACTTAACTGACCTGTTGTTTTAAATACATCATCGATAGTTGCTCCACCTAGACAAACTTCCTCATCATAAAATACAACGGCTTGTCCAGGTGTGATAGCACGTACTGGTTCATCAAATGTAACGCGTAAAGCATTTTGACTTTCACGTTGAACAAAAACCTTAGTATCTTTTTGACGATATCTAAATTTAGCAGTACATTCAAATCCGTTGTCCAAATCAACTGGATTTACGAAAGAAAAATCGGAAGCTATTAAATAGTCACTATAGAGAGCATCATGATGGAAACCCTGTTCAACGTATAAAATATTGTCTTCTAAGTTTTTACCTACAACGAACCATGGATCACCATCTCCGCCGATACCAAGTCCATGTCTTTGACCAATAGTGTAATACATTAATCCGCTATGCATTCCCATTTTATCGCCATTCAACGTACGCATTTCTCCAGATTGAGCTGGTAAATATTGTGATAAGAATGTTTTGAAATTACGCTCTCCAATAAAACAGATGCCTGTAGAGTCTTTCTTTTTAGCTGTTGCTAAATCTTGCTCTTCTGCTATTTTACGAACTTCTTTTTTATCAATATCTCCAATTGGAAACATAACTTTAGACAATTGTTGTTGAGATAGTTGATTTAAGAAATAAGTTTGATCTTTATTATTATCTACACCTCGTAACATTTCTACATGGCCATCATCATGACGACGTATTCTTGCGTAATGTCCTGTTGCTACGTAATCTGCGCCCAATTTAAGTGCATGCTCTAGAAAAGCTTTAAACTTAATTTCTTTATTACACATTACATCTGGATTAGGCGTACGACCTTTTTTATACTCATCTAAGAAATAAGTAAAGACTTTATCCCAATATTCTTGTTCGAAATTAACGGCGTAGTATGGAATACCAATTTGATTACATACTGCGATAACGTCATTATAGTCTTCTGTTGCAGTACAAACACCATTCTCATCAATGTCATCCCAGTTTTTCATGAATATTCCAATAACATCATACCCTTGGTCTTTTAGCACATGAGCTGTGACTGAACTGTCAACACCGCCAGACATACCTACAACTACACGTATATCTTTATTAGACACATTTATTCCTCCTTAAATTTATGATATATTTTGTGAATTTCAGCTACGATATATTTTATTTCTTGATCTGTTGTTAATTCATTAAAGCTAAATCTTACTGAGTGTTTAGCACGTTCTTCATCTTCATACATTGCTGCTAAAACATGAGAAGGTGTTGTTGAACCAGCTGTACATGCAGAGCCTGAAGATACATAAATGTTAGCTAGATCTAAAAGTGTTAGCAAAGTTTCCACGTCTATGAATGGGAAATATAAATTTAGAATATGTCCTGTTGTATCGATCATAGAACCATTTACCTCAAAAGGAATCGCACGTTCTTGTAGACTAACTAAGAATAATTCTTTTAATTGCATTAAATGTAAATTATTATCATCTCTATTCTTATGTGCTAATTCTAGTGCTTTTGTTAAACCAACAATTTGTGCTAAATTTTCTGTTCCTGCACGTCGTTTAGTTTCTTGTTCTCCTCCTAGTTGAGAGTACTCTATTGGGGTTTTATCTCTAACTAATAAGACACCTACACCTTTAGGACCGCCGAATTTATGTGCTGTCAAACTTAAAGTATCCATTTTAAAATCTTCAAAATTAACATCTAAGTGTCCGATTGCTTGAACTGCATCTACATGAAATAATGCGTTTGACTCACTAACAATATCTTCAATATCATACATAGGTTCAACAGTTCCAACTTCATTATTAACAAACATTATTGAAACTAAAATAGTGTCATTCGTTAATGCTTCTTTAAGTTGATGCAAATCTATTGCACCTGTATCATCTACATCTAAATAAGTGACATCATATCCTTCTTTTTCCAATTGTTCAAACACGTGTAAGACAGAATGATGCTCAATTTTAGTTGTAATAATGTGATTTCCAAGATGTTCATTTGCGTATACTAATCCTTTAATGGCTGTATTATTTGATTCAGTTGCGCCACTTGTAAAAATGACTTCGCTAGGCTTAGCATTCAATAATTTAGCAACTGTTCTTCTTGATTCATCTAGATAACGACGTGCATCTCTTCCTATAGAATGAATAGACGATGGATTACCAAAATGTGATTTATAAATTGTCATCATCTCTTCAATTACTTCTGGTTTGACAGGTGTAGTTGCAGCATAATCTGCATATACTTCCATTTTTAAGTACACTCCTCACAATATTATCAATGTTCCTATAATAGCACCTGAATAGAAATTTTTCTATATAGTTGTTCATAAACATAAATTTTTCCATTATTTAATATTTTAACACTCAACCACTTTCAAAATTAACCCCACATTAACTTATAAATATTTTTAAATGTACTTTAATTAAATTATTAATATTTTTTCACTAACATTATCGATTATGAGCATTTCAATATAAATTAAACTACATATTTTGTTAAACTGAACCATATTAATTTTATATGAGGAGATGAAAACTGTGGGTAATCTAAAGGTATCTGCATTAAATTTAGTTCCAATAAGAGAAGGTCAGAGTGATAAAGAAGCAATTGAGGATATGATTAGTTTAGCTCAAAAGTTAGATTCACTTAATTATGAAAGATACTGGATTGCAGAACACCATAACGCACCAAATTTAGTAAGTTCTGCAACTTCTCTATTGATTCAACATACACTTGAACATACGAAACGTATTAAAGTTGGATCTGGAGGGATTATGTTACCAAACCATGCTCCTCTAATAGTTGCGGAGCAATTTGGAACAATGGAAACACTTTTCCCAAACAGAGTTAATCTAGGCTTAGGTAGAGCTCCAGGGACTGATATGATGACAGCTAGCGCATTGAGACGTGATCAGCATAATGGCGTATATGAGTTTCCTGAAGAAGTTGAACAATTACAAACTTATTTTGGACCTGGAAATAAACAAGCTTATGTAAGAGCTTATCCTGCTGTAGGTAAAAATGTACCATTATACATTCTTGGATCATCTACTGATTCAGCTCATTTAGCTGCACGTAAGGGATTACCTTATGTCTTTGCAGGTCATTTTGCACCTCAGCAAATGAAAGAGGCTATTCAAATATATAAAGAACTATTTGAACCTTCTGACGTATTAGATAAGCCTTATATGATTGTATGCTTGAATGTGATAGTAGCTGAAAGTGATGAAGAAGCTGAATACCTAGCAAGCACTTTAGCTCAAGTATTTATTGGTATTGCTCGTGGTAGAATGCAACCAGTACAACCACCTACAAATGACTTACAAGCTCTTCTAACACCTAGAGAATTTGAAATGGCTAAACAAAGATTTAATGATTCGCTAATAGGTTCAGAGGAAACAGTTAAAGAGAAGTTAGAAGCATTTATTGAAGAATATGGTGAAATTGATGAACTCATGGGAATCAGCTATATTTATGATCAAGAAAAGCAATTTGAATCCTTCACTCGTTTACAGAATATTATTGAAAAATTGAATCAATAATCAATATTAAAATTTAAAATTGATGGATAGTGAGAGAATTAAGGTATAATTTGGAGTGGGATATTATTTAATCTCACTCCTTTTATTTGCTTATAAACATTTAGGTATTAGTGCTAAAACAACATTAAATTTAATAAAAATGTTTTGAATTACCTAATTTATAAATATTTATTTACACATAAAAAAGCGATAACATCAAATGTTATCGCTCAAAAATTTAATTATTTATCATCTTTTTTGTCATCGTTGTTTTTTTCAGTATATTCATTGATTTTGTCTTTAGCTTTATCAACTTGTTCGTTATCGCTATTTTTAAATTTATCTGCTGCATCTTTCGCTTTATCCATGAATCCCATAATGAAATTCTCCTTTCAAATTTAAGAATATTTTTATCGATCAAGTATCAAGTTAATTCTGAGATACAAAATAAAGAATGTACCGTACTGTTGTAATTATTATTTACCACACACATTTGTATATAAACATATTTTTTAAAATTAAATATAAAACATGTAACCATCAAGTTTATCATCAGTTTCGACATAGTCTGCTAGATATTTTAAAGTAGTATTATCTAATACTTCTCTAACAGCATCTCTCATTCTTAACCATAACTGTTTTTGTGCAGGTGGTTCTGATTCAATACTTTCGACTATCGTTATAGGACCTTCTAGTAAACGAATAATATCGCCTGCTTTAATTTCGTCAGCTGGTACTCTAAGTTGATAACCACCTTTGGCACCACGAACACTTCGAATTAAACCAGCATTTCTTAAAGGACCAACTAATTGTTCGAGATATAAATCACTCAAACTGTTTTCTTCAGCAATTGACTTTAAAGATACGCATCCTTGCCCTTCTCTTTTAGCAAGGGAAATCATTAAAGTTAAGCCGTATCTCCCTTTCGTTGATATTTTCATAACATTACCTCACTTAATTCGAATAATATATAATACCATTCTAGCATTTTTTCAGTTAAGATAGTATTAGAAAGGTGTGAAAATAGTGATTACAGAACCTTTAGCCTCAAGAATGAGACCTACTAACATTGACGAAATCATTTCGCAGCAACATTTAGTAGGACCTAGAGGCATTATTAGACGAATGGTTGAAACCAAAAGATTATCATCAATGATATTTTATGGGCCACCAGGCATTGGTAAAACGAGTATTGCGAAAGCAATTTCTGGTAGCACTGACTATAAATTTAGACAATTAAATGCAGTTACAAATTCAAAAAAAGATATGCAAATGGTAGTCGAAGAAGCCAAAATGTCTGGTCAAGTCATTCTTTTATTAGATGAAATTCACCGGTTAGATAAAGCTAAACAAGATTTCTTATTACCACATTTAGAAAATGGTAAGATCGTCTTGATTGGTGCAACAACTTCAAATCCATATCATGCAATCAACCCAGCTATTCGCTCTAGAGCTCAAATATTCGAACTGTATTCATTAGATCATGATGATGTGCGACTCGCAATCAATAGAGCATTAAATGATTCTCAACGTGGCTTAGCTAATTATCATCCCAAAGTAGATGAAGATGCATTAGAATATTTTGCTACGCAAAGCCAAGGAGATGTTAGAAGTGCTTTAAATGCTCTTGAATTGGCTGTTTTAAGTGCTTCAGTTGAAAATGAAATTAGACATATTACTCTCCAAGATGCTAAAGATTGTTTGCAAAAAGGTGCTTTCGTAAGCGATAAAGATGGAGATATGCACTATGATGTTATGAGTGCTTTTCAAAAATCAATAAGAGGTAGTGATGTAAATGCTGCATTACACTATTTAGCAAGATTAATTGAAGCTGGCGATTTACCGACTATTGTAAGACGCTTATTAGTCATTAGTTATGAAGATGTAGGATTGGCTTCACCTAATGCGGGACAACGTACGCTTGCAGCCATTCAATCGGCAGAGCGACTGGGGTTCCCGGAAGCGAGAATACCTCTTAGTCAAGCTGTAATTGAGCTTTCATTATCACCTAAATCCAACTCAGCAATCACTGCGATTGACAGTGCACTTAGTGACATACGTAAAGGTAATATAGGCCAAATTCCTGACCATTTACGAGATGGACATTATGCTGGAGCTAAAGATTTAGGTCGTGCCATAGGTTATAAGTACCCTCATAACTATGAAAATGGACACGTCATTCAACAATACTTGCCAGATAAACTCAAAAATAAAATTTATTATGAGCCTAAATCAACATCAAAAAGTGAACAACAATTTAAAACTATTTATGATAATTTAAGAAACAAAAAATAAAAAAGACTATGAATCAATTAGCCATTATAAATGACTTTTAAATTTGATTCATAGTCTATTATTTATATATTCCCTTTATCTTTAATACGGCGTACAGGTATATTTTTTAAAATGTCATTTACTACGTAACTCGCACAGATTAATCCTACTGTACTTGGTACAAATGCATTTGATGATGGAGGCATTTGCCCTTTACGATTAATAGCGTTTGCATCTCCAACGGTTGCTTTTACATCTTCACGAATTACAATAGGACTTTCATCAGAAAACACGACAGGTACACCCTTTTTTATACCTTGACGCTTTAGTTTATTACGAATAATTTTAGCCATAGGGTCCATATAAGTTTTAGAAATATCTGCTATTTTAAATCGTGTAGGATCAGTTTTATTAGCTGCCCCCATACTTGAAATCATCTTAATTCCTCGTTCTAAACACTCTTTCATCAGATGAACTTTATATATTATAGTATCACTTGCATCGATAAAGTAATCAATATCATAATTATTAAATAAATCCTCATATGTCTCCTCAGTATAAAACATGTGAAGTGGTGTTACTTTACAATCAGGGTTAATAAGTTTAATACGTTCTTCCATCAAAGTGACCTTACTTTGTCCGATAGTTGTAGTGAGTGCATGTATTTGACGATTGACATTTGTGATATCTACGTCATCTTTATCGATTAAAATAATATGACCAATATTGGTTCTTGCTAATGCTTCGGCAGCAAATGAACCAACACCACCTACCCCAAGAACTGCAACTGTTTTTTCTTTTAATAGATCTAAACCCTCTTGTCCATATGCTAATTCGTTTCTTGAAAATTGATGTTTCATTTTAAACTCCTTTATAAAAAACAATACGATAACTTTATATTAACAGAAAAAGACAAATAAAAATACGCAAGACATAAAGCCTTGCGTACCGGTAGAGTCCGTGATTGCCGTAGTTATAAAAAGCTTGATCATTCGGCCTGCTATATACAGGTGGGTGCCCTGTTTCTTGTTTTGCAAGTCCTCCAATTGAGGCGTGTGCGCTGCAAGAAAACCTATTGGGCTCCCTGATCAAAAAGTGTTAGGCCCAAATAAAAAGCAAACGTACGAACAATACAGATGACTACCTTATGTTTATATATTACCACAGAGGTATAAATAAAGAAATCCTTATGAACTAGATAGAAATGTATATTTTGTGAAGCAAAACTATAATAAAATTAAGTTTAAATAATATTATTATAGTTTTTTAAAGACTGAATATAATTCTAAAAGAAAAACACTAAATAAAAGTCACCAAAATCTATTGTGATTTCGATGACTAATGTATTTATATCCTTCTATATGTTAAATCTAATGACGAATACGTAAAGAAAGCTCTTCTAATTGTTTATCTGAGACTTCACCTGGTGCATCTGTAAGCAAGCAAGTCGCAGAAGCTGTTTTAGGGAATGCAATTGTATCACGTAAGTTTGTACGATTAGTTAGTAGCATTACTAAACGGTCTAAGCCTAGTGCAATACCGCCATGTGGTGGTGCACCATATTTAAATGCATCTAATAAGAATCCAAATTGTTCTCTAGCTTGTTCTTTAGTGAATCCTAATACTTCAAACATTTTTTCTTGTAATTCACCGTCTGCAATTCTGATTGATCCCCCACCTAATTCATAACCATTTAAAACGATGTCATATGCATTCGCTTGTGCGTTTTGAGGTTCTGAATCTAATTTACTAATATCCTCTTGTTTAGGTGAAGTAAATGGATGATGTGCAGCTACATAACGTTTAGCATCTTCATCATATTCTAATAACGGCCAATCTGTTACCCATAAGAAATTAAGTTTATTTTCATCAATTAAACCTAATTCTTTGGCAATTTTAATACGTAAAGCACCTAAACTTTGAGCTACTACATTTGGTTTATCAGCGACAAACATTACTAAGTCTCCTGATTCAGCTTGTGTAAGATCTTTTAAAGTTGCAACATTTGAATCTTCAAAGAAACGAGCGATTGGACCACTCAATCCATCATCAACAACTTTTACCCATGCAAGTCCTTTAGCACCATAAATATTTACGAATTCTGTTAATGCGTCCATGTCTTTACGAGTATAATTGTCGGCTGCACCTTTAGCTACAATGGCTTTTACTTCGCCGTTATTTTCTACAGTATCTTTAAATACTTTAAAGTCCATTTCACGACCTAACTGTGATACATCTTTAAGTTCCATTTCAAAACGAGTATCAGGTTTATCTGAACCATAGCGTCTCATCGCTTCTTCATAAGTCATTCTAGGGAAAGGACCTGATACGTCAATGCCTTTAACATCTTTAACAACTTTTCGTAACATTTCTTCACCCATTTGAATCACATCTTCTTGATCAACGAAACTCATTTCAATATCGACCTGAGTAAATTCAGGTTGACGATCTGCACGTAAGTCTTCATCACGGAAACATTTAACAATTTGATAATATTTGTCAAAACCACTAATCATTAATAATTGTTTAAATAATTGAGGTGATTGTGGTAATGCATAAAATTCTCCTTCATGAACTCGAGAAGGTACTAAATAATCTCTGGCACCTTCTGGTGTAGATTTAGTTAAAACAGGAGTTTCAATATCGAAGAAACCATTGTTATCTAAATATTCACGAATAGCGCGTGTTGTTTGATGTCTCATTTTGAATGTTTGTGCCAACTCTGGACGTCTTAAATCTAAATAACGGTATTTTAAACGGATGTTTTCATCAACATTTTGATTTTCTTCATTAATAGAAAATGGTGGTGTTTCTGATTTATTGATAATTGATATATTAGAAACTTGTACTTCTACTTGACCAGTTTTAATTTTAGAATTCACAGTATCAGGATCTCTCTTTGTTACTGTTCCCTCAACTTCAACTACATATTCTGATCTTACTGTTTCAGCAACACTTAAAGCTTCTTCAGAGAAATCAGGGTTAAAGACGATTTGCACGATACCTTCTCTGTCACGTAAATCGACAAAGATTAAACCACCTAAGTCACGACGATTATGAACCCAACCTTTTAAAGTAACTTTCTGGTTTAAAAGTTCTTCTGTAACTAAACCACAATACGTTGTTCTTTTACTCATTTATATTCTCCTTTTTATTAATTATTTTTTTCTTGAAAATAATTTACTAAGTTATTTAAGTTAATAGTTTCTGTTTCACCTGTTGACATGTCTTTGACATCTATCACTTCATTTTCAAGCTCTTGATCACCGATAACAACAGTATATTGAGCATTCAAGCGATCAGCTTGTTTCATTTGGCCTTTAACTTTACGTTGTAAATAATCTTTGTCGGCTTTTATACCCGATTTTCTGAGTTGATTTAAAAGCTTAACGCTGTATCGTTCAGCTTCTTCACCCATAGTAACGATAAAAAGATCAAACGTATCCTCGACGTCCAATTCAATTCCTTCTTCTTCAAGCGCCAATAACAATCTTTCAATACTTAAAGCGAAACCAATACCCGTTTGATTTGGTCCATCTAATAATTCAAGCAGTCCATTATATCGACCACCACCACATAAGGTAGTTATTGCACCATCATAATTAGGATTATCCATCATTAACTCAAAAGCAGTGTGTGTGTAATAATCAAGACCACGTACAAGGTTAGGATCTTCAACATATGAAATACCTAAATCATCTAAGTGAGTCTTCACTTCATTAAAGTAAGCTTTTGAATCGTCATTTAAGTAATCAGTAATTCTTGGCGCATTTTTAACCGCTTCTTTATCTCTATCAATTTTGCAATCTAGTATTCTCATTGGATTTGTGTGTAATCTTGATTTACAATCATCACAAAATGTATCTATCACTGGCTCAAAATGACGTATTAGTGCCTCATTATATTCTTTACGTGAATCAGCATCACCAATACTATTGATAACTAATTTTAAATGTTTAAGACCAAATGATTCATAGATATGCATCACCATAGCTAGAACTTCAGCATCCATGCTCGGATTTTCAGCGCCAATCGCTTCAACGCCGAATTGAGTGAATTGACGGTATCGTCCTTTTTGTTTACGTTCATATCTGAACATTGGCCCATTATAATATAATTTAACAGGCTGATTTGGAATACCTTGCATTTTATTCTCAATGTATGAACGTACAACAGCTGCAGTTCCTTCTGGTCTTAAAGTTATGCTTCTGTCACCTTTATCTTTAAAAGTGTACATTTCTTTTTGTACGACATCTGTAGAGTCACCCACGCCACGTGCAAACAAATCTGTACTTTCAAATATCGGCGTGCGGATTTCTTTATAATTGTATAATTTCATTAATTTATCAAGTTGATTTTCAATGTAACGCCATTTACTAGAATCTTCAGGTAAGATATCTTGTGTACCTCTAGGAATTCTAATCACACAATCACTCCTTCTTTGTATTTTTACAAACTCTCTTTAATAAAAAAAGTCCCTTATATAGCATTTCTACTATACAAGGGACGAATCGCCGTGTTGCCACCCTAATTGTAATTAAATTCGTTAGTAAAACTTAATTACCACTCAAAACGTGTAACGTACGTCAAACGGCTTAATCTATTAAAGCACCTGTTCTTGTGTTCAAAGTAATAAATTACTCAGTATAATCTTCCAGCCATGGATTATATCTCTTCACAATATCAATTATTGCTACCTCTTTCATTTATACTTTCAAGAATCATAACGGTATTATATATAAAGTTCACTAATTATAATAACGAGTTTATGCATAGTTTGCAAGCTTTAAGATGCAAAATATTGTTTTAAACCATCCACTACAGCTTCCTCTACAACTTGTCGATGGATTTGATTTCGTATCATTACCTCATCTGTTGGATTACTTATATATCCTAATTCTAATAATACGGCTGGCTTATTGGTTTGTCTGAGTACTTGGAAGTTCTCTTGTCGAGTTCCTCTATTAAACAACATGGCTTTCTTTTGTATGTTTGTATTTAACGTTTCAGCTAAAGCTTCTTGATTATTTTTATACCAATAAACAGTTGCACCATTAGCATTAGGACTATCAAGAGAATCATTATGTATACTAATGTATGCATCACCATTAAGTTTTCTATCATCTAAGCTAACATATGTATCATCAGAACGTGTTAATTTAACTGTTGCCCCCGCTTTTTCAAGAGCACGTCTCAGTTCTTTAGCTGTTTTTAAAGTATAGTTCTTCTCCAAACTCTTTTTTGAAGTATTACTGGATGCACCCTGGTCATTGCCTCCATGGCCAGGATCTAAGACAATGACCTTATTTTTCAAAGGGTTTACTTTTTTATTCGCACCCGCTTCAATATTTAAGCTTGTGTGCCATCCAGCTATCCAACCTTTTTCAGAACCATCTCTGCTTTCAACTTCTATCCATTTACCTGATTTACTCAATCTAGTAAACGTATCACCTTTTTCGACTTGGTAAATCACAGGATAAGCAGCATTTGGACCAGTTCGTAACTCAGCATTCTCTGAAACTGTAATTCTATTACTCCCTTGATCACTATGATTCATTAACATAAATAATAATATTAAAAATAATATAAAAGCACCTACAACTATCAATGTTGTTAGATTTTTAAGGTCATGTTTAGATAACCATGCATCTACTTTGTTCATATTATTTTGCCATCCTGACTTTCATAGATAATAGTAACTGGACCATCATTGATAATTTCAACTTCCATATCAGTACCAAATTCACCTGTTTTCACTTCAACGTCATAAGCTTTTAAAGCAGTGTTAAATTTTTCGTATAACACATTAGCTTCTTCAGGATTTTTTGAATTTGAAAATCCTGGTCTATTACCCTTACGTACATCAGCATATAAAGTAAATTGTGAAATAGATAAAATTTGACCTTCAACTTGTTGGATATTTAAATTAAGTTTGCCATTCTCATCTTCAAACAAACGAGCGTTAATAATCTTTTTAGCAACTGCATCTATATCTGCTTCTGTTGTATCCTTACCTATTCCGACTAAAAGACAGAAACCCTTGTCGATTTCATTGTGAATGCTTTTATTTGTAACTGCTGCTCTTTTTACTCTTTGTACAACTACTTTCATATTAATAGCACCTCATTAATTCCAAACTCTTGACACTGTATATACATCACTTAATTGTTTTAGTTTTTCAACTACACGGAATACATCATTAACATTACGCACCATAACACTAATAGTGATAATTGCATTTTTATCAGTATCAGACCGCCCATTGATTTTAATAATACTTCCAACTGTAGAATTAACGGCTTGTATTACTTCATTTAATAAACCATTACGATCATATGCACTAACTTCTAAATCTACTTGGTATCGTTGAGTAGAATCTTTAGATTTAACCCACTCAACTGCTATTAATCGTTCTGTTTCATTTTTAACATTAGGACAATCTGTACGATGCACTTTAATACCATGTCCTTTAGTGATATATCCTACAATATCATCTCCAGGGATTGGATTACAACATTTTGAAAGCTTTATCAATACATTCTCTATACCTTCGACATATACACCACTATCAGTGATGATATCATCTTTAATCGGAAGTGATTTAATAACTTCCTGTGCCTCGTTTAGCGCTTTTTGTTTATCTTGTATACGTTGTCTTTCGGTCAATTTATTAACAACCTGTAATGCTGTTACACCACCAAATCCAACTGCTGCAAATAGGTCATCATCATTTGCAAAATTGTATTTCTCATTAACAACTTCTATATTTTTATCAGTTAAAATATCATCTACTCTAAAGCCCTGTTCTTTAATTTCTGCTTCGACCATAAACTTACCTTTTTCAATGTTAGATGAACGGTCTTGTTTTTTAAAGAAACCCTTAATTTTACTTTTAGCGCTTGATGATTTAACTATCTTAAGCCAATCTCTACTAGGTCCATAAGAGTGCTTACTTGTACGAATTTCAATAATATCTCCGGTTTGAAGAACATAATCAATAGGAACAATTTTACCATTAACTTTTGCACCAATCATCTTATTTCCGACTTCGCTATGAATAGCATAAGCGAAATCTATTGGAACTGCTCCATAAGGCAATTCAATAACATCACTTGCAGGTGTAAAAGCGTATACTTTATCACTTTGTAAATCATATTTCAGTGATTCCATAAATTCTTGTGCGTCAGATGATGTATGATCAGCTTCAGCTAATTCTTTTAACCAATTTAATTTATTTTGAAAATCTTGGTTCTTTTCATTAACTGTTTTTCCTTCTTTATATGCCCAATGAGCTGCAACACCATGTTCAGCTATTTCATGCATTTCATACGTTCTAATTTGTATTTCTAAAGGGTCTCCATTAGGACCAACTACAGTGGTATGGAGAGATTGATACATATTCTGTTTAGGCATTGCAATATAATCTTTAAATCTTCCGGGCATTGGTTTCCATAATGTATGGACTAACCCTAAAATTGCATAACAATCATTAATAGAATTAACAATTACACGAATAGCTAATAAATCGAATATTTGATCAAACTGCTTTTTTTGCTTCATCATTTTTCGGTATATACTATAAATATGTTTAGGTCTACCGCTAATTTCTCCAGTGATGTCCATTTTAATCATTTCTGTTTGAATTTTATCTATTGCATTAGCGATATAAGCTTCCCGTTCACTACGCTTTTTCTTCATTAAATTGACAATACGGAAATACTGAACACTGTCTATATATCTTAGTGCAGTATCTTCTAATTCCCATTTAATCGTATTAATACCTAATCTATGTGCTAACGGTGCATAAATTTCTAGTGTCTCTTTTGAGATACGCACTTGTTTTTCTCTAGCCATAGCTTTTAATGTTCTCATGTTATGTAATCTATCGGCTAATTTGACAAGTATCACTCGAACATCTTTTGCAATTGCAATAAATAATTTACGATGATTTTCTGCTTGTTGTTCTTCTTTAGAGCGGTATTTTACCTTTTTAAGTTTAGTAACACCATCAACAATACGCGCTATTTCTTCATTAAACATATCTTTAACATCGTCAAATGTGTACGGCGTATCTTCAATGACGTCATGCAAAAAACCTGCCACTATCGTTGGACCATCTAAACGCATTTCTGTTAATATGCCCGCTACTTGAATAGGATGCATGATATACGGAAGACCATTTTTGCGGAACTGTCCTTGATGGGCTTCATAAGCTATATGGTAACTTTTTAGAACATATTGATAATCGTCAGTTGATAAATATGATTTAGCTTTATTTAGCACTTCATCAGCGCTATATGGATACTCGTTATTCAATATATGACACCCCAACTCATTTGTATTTCAAATACTCAACTCATATTCGAATTTTTGAAAATTAAGAAAACATACATTGTCCTTCATTAATCCGAGTATATCATCTATTTAGATATAGAAATGCGAGTATTACTTTAATTTTATCAAATGTTAAAAGAACTACAAAAGCCTTAACATTTTTATAAATAATAGTTCTATGATACTACAAGTTTTTAAATAAATAAATGGTGTTACGCTGAAATCAAATCAAGTAAACAATTTAACGAAAAAATGGGAATGAGATAGAATCCCATTACGAATTCATTATCTCATTCCCAAAAATTGTTAGACATTAAAAACATGTTAATATGTCTTTTTATTCTAGTCATCTATTCATCATATGAAATTAAACTCATAACATCATAATCTTTAATTTTTTCGATACCATTTAAATATTTAAGTTCGATTATGAATGCAATACCTACGACGATGCCTCCTAGTTTTTCAACTAATTTAATAGCTGCTTCAATAGTACCACCAGTAGCTAATAAGTCATCAGTTATAAGTACACGCTGCCCTGGTTTAATGGCATCATTGTGCATCGTTAAAATATTTGTACCATATTCTAAGTCATATTCATATCGGATGACTTCACGAGGTAATTTACCTTCTTTTCTAACAGGTGCAAAACCAATGCCCATTGAATACGCTACTGGACATCCAATGATAAATCCTCTAGCTTCCGGACCTACAACAACATCTACATCTCTGTCCTTAGCATATTTTACAATTTGATCGGTAGCATAACCATAAGCTTCCCCGTTATCCATAATTGTAGTTATATCTTTAAAACTTACCCCCGGTTTAGGCCAATCTTGCACTTCCGAAACATATTGCTTTAAATCCATTTATCTATTTCCTCCTATTTACTAACCCTTCTGTGATTTGATCCAAGTTTTTAGTTGCGTGAAATCATCATATAGTAAAAGTTTCTCAACTTCCATTCTTGATTGTCTTAATTGATAAACGCGACTTGTTTCAATATTTTGTTTGTTAGCATTATCTACAATTTTAATTATACCATTTTCTTCTGTAACAAAACCTAACTCATAAAATACTTTAAGCATAAATTTTAAAATATTAGGTTTAACATTCAAATGTTGACACAGTAACATACCCTCTTGTTCAAGATTGGTTTCTTTTTTGGTCATTAGCGCTTTGAAACAGCTTTTAAATTGATTTGACGTGGGCATACCATCAAAATATATACTCTGCTGATGTTGCAGTACTAAATAGAGTTGTGAATAATTTAAGTTTTTGAGACTATCTTTAAGACTGTCTAAATCATTGGGCAAGTCTCTTAAAATTACTACTTCATGTTCTTGATCGATTTTATCACCATAATAATAGTAATTATGATTCAATTTTTCTTTTTTAGGGTGTATTAAAAAAGCAACTTTAGTATCGTTTGGGTCTATATTTAATTGTTTACGTTTACTTCGGTAATCTAATATTTGTTCATTATTCGTTGCTATATCTTGAATAATAAACTGTGGTGATTGATTTCCGTTCCATTCATTGATTTGTAAATTTCCTAGTAGATTGATTGGTTGACCAGGTTCAATTTGAGTTGCTAACTGACCATTTTTCCAAAATATGCTTTGTAATTGTAACTGACCGGTTACTAATTTTAAATGGTTTTTATCTTTTCCAATTGCTCTAACATCAACGACTTCATTATCATCAATTTCCAATAATGGTTTTTCAAAGTCTGTGCCAAATGGACTTAGTCTTTGAATATCACGAATGTTATTTATAGAAATATCATTCTCTTCTAATTTAACTGATACATGTTTTGTCGGCTCTAGTGACGTATGTTCTGATAATTTAAACATCCAGTCATTTAATCCTTGCTCTAATGCTTCAATATAATCTATCTCCATAGTCATACCCGCAGCCATATGATGACCACCAAACTTAGAAATTAAATCTTGATGTGCACTCAAAATTTCAAACATTGAAACTTGTTCTATACTACGAGCTGATCCTTTAGCATGATTTTGTTCTAAATCAATATTCAAAATTAAGGTAGGTAATGCATATGTCTCAACAATTTTAGATGCTACTATACCTAAGACACCTTCATGCCAATTTTCTTTAGCTAATAGTAAAAATTGATTGCCATTATTTACTTTTTCTTCAGCAATGGCTAGTGCCTCATCAGTTATCTGAGCTACTATTTCTTTACGTTCAACATTAAAATGTTCTACTTGTTCAGCAAGAAATTCAGCTTCTTCTTCATCTTCGGTCATTAATAACTCAGCAGATAATGATGCATCCTCTAATCTACCAACGGCATTAAGTCGCGGCCCTATAATAAAACCTACAGTTTCTTCGTTAATCGTGTCATTATAACCAGCTTGGTTAAGTAATGCTTTAATTTGAATCGGGCAGCTTTGATTTAAAAATGATAAACCTTGTTTTACTATAGAGCGGTTTTCATCTGTCATTGACACTAAATCTGCTATAGTACCAATCGCAGCTAAACTTACAAAATAATTAGGAGGATTGTCTAATAAAACTTGAGACAGTTTGTAAGCTACACCAGCACCACATAAAAAGTGAAATGGGTATTCATACTCTGGATGCATTGGATGTACGATGGCATACGCTTCAGGCAAAGTATGTCCAATTTCATGATGATCAGTTACTATGACATCAACTCCTAGCTTTTGTACCATTTCAATCTCTTTATGACCTTGTATGCCATTATCGACAGTTATGATGAGAGACACGCCTTCATCATATGCATTTCTAAATGCAAGTTCATTAGGACCATAACCTTCTGAAAATCGATTAGGAATATACCAACCCACTTCAGCCCCTAATGTCTGCAATGTTTTAACTAATATAGTTGTAGAAGTGACACCATCGGCATCATAATCACCATATACCAATATACGCTCATTTTTATCAATTGCTTCATTGATTCGAGTCACCGCTTTTTCCATATCACTTAATAGCCATGGATCGTGGTTAATGATAGTTTCATCTAATAAGGCTTTAATTGACTCATCATCAGTTATCGATTTACTTTCAAGCAGTTTTTTTATAATCGGTGTTAATTGATATTTTTTTATTAAAGTTTCATTTATGTATTCTGTTGGAGGTTCATAGAGCCAGTTATATTTAGATTTAATCATGTAATTATCCTCCCTTTTTCCAAAAGCCATTATACCGAAAATTCAACTAAATAAAAAGTAAACAACGTTTAGTTGATAAAACTATTAATGATACTAGAAAAAGAGTAGAACATTGAATGCAATGTCCTACTCCCTAATAATTTATACTAAAATCTTTTCATCATTTGATTTTTTCTCTTTGTATACCGTTAATTTACCGTTATCTGCTTTTTTAAGTTGTCGTTTCTTCATTATACCCCATAAAGGAACAGCGATAAATACTGAAGAGAATACACCAGATACTAATCCAATTAATAATGCTAATGAGAAATTGAATAAGCTTGATGCCCCAAATATTAAAATCGCAACTACGACAACAATTACCGTTAAAACAGTATTAACGGAACGAGTCATTGTTTGACGAATAGAGCGATTAACGATGTAATCGATTTGCTCTGGTTTAGTAATGACTTTAATTTTATGCAGATTTTCCCTTACACGGTCAAATGTTACAATCGTATCATTAATTGAATAACCTACGATAGTTAGTACTGCTGCAATAAATGTAATATCAACTTCCAAACGAAGTAAGCTGAATAATGCAACAATCATAAAGACGTCATGCAGTAATGCTAATACTGATGATAGACCCATTCTCCATTCGAATCTTAGTGAAACATAGATAATAATACCTATTGCCGCATAGATAAGAGCCTTCATAGCGTTTTTAGCTAATTCTTGTCCAATCATTGGTGATACTGTATTTACAGTTGGTTTATGACCGTATTCATTGTTCACTTTTTTGTTAAGTTCTACAACTTCATTTTTAGATAAATCTTTCTTAAATTGCACAGTTGCTTGTTTATTGTCACTACCATTAATTTGAACTTGATCTGGAGTTAATCCCATGTCTTTCATCGTACGTTCAACTTTAGGTTGAGACAATTTTGTATCAGAGTCGATATCAACACGCGTACCTGCAGAGAAATCAATACCTAAGTTTAATTTGAATATACTTAAAATCACAATACCAACAATCAAAATCAGAATACTGAATCCGATTAATGGTTTGGCTAATTTAACAAAATTCCACTTTTCATATGAAGTTTTAAGATCATGAACATCTACACCTTCATTAATATCATGTCTATTTTTCTTACTAACTCCAAATAGCCAGAATTTCTTCTTAAAGTAATTAGATGATACAAGTAATGATAATAAACCTCTTGATAAAAATACTGCTGTTACAAATATCATAAGAATACCTAAAAGTAACATTGTCGCAAAACCTTTTACTGAACTTTCACCGAAGAAGAATAATACACCTGCAGCAATAACTGTAGTTAAGTTCGAGTCAAATATCGTTAAGAAAGAACTCTTGTTTGCTTTAGAGTAGGCTTGTTTTAACGTCCTACCAATTCGTAATTCATCTTTTATCCGTTCATACATAATTATGTTAGCATCGACAGCCATACCTACACCGAGTACGAGAGCTGCTAATCCTGGTAATGTAAGAACACCAGAAATGAAATTAAATGCTACTAATGTAAGATAAATATAAACAGTTAATGCGATGATAGCAACTAAACCAGGTAGTCTATAGAAACCGACCATAAATAGATATATAATTGCTACGCCTATCGCTGATGCAAATATTGTTTTATCAAGTGCATCTTGACCAAACTGTGCACCTACTGAATTAGAATAAATTTCTTTTAAATCAACAGGTAGTGAACCAGCATTCAGTAATTCTGCAATTTGTTTAGCTCTTTCCACACCTTGTTGACCATGAAATCCACCTGAAATTTCAACACTATCAGAATTAATAGGTTGATCTACTGATGCAGCTGAAACGTATTTACGTTTATCTTCAGGTTTTTCTAACTCTTTATGGTAGCTATCACCTTTTTTATAATCAAGCCATACTACCATCATATTTTCTTGTTTTTTCGAAATTTCTTCTGTTACTTTTTTAAATTTAGCACGATCTTTTAATTTAAATGTAACAGCTGGTTCATTAGTACCTTGCTTAAATTCTTGTTTAGCTGAACCTTGTACAATATCTTTACCAGTTAATTTAACTTTATCATTGGCATCACGAATAGTTAAATTAGCCTGAGAAGATAATATTTTACGTGCCTCATCAGGATCTTTTACACCTGCTAATTGAACTCTGATACGATCTGGATCCTCAACTTGAATGTGAGGCTCAGAAACACCTAGCACGTTAACACGGTTTTCCAAAGTTCTAGCAGTAGATTGCAAGGCTTTTTCATCGATTTTTTTATCCCCATCAAGTGGTTTAACTTGATAAAGAACTTCAAATCCACCTTGTAAATCTAGTCCGAGATTTACATTTTTAACTACATTCTTATATGTAAGCCCCATTCCGACAAACAAAACGGCTACAATTAGTATGAATGCAATTATCCTACTAAATTTCTTCACATGAACACCTCATTGTTTACTTATGTACTAAGAATAATCTTTTAACAAACCATGTGCAAGTTAATTAAAAATTACATAGTTATTACATGACCTATCTATATTAACATACTACATCTTTTAGTGAAATTAAGATTATTACACATATACATATAATATAAAAACTGTCAACATAGTATGAACTTTGTCGACAGTTTTAAATAAATAAATTTCATTTCCCCTTAACTTTAAGAAGGGTCTACTTGTTTAATTGCTGGTTTTTCGAAAGTCATTTCTGTTCCATGACCATTAACTGTGATAACAACTGTAGTTTCATCAACAGCTTTAACAGTTCCTTTCAAGCCACCAATAGTAGTAATACGTTGACCAGATTCGATTCGGCTAATCATTTCACGATGTTCTTTTGCACGTTTTTGTTGAGGTCGAATTAAAAAGAAATAAAATACTATAATTAAAATTATAGGTAAAATAAGTGCTGAAACGTTCATTATGTTGTCTCCTTATTAGAAATTTTTAGGGTTTTCTACATTAAGCCCATATTGTTCAAAGAATTCATCTTTAAAATCTAAAAGACGATCTTCTCGAATAGCTTGTCTAATATCTTCCATCAATTTTAGCAGAAAATGTAAATTATGAATAGTAGTAAGACGGATACCGAAAGTTTCTTCAGCTTTAATCAGATGTCTGATATAAGCACGTGAATAATTCTTACATGTGTAGCAATCACAATTTTCATCTAGTGGTTTAAAATCGTTTGCATATTTAGCATTCTTAATTACTAATCTTCCGTTTGAAGTCATACATGTACCATTTCTAGCAATACGCGTTGGTAATACACAATCAAACATATCCATGCCACGTATGCTACATTCAATTAATGCATCAGGGGAACCTACGCCCATTAAATAACGAGGTTTATCATCTGGCATATATTGCACTGTATGTTCAACCATTTCATACATAACTGGTTTAGGTTCGCCTACCGACAACCCACCAATAGCATATCCAGGAAAATCTAAAGCGACTAATTCCTTAGCACTTTGTTCTCTTAAATCTTTATATTCGCCACCTTGAATAATACCAAAGAGTGCTTGGTCCTCTGGGCGCTTATGTGCGTTTAAACAACGCTCAGCCCATCTCGTAGTGCGTTCAATTGAATCCTTAACATACTTATACTCAGAAGGCATAGGTGGACATTCATCGAAAGCCATCATTATATCTGAACCTAAGTCATTTTGTATTTCCATTGATTTCTCTGGACTTAAAAATAACTTCAATCCATTTGTATGGTGTCTAAACTCAACACCCTCTTCAGTTATCTTACGAAGATTACTCAAACTAAATACTTGGAAACCACCTGAATCAGTAAGAATAGGGCCATCCCAATTCATAAAATTATGTAGACCCCCAACTTGTTTGATAATATCATTTCCAGGTTGTAACCACAAATGATATGTATTTCCTAATATTATTTTCGCTTCTATTTGTCTTAATTCTTCAGGACTCATTGTTTTAACAGTTGCTTTTGTTCCTACTGGCATAAACATAGGCGTTTCAAAAGAACCGTGCGGTGTATGAACGATACCTAAACGTGCACCTGATTGTTTACAAGTCTTTATATGTTCATAAGTTACTGCTGGCATATTTAATACCTCTCATTCATTAAATAATTAACATCGCATCTCCAAAACTGAAAAATCTATATTCTAGTTTAACAGCTTCTTTATATGCGTTTAAAATGTTTTCTCGACTACTAAATGCTGATACAAGCATAACTAAAGTTGATTTAGGTAAATGGAAATTAGTAATTAAACCATCTATAGCTTTATATGTAAATCCTGGATATATAAAAATATCAGTCCATCCACTAACAGCTACAAATTCATTGTAATCACGACGAATAGTCTCTAGAGTCCTTGTTGAGGTTGTACCTACAGAAATGATTCTATGACCTTCTTTTTTTGTTTGATTTAATAAGTTAGCTGTTTCTTGGGTCATTTGATAATATTCACTATGCATTTCATGGTCATTAATATCTTCAACACTTACAGGTCTAAATGTTCCTAATCCAACATGCAATGTTATAAATGCAATATTTATACCTTTTGCTCTAATTTCATCTAAAAGTTCATCTGTAAAATGCAACCCTGCTGTTGGTGCTGCTGCAGAACCACTTTCTTTAGCGTAGACAGTTTGATAGCGGTCAGGATCATCTAATCGTTCTTTTATATATGGTGGTAAAGGCATTTCACCGAGTTCATTTAATCTTTCCTCAAGAATTCCCTCATAATGCAAACGCATGATACGTCCACCTTGATCCAATTCCTCTATACATTCAGCTATAATCTTACCCTCTCCGAAAGACAACTTATTCCCCACTTTAATTCGCTTTGCTGGTTTAAGTAAAACTTCCCAATCATTATTCTCAATTCGAGTAAGCATTAGCATTTCAACTTTTGCACCAGTCTCTTCTTTTAAACCAAATAATCGTGCAGGCATAACACGTGTATCATTTAAGACAAGTGTATCACCAGTTTCCAAGTAATTAATGACATCTTTAAAATGTTTATGTTCAATATTACCACTGTTTCTACCTAACACTAACAATCTACTTTGGTCTCTATCTTTTAAAGGGGTCTGAGCAATTAATGATTCAGGCAAGTCATAATCAAATTCCTCAACATTCATTTTTTATCCCTCATTTATTAAAATTTTTGAAATGTTCGTATGCAAATGCAGTAGCTTTTCTACCTCTAGGTGTACGTTCTATAAATCCTTTTTGAATTAAAAAAGGCTCGTAGACATCCTCAATTGTTATACGCTCCTCACCGATAGAAACAGCTATGGTATCAAGACCCACCGGACCACCATCATATTGATTAATGATGCATCTCATCATTTTATGATCAATGTAGTCTAAACCTTCTGCATCTACTTGAAGCAATTGTAAAGCTTGTTTAGTAGTCTCAATATAAATCTGTTCATCTTCATTGACTTGTTGAAAATCTCTAACGCGTTTCAATAAACGATTTGCGACTCGAGGCGTTCCTCGTGAACGTTTAGCTAACTCAGTTGCACTTTCATCATCAATTTTTGTGTTTAACACTTCTGCTGTTCGAATTATAATTTCTTTTAAATCATTCTCATTATAATATTCTAATCTCAAATGAACGCCAAATCTATCTCTTAGTGGACCAGTTAAGCTTCCAGCCCGTGTAGTCGCACCTACTAGCGTAAATGGAGGCAAATCTATTCTAATACTACGAGCCTCATCACCTTTTCCAATGATAATATCAATGAAGAAATCTTCCATCGCTGAATATAAAACTTCTTCAACTGTGCTGCTTAAACGATGAATTTCGTCAATGAATAGTACATCCCCAGGTTGCAAACCAGATAGTATTGCTGCTAAGTCACCTGGTCTATCTAATGATGGACCTGAGACAGTTCTTATATTAACGTTCATTTCATTAGCGATAATATTGGATAGTGTTGTTTTACCTAATCCTGGTGGTCCAAATAGAAGTACATGATCTAATGGCTCTTCACGTAGTTTAGCTGCTTTAATGAATACTTCTAAGTTGTTTTTTATTGATGATTGCCCAATATATTGTTTTAACATTGTTGGTCTAAGTGATAATTCAAAAGAAGTTTCTTCACTATGCAAAGCTTGATCAACCATTCTGTCATCCATAGTTTCTCCCCCCAGTTACATTAGTAGTTGTAAATAATATGATTTTTTTATAATTTAAGACACAAGTGTTTTTAGTCCTAGTTTTACTGCTTCATCAACAGAATCAAATGTTGATTTGTTGAGTACTTTTTCAACTTTAGAAATTTCTCGTTTTGAGTAACCTAAAGCCTCTAGGGCGAGTAATGCTTCTTTAACTAGGTTTTCGCTATTTGAATTTTCTTCATTCATACTTAAAAGTGTCTCAGTTGTTTCTCTTGTAATTTGAACTTTGCCTTTTAAATCTAGCACAATTTGACGTGCAGTTTTTTTACCAATACCTGGAAACTTAGTCAAATAAGCATCATTCTCATTTTCAATTGCCATTTTAACTTCATTTGGTGTACTAGTAGCTAAAATTGCTAATGCAGACTTTGGACCTATACCTGTAACTTTGATTAAACTTAAGAACATATCTTTTTCTTCTTCATTAATAAATCCATAAAGTAACTGAGCATCTTCTCTAACAATTAAAGATGTATAAATTACTAATTCTTTCTCCAAATATTTTTGAAATCGATAGGAATTTGGAGTCTGAATTTCATATCCAACCCCATTAATTGATTCAACAACTACATGCGTTGGAAATAATTGCGTCAATTTACCTCTAATATAAGCGTACATTCGTTACCTTCCTTACATACTCATACTTATTAATTCAACTTTAGAAACATGTTCAATATTTCTTAGTGCCTTTATAATTTCATCAATTGAAATGGTGGTATCTTTTGCGCTAAGTGATAATGTTATCGTAGCTTTCTCTTCCATTGGTACACTTTGATGTATAGTAAGAACAGATAATTGCAATTTAGAAACCGTATTAAGTACTTGTGCTAACATCCCTACAATATCATTAACATAAAGAATAAGCGTAAATTCACGATGATCTAACATTTTTTCATCTACAGGGAAGATTGTTTCTCTATATTTATAAAATGCACTACGTGAAAGATCAAATAATTTAACAGCTTCATAAATGGACAATTCCGGATTATTTTTTAAAGCATCTTTAATTTTTAATGTTTTTACCACTGATTCAGGCAAGACATCTTCACGTATCAAGTAAAACTTTTTATAATCATTGTTGTCCACTGTTAGCACTCCTATTCTACAAATTCAAATTCTCCACCTAAAATTCTAACGATGTCTCCATTACTACAGCCACGTTCTCTCAATGCATCATCAATACCCATTGAACGCATTTGTCTAGCAAACCTTCTTACTGCTGGGTCACTATTAAAGTCTGTCATTTTAAACATTCTCTCAATTGCATTACCACTTACTACATACGCACCATCGTCGTCTCTAGTGATAGTGAATTTATCTTGAGAAGGCGTGTGTTTATAAAGTACACGGTTAACACCTATTTCTTCATCGTTATCAACGCTAAAGTCAATATCTTTAACTTCATCTAATTTATCTGCTATAGCGTATAATAACTGTTCAATATTATCTCTTGTAATTGTAGAAACAGGAATAATCGTAACGCTATCATCTACTTGTTCCTTAAATAAAGTTAAATTATCTTGTGCATCGGGCATATCCATTTTATTAGCTACTACAATTTGAGGTCTATCCTCTAATCGTTGTTTATAATTTACTAATTCTTTATTTATAATTTGGTAATCATCAAATGGATCTCTACCTTCTGACCCACTCATATCTATCATATGAACAATCACTTTTGTACGTTCAACATGTCTTAAAAACTGATGTCCTAATCCAACACCATCTGAAGCGCCTTCAATTAAACCTGGTAAATCGGCCATAACAAAACTTCTATTGTCGGGTGTTGAAACGACACCTAAATTTGGCTTAATTGTAGTAAAATGATACGCACCAATCTTAGGTTTAGCTTTTGAAACTATTGACAATAATGTTGATTTACCAACACTAGGGAATCCAACTAATCCAACATCTGCTAATAATTTAAGCTCTAATGTTACATCTAATTCTTCACCTGGCTCACCATTTTCACTAAAGTCTGGTGCTGGGTTTCTAGGTGTAGCAAAACGAGAATTACCTCGTCCACCTCGTCCACCACGAGCTACGACAGCACGTTGGCCATCTTCAACAAGGTCAGCTAATACTTCATCAGTTTCCACACTTTTGATTATTGTACCAGGAGGTACTTTTAACACTAAATCGTCTGCACCTCTACCATGCATATTACTACTTTGCCCATTTTCGCCCTTTTTAGCTTTAAAATGACGTTGGTATCTAAAGTCTAATAATGTTCTTAATCCCTCATCTACTTCAAAAACAACTGATGCGCCCTTACCACCGTCGCCACCAGCTGGTCCTCCAAATGGTACATATTTCTCTCTTCTATAGGCAGTGATACCATTACCACCATCACCAGCTTTAAGAGATATTGTAACTTGATCGACAAACATATATCTCACCTCTTTTACGATTTGTTCTTTAATGACAACATTATATCATTATCCATTAAAGCATGAAAAATTAACACTATAAAGTTACACTTTTGTATTAAAACAAAATAAAACACCAGAAGCATTCACTTCTGGTGTTAACTAGACAAAAATTATTCAGCTACTGCGTATACAGAAACTTGTTTTTTGTCGCGACCTTTACGTTCGAAACGAACAACGCCGTCGATTTTAGCGAATAATGTATCATCGCCACCACGACCTACATTTTCACCAGGATAAATTTTTGTACCACGTTGACGGTATAAAATAGAACCGCCTGTAACGTATTGACCATCAGCACGTTTAGCACCTAAACGTTTTGATTCTGAGTCACGACCGTTTTTAGTAGAACTTACCCCTTTTTTAGATGCGAAGAACTGTAAGTTTAATTTTAACATCGGGATACACCTCACTTGTAATTTAATCTGATATTTTCATTATATTCATCTTCAATCGTTTGTAAAGAAACTAACATTGCTTGAAGAATTAATTGCGCTTGTTCATTGTTTGTATCTACACTTCTAATATGAAAATGACCTCCATCATCCTCATAGTCAATGTCTGGTTTCTCAGAAGTTAAACCTAGAATTGCATTAACGCTTCCAAATAAAACCGCTGAAGCACCTGCACAAACAATGTCATGTCCATATTCACCATGATTAGCATGACCATCCATAATAACGTCTGTTACTTTTCCACTATCATTAATAGTGATGTCAATTGTAATCATAAATTAAGCCTTGATTTTATCAATAGTTAATTTAGTATATGGTTGACGATGGCCTTTTTTACGTTTAGAGTCTTTACGACGTTTATACGTAAATACAGTGATTTTTTTACCGCGACCCTGTTTGTTAACTGTAGCAGTAACAGTAGCACCTTCAACAGTTGGGGCACCAACTTTAACTGAATCGCCACCTACAAATAATACTTTATCAAATGTGAATGAGTCACCTTCATTAACATCTAATTTTTCAACGAAGATTTCTTGACCTTCTTCTACTTTAATTTGTTTACCGCCTGTTTCGATAATAGCAAACATACTTTGCACCTCCTATATTAATAAGTCACGCCATATATAGGTGACATAAAAAAATGTTCTTAAACCTATATTTGAGCGGTTGTATGTAGCTATAAAACTACTCAACTATTGCATCTTACCATTACTAAATACCGGTGTCAATCTTGTATATGAGTTTTTTTCATAAATTTTATAAAAGCTGGGAAAAGTATAATAAGTAAAATGACATTTAATATAATAGTTGGAATCATTCTTAATAAAGTGAAATTGATTATATCAATATTAGCGAATCCAATCACACCATAAATAATTGCTACGTAAATTTCGAAAACAATAATACTAATAATACTCAAAATACAAATCATTGTATAGTCTCGATAAAAAACTTTGAGAAATTTATCAAATATAACGACAAGTGCTAAGTAACCAAACATATATAATCCATAGACACTGCCGACATATATATCAGTTACGATTCCAAACAGAATTGCGAATATTAATCCGATTCCAAAGCCACGATAAATCGTTATCAACAATATATACAACAAAATTAAATGAGGAATAAAATTAAACTCGAAATGACCAAAATGCATTGGGATTAGAAGTCCAATGATACTGTCAATGTAAAACAGTACTACACCAACGATTAAGTACAAAAATACTCTCATCAATTGTCCCTGCTTTCATCGGAAGCATTGTCAGGATCTTTTTTGGCGATATATATATGGCTAATATCGGATAAATTAGCGCCTGTTTTAACTCTAACTTCTTTTGCTAATCCGTACTCATCATTTTCAACTTTGGTCACTTCACCTATGTATAAATCACTTGGTAATTGATCGGCTAACCCACTAGTTACGACCTTATCGCCTTTTGAAATCTTATTTTTATTATTGATATTGCCAATGATTAGTTCTTGATTCTTTTTATCATAGTGATCGATTAAACCAAATACATTTTTAGAATCGTGTTGAATGTTAACAGACAATTTACCTGTTCTAGTGTTAGTAGATAATAAGTCTACTTGTGCTGAAAATTGGTTAACTTTCGTTACTCTTCCAACTAAACCTTCAGCTGTCATTACAGCCATATTTGATTTAACACCGTCTTTATTTCCTTTATCAATGATTACTGTATTCATCCATTGATCAGCATTTCTAGCGATTACAGCACCAGAAATTGGATCATATTTAGAAATATCAGTCATATCTAATTCTTTTTTTAAATCTTTATTTTCCGCTTCTAACTTTTCATTTTTAGCCTCTAGTTGTTTTATTTTCTTGTTGTCAGTTGTTTTATTTGAGCTAAAAAGATTATTTATCGCTCCAGTAACAAAATTGACAGGATAGCTCACGACTCTTTGCCCAAGAGAAACAGAATCCCCCACATATTGTTCAGGAGGTGATTGTGTATGTGACCTTAAGGACAAACCAATCAGTGCAATAAAAATTATAACAGCACAAAAAACAACAATTAATTTGTTATTTTTAAAAAACTTTTGCACTCATAACACCTCTACAAATTCTAATTTAAATCATCCTTTATTATTTTATATTACTCGTTGTTTGAAATAAAGCACTAAGTTCATTCTATATCAACATCTTTGAATAAAAAAGAGATTAGATAGCACGACTATTTCGCAATGCGTAAAATAGTTAGTGGTACCTAATCTTAATAAACTCAGTATGAACTCAATTTAGTTATTTATCTTTATCCTTTTTATCATCGTCACTATAAAGTTTTTCATCTTTTCTCCATTTAGCGAAAAGATTTTGTGCTTTAGCTTGTTCATTTGCTTGTTTTTCTTTAGATTGTTCAGACATGTATCACACCAACCTTTGAAATATAGTTTATAACTTAACCATAACGTAGAAAATAAACTAGTTCAATTATGAAAACTTAATTAATATGCATCAAAAGGCTTTAATTCAATATATTGACCAAGTGCATTCAAATCTTGTTCCATTTCTATTTCAGTTCGATATACTTTTATCTGATCACTACCAAATTTATAAATAATGAATTCGTCATTACGTTGTCCAGCAATGTAATTTTCATTATATCCCATTCTTCCTAAGCCTGATACCGCCATAAACTCTTTCTTATCTATGTATTTAAATACATTTCTTGTTTGACTTGCCGGGATATTTTGTAAAATATCATTATCCTCAAGCACATAACGCTTACCATTTGTTGATATGTTATGAGGACGATCTAAATTGTTTGGTAAGTTATTCAACTGCTCATTGTTTATAGAATGATTTATCGGATTCCAATCTTGATCTCTTAGAAATGGTGCATATTTTAATGCAAAATATATAATACAAATAATAGCTATAACTGCAATGGTATTTTTTATAATACTAAGAAAAAACCGCATTAAATACCCTCCAATAGTAATCTTTATTATTATAATAGAACAATATAATATCAACATCAGTCTTTAGCATGATAATGGTATGTACTAAAGTATGATTCCAAATTAATCATGGATGCTTTATAATAAGATTATATTATCGTTTATGGATATTCATGAGGAGTGTTGATAATGAGTATTGTGAGTATCATTTTAATTGCATTACTTGTGATATTGTTATTTAGAGTTGGGTTTGCAATTCTTAGATTTATAATATCTGCAGCCTTAATATTATTAGGATTATATTTAGGATATCAAGGCATACTTTGGATTATGGAAAATTTCCAAGTACTATCAGCCTATATTCAATAAATTATTAAACTAGCCATGTCTCAATTTTGTAGGATTGATATTGCAATGGCTAGTTTTATTTTTTAAATGTATGTGTCAGATAGTTAAATAATTTATATACACCTGATAATAATAGTCCCCATATTACCCCTGTAATTAACGAGGCAAAAATTAATGATGCTATATTAATATTTTGACCGCTAATTAGTACACCTATCACAGTAAATATGACAATTCCTATCATAGATAAAACAATTGTCGTGAACATTTCCTTGAGTCCAATCGTATGTTCTTTGATTGTCAGTCTAAGAACATAAACTACTGGTATCAAAATCCCTATTATTAAAAATAATGTCATAATGCACCTCTATAAAATTTTTCAACCATAATTATACAGGATTACTAATATTTTAAACAAATGATACCATTAATTTCTCAAGTCAAAGTAACCTTCTTCTACTAAACTAGCATATTTTTGATCACCAATAATTATATGATCAAGGACTTGAATTCCTAGTAATTCACCACATTCCTTTAACCTAATTGTTGTTTCTATATCTTCTTTAGAAGGTGTGACATCGCCAGAAGGATGATTATGCAAAACTATAATCGCATTACTAGATGCTCTAATAGCTGCTTTGAAAACTTCGCGTGGATGTATTACTGAAGAATTCAATGTCCCTTTGTAAATCGTTTCTTCTTTTATCACAATATTTTTAGAGTTTAATAGAAGTACTACAAAATGTTCTTGAGTCAAATCTTTCATTTTTGACATCATAATATTAGATACATCACTTGGTGATGTTATTTTAATTTTTTCATTAAAATCTCTAGCATACATTCTTTCACCTAATTCAAAAGCAGCTTTAAGGATGACTGCTTTATAGAGTCCAATTCCTTTAATTGTTGTTAAATCATTAATTGATAAATGTTTTAGTTCTTTCAAACCATTAAAGCTAATCAGTAATTCATTAGCAATATCTAAACTTGAAAATCCGTGTCTTCCTGTATTTATAAGAATTGCTAATAACTCACTATTGGATAAACTTTTTGCTCCATTGTGAATAAGACGCTCTCTAGGTAATTCAGACTTTGCCATACTTTTAATTCTCAAACTAGATCAACCTTTCTAAATGTATAATAGCGTGTTCTGGTATAAATAATTTGTCATTATAAAACCAATAAACATGAATGGTACAAATGGAATATAAGTTTGCTGTTTCATTATTAATAAAATTGAAGAAACTATAATAGCGATTAAAAGCGTATAAAGGAGAAATATCAAATAAAAGTGATATGGAAAAAAACAAGATAAGATACTTAAAAGTAATATATCACCATATCCTATTTGTCTTGGAAAAAGAAAATAGTATAGATGAAATATTAAAGTGAAGAATATAAAGGTTGAAAAATAAATCATCGTGATTTTTGCACATACAATAGTATATAGAATTATCATGACTATATTAATTGTTAATGTTTGAAGGTCATATAATGCCATTGTAAGAAGGAATAAATAAGTAGTAATAAACAGAGAGAAGTGTACATTAGTATCAAAATTAATTATTAAAGGGATAATTAAGAAGGCAAAGCATTCTCCAAAAATATAATGACGTTTTAACTTTTGATTACAACAATGAGATTTTCCTTTTAAAATAAAAAAGCTAAATATAGGTACTAATTCGAACCAACCTAATTTACGACCGCAATGATCACACTTGGAACGCCTAACCAGATAATTCAAATTCAAACTGTTAGTATTGGTAAGATGGTATAAAAAACTAAACAAAACACTACAAACATAAGATATTAAAAACACTAGCATCACCTAAATTAATTATAACTATTTAATCTTGAAAGTAAATGAGTTGTATCATTTATTTTATAAATAAATAATAGTATTTAATAAAAATGTTAATCTCATTATCAATAACTAAAATTTAGTGATAAACAAATATCCCCGAGTCACATAGGTATAAAGTTAGCCTAAATGACTTGAGGATATACTATTTCAAATTTAAAATTCAGTTTTACTTTTTACTTCACTTATAAAATATAAACTACCTGTAATTAATAACCCATTGCCATCATAATTGTTTATAAAAGAAACATAATCATCAATAAATTCAATATGCTCTAAATTTACTTGTTCTGACAACTCATCTTTAGTCAATGCTTTAGGGAAGTCGAATTCAGTGAAATATAGGTGATTTGAGATTTCTTCTAGTTTATTAAGCATGCCATGCACTGGTTTACCTTTTATCGCCGAGAAAAGAACGTCCATTTTTTCGTTATCGTAATAATTCTTAATCGTATCAATTAAAGCTTCAATACTTTCGTTATTGTGGGCTCCATCTATAATGATTAATGGATTCTCTTTTACTTGTTCAATACGACCAGTCCAACTAACACTCTCAATAGCATCAATCATCTTATTAAAATCTAACGTAATAATTTCTTGTTCATATAGCTCAATCAATGCAGTAATTGCAAGCGCTGCATTTTCTTTTTGATGTTCACCAAGCATGTTTAAAATAATTGTTTCTAGCTCATAGTCCTTATAACGATAAGTAAATTCATCGCCTTGTGAAACAACCACAATCTCACGGTCTAATTCAATTGGTTTAGCCTCACTACTTTCAGCTAGGTCTCTAATATATTTTAATGCTTCCTCGTTTTTAACAGCATAAATCACAGGTATATTAGGTTTAATAATGGCACCTTTGTCTTTTGCAATATCTAAATAAGTGTTACCTAAAATATCAGTATGATCTAATCCAATACTTGTAAGTACTGAGAGAATTGGGTTAAACACATTAGTGGAGTCATTTTTTATACCTAACCCCGCTTCAACTACAACAAAATCAACTGGGTGAATTTGTCCAAAGTATACAAACATCATTGTTGTAATGATTTCAAACTCAGTAGCACCACCTAGTTCAGTTTCCTGCTCTAAGACTTCACTAATTGGTTTAACTATTTCGACTAATTCAACAATCTCGTCATTTGTAATTGGAAGTCCATTTAGACTAATTCTTTCATTAAAAGTTTCAATAAATGGAGAAGTAAACGTTCCTACCTCATAACCATTTTCCACTAAAGCGGCTCTAATATAAGCTACAGTTGAGCCTTTACCATTTGTACCACCAACATGTATGCCTCTAATATTTAATTGAGGGTTATTCAAACGATCTAGCATCCACTCCATACGTTTTACACCAGGTTTGATACCAAATTTAGTTCTCTCATGTATCCAATACAAACTCTCTAGGTAATTCATTGGCGATTCTCCTATGCTTTTAATTGTTCAATTCTGTTTTTCACACCATCATATTTTTCTTGATAACGTTGTTGTTTTTCTTTTTCTTCGTTGATAACTTTTTCAGGCGCTTTATTAACAAAATTTTCATTAGATAATTTTTTATCAACACGATCAAGTTCTTTTTGTAATTTATCTAATTCTTTTTCTAAGCGTGCAATTTCTTTATCCATATCAATTAAACCTTCTAAAGGTAATACAACTTTACCAGCGATTACCACTGCAGTCATTGCTTTTTCAGGAATATCAATATGTGTATCAATCGTTAATTCACTAGGATTACAGAATTTATGAATATAATCTTCATTTTCAATTAGTGTTGCTTTAATATTTTCATCTTTGGCTTGAATGTAAATAGGTATAGCTTTAGAAAGTGGCGTATTTACTTCAACACGAGATTGTCTTACAGATTTGATAATTTCAACTAATTGTTGCATCGTTTGCTTACTTTCTTCAAATACAAGCTCTTCCCTAACCGTTGGCCATGATGCTTTTACAATTGTTTCTCCTTCATGTGGAAGACTTTGCCATATCTTCTCAGTAACAAAAGGCATAAATGGATGTAACATTCTCATAATTTGATCTAGTGTATAACTTAAAACAGAACGTGTCGTTTGTTTTTGTGCTTCATCTTCACCGTTCATTGGTATTTTACTCATTTCAATATACCAATCACAGAACTCGTCCCAAATGAAATTATATAGCGCACGACCAACTTCACCAAACTCATACTTTTCACTTAAATTAGTAACTGTTTCAATCGTCTCATTCAAACGAGTTAAAATCCATTTATCCGCTAAAGAAAGGTTTCCAGTTAAATCGATATCCTCAAATTTAAATTCATCACCTATATTCATTAAGCTAAAACGCGCACCGTTCCATATTTTATTAATGAAATTCCAAACAGACTCTACTTTCTCAGTAGAATAACGTAAGTCATGACCAGGTGATGATCCTGTTGCCAAGAAATATCTTAAGCTATCTGCTCCATATTCTTCAATTACATCCATAGGATCTACACCATTACCTAAAGATTTACTCATTTTCCGACCGTCTTCAGCTCGAACTAAACCATGAAGTAAAACATCATTGAATGGTCTTCTGTCAGTGAATTCAAGACCTTGGAATATCATTCTTGCAACCCAGAAGAAAATAATGTCATATCCAGTAACAAGTGCATTAGTTGGATAGTAACGTTTAAAATCATCTGCATCAATATTCGGCCAACCTAAAGTTGAAAATGGCCACAATGCACTAGAGAACCAAGTATCTAGAACATCTTCATCTTGCACCCAATTATCAATATCTTTAGGCGCTTCTTCACCAACATAAATTTCACCAGTTTCTTTATGGTACCAAGCAGGTATTTGATGACCCCACCATAATTGTCTAGAAATTGTCCAGTCTCTAATTTCTTCCATCCAACGATTGAAAGTGTTCTCAAAACGTGGTGGATAAAAATCGATGCGATCATCTGTTTTTTGATTATCAAGTGAACGTTGCGCTAACGGTTTCATTTTTACAAACCATTGCGTTGATAAGTATGGTTCAACAACAGCACCTGAGCGTTCAGAATGACCAACTGAATGAACATGTTCTTCAATCTTAATGACTAGATCTTGCGCTTTTAAATCTTCAACTAATTGTTTACGACATTCAAATCGATCTAATCCAGCATATTTATCAGCTTTATCGTTCATTTTACCATTTTCATCCATGACAATAATGTTCTCTAAACTATGTCGTTGACCAATCTCAAAATCATTTGGATCATGTGCAGGCGTTACCTTCATAGCACCACTACCAAAATCAATATCAACATACTCATCAGCTAATATCGGTAACTCTCGACCAACAATTGGTAATATAACTTTCTTACCAATTACATCTTTGTAGCGATCATCATTAGGATTAACAACTATGGCAGTATCTCCTAACATTGTCTCAGGTCTTGTTGTCGCAATTTCAATATAGCCATCACCATCAGCGTAAGGATATTTAAAATGATAGAAATGACCTTGCACATCCTCATGAATTACTTCAATATCTGATAAAGCCGTTCTAGCTTCAGGATCCCAGTTAATAATACGTTCACCACGATAAATTATGCCTTTATTGTATAAGTCAACGAAGACTTTTCTTACTGCCTTACTTAACCCATCATCTAGAGTAAAACGCTCTCTGCTATAATCTAGCCCCAAACCTAATTTAGCCCATTGTTGGCGTATAAATGACGCATATTCTTCTTTCCATGACCAAGCGTGTTCTAGGAACTTCTCGCGTCCGATATCATGACGAGAAATACCTTGTTCTTTTAATTTAGCATCTACCTTTGCTTGAGTAGCAATACCTGCATGGTCCATACCAGGTAGATATAGTGTGTCATACCCTTGCATACGTTTCATACGCGTAATAATATCTTGTAAAGTTGTATCCCATGCATGTCCAAGGTGTAATTTTCCTGTCACATTGGGTGGTGGAATTACAATTGTATATGTCTCTTTTGACTTGTCTTCTGAGGGTTTGAAATAATCATTCTTTACCCATTCTTCATAACGCCCAGCCTCAACTTCGCGTGGATTATACTTAGGCTCCATATTCATCGATTAAAACCTCCTAATAATTAAAAAAACATCCTCCTAAATAATATAGGACGGATGTTCCGTGGTACCACCTAAATTCAAGTATAAATTAATATACTTGCACTTAATTTGATTAACGCTCAAACACGCTTTTATCTACTAATTAATGGTTCAATAAAAGTTCAAGTGGGCTACCTTCAGATTGAATGTTATACATATTTACACCAACCATATGCTCTCTGTGCTATCATTCAAACTTACTCTTCCCAATAATATATTTCATTACTTAATTATAGTATAATGGAAATCGTGATAAGTCAATCTCTTGGAGGTATATTTATGAATGAATGTGCATTTAGCACAAAAGACCCGACTTACTTAGATTATCATGACAATGTTTGGGGTCAACCTATATATGATAGCAAAGCCCTATTTAAACTAATGGCTTTAGAATCTCAACATGCTGGATTATCTTGGCTAACCATTTTAAAAAAGAAACAATCTTACGAACAGGCATTTTACAACTTTGAGCCAAGCAAAATTGCTCAGATGTCTACGAAAGATATAGATGATTTAATGGAATTTCCTAACATTGTTCATAATCGTAAAAAGTTAGAAGCGATTGTATCACAAGCACAAGGTTATTTTGAAATAGAAAAGGACTTTGGTAGTTTTAGTAATTTCCTTTGGTCATATGTTAATCATCAACCTATAGATTTGAACTATACAACTGCCTCAGAAAGAATTACAGTTGACGATCGTGCTAAACAATTATCTAAAGACTTAAAAAAATATGGTTTTAAATTTTTAGGACCAGTAACTGTTTTTTCATTTTTAGAAGCGGCAGGTCTATATGATGCCCATTTGAAAGGATGCCCATCTAAACCTTCTTAAAATTAATATAGATTGTGTCATAGAGTGCAATTTAAGAAATGAGTCGAATAGTTATTGTAAGTAGAAGGTTTTATCAATCCTCTCTTATTTCAAGTATACTAACGCTTAAACTTTACATGACACAACCTATCTTTTTTGATGAAATTTTGATATACCACCACGTAAGAAAAAGCCAATGACAGGCGCTACTACAAATAAAATAAAAAAGATTCTAAATATGTGGAAACTAGAAATCATAGCCACATCTGCCCCAGTTGCCATAGCAACTAAAACAATTTGACTCATACCTCCTGGCGCTCCGCCTAAAAACAACTCATTAATATTATTATTTGTAAATATGTGCACAATATATACCATGATAAATGATCCAATAATTAGAAAGACATTTTGATAAATGATTGCAACGGCAATTCGACCTTTTAAATCGGAAAGTAAATTGGCAATCTGCAATCCAATTCTAATCATATAAATCACTTGTGCAGTAGCAAGAATATAATTATCTAATGTAAATGTGTGATGTGTAGTTAAATTCCATATTACTAACACGACAATAGGGGCCAATAATTGCTTAGTAGGAAAATTAATTTTAGCCATAAGGCTATAAATGATTGCAATACAACACATTAATATTATTATTTGTGATAAGTTTAGTACTTCCGTTAATGGAGGTGATTTAATAGAAGTTGTTTCATTTCCACCATCACTACTAAAGAAATAAGAAATTAAGGGTACTAATATCACGACGAATATAACGCGAGACGTTTGAGTTAAACTCACTACGAGAATATTTGCCTTTTTATTTTCCTCTGCCATAATTAGCATTTGACTTAAAGCACCTGGAATGACACTTAATATAGCTGTCTCAGTGTTTACTCTTGCTATTTTTTTGAAAAAGAAGGCGATCAATAGAGATAAAACTAATAGTAATAGTGTAATAACAACAATTATCAACCAATCATTTTTAATATCATGCAACACTTCAGACGTAAATGTTAATCCAATTTGCACCCCTAATAGAATCAATCCAATTTGACTAAGCCAGAATGGCCATTTAACCTCTAATTTAAATACTTTAATGACGATTATCGATGCAATAATCGGACCGAACATAAATGGTAAAAGAACGTGCGCAACATGTAATAACAAACTTATAACAATAGCAGTCACTAATAGAATAAAGTTATTGGTCCATACATTTTTCATTATGTAGCCACTTCTTTCATTAAAAATGAGGTTAAGACGTCATCTAGTTGAAAGTCCTAACCTCATTTTATTTCATAACATTATACAATACGACTTAAAGCAGTATCAAATGCTTGGATTGTTTTTTCAATGTCTTCTTTACTATGTGCTGTAGATAAGAATGTTCCCTCAAATTGAGAAGGTGGTAGGAATACACCTTCTTTAGCCATTTCACGATACATTTGACTGAACAATTCTAAATTACTTTTATTTGCTTCTTCAAAGTTAGTTACTGGTCCTTCATTTAAGAAATATCCAATCATAGAACCAGCTCGATTAATAGTAATTGGGACATTATGTTTGCTAAATACTTTTTTTAGTCCTTCTTCTAAGATATCACCTAATTCTTGGAAATACTCATAAGATTCAGGTGTTAATTGACTTAGAGTTTCGTAACCACTCGTCATTGCTAATGGGTTCCCGGATAATGTTCCAGCTTGATAAATATTTCCAACTGGAGCAACTTTGTCCATAATCTCTTTTCTACCGCCAAACGCACCTACTGGTAATCCACCACCAATAACTTTACCTAAACATGTAAGATCTGGTGTTACACCAAAGTAACCTTGCGCACAATTGTACCCTACTCGGAAACCTGTCATTACTTCATCAAATATTAATAGCGCCCCATAGTCATTTGTAATCTCACGTAACCCTTGTAGGAATCCATCTTTAGGAGGTACAACGCCCATATTACCAGCAACTGGTTCTACGATAATTCCAGCGATATCATCTCCATAATTTTCGAAAGCAATTTTAATTGCTTCTAAATCATTATACGGAACTGTAATCGTATTCTTAGCAGTACCTTCTGGGACACCAGGTGAGTCTGGTAATCCTAGTGTTGCAACACCAGAACCCGCTTTAATTAATAAAGAATCACTATGACCGTGATAGCATCCTTCAAATTTAATAATCTTATTTCTTCCAGTATAACCACGAGCCAATCTTAACGCTGCTAACGTTGCCTCAGTTCCTGATGAAACCATACGCACTTTTTCAATTGATGGTACGCGTTCGATTACTAATTCTGCAAGTTTGTTTTCTTCTAAGGTAGATGCTCCGAAGCTTGTTCCTCTATTAACAGCCTCATGTAGTTTTTTTATAACTTGTTCGTTTTTATGACCTAGAATTAAAGGTCCCCAGCTTAATACATAGTCAATATACTCGTTACCATCGATATCATAAATTCTTGATCCTTTTGCATGATCCATAAAAATCGCTGGTGTATCTACTGATTTAAATGCTCTTACAGGACTATTAACGCCACCTGGCATTAAATTTTCAGCAATTTTCATCGCTTCAATCGATTTCTCGTAACCCATATCAAAATCCTCCTAAAATTAATTATTTATCTAAGTAATGGCAAATATCTTTCGCAAAGTAAGTAATAATCATATCTGCACCTGCACGTTTCATTGAAACCATTTGTTCCATAACAACACGTTCTTCATCTATCCAACCATTTTGTGCTGCTGCTTTTGTCATTGCATACTCACCACTTACGTTATAAGCAATAACAGGAATATTTGTATTGTTTTTAACGTCTCTTACAATATCTAAATAACTTAGCGCAGGTTTTACTATCATCATATCAGCGCCCTCTTTTAAGTCACTTTCAAGTTCACGAAATGCTTCTAAGCGATTCGCTGGGTCCATTTGGTAAGTCTTTCTGTCACCAAAAGAAGGTGCAGAATCAGCCGCATCTCTAAATGGACCAAAGAAACTTGATGCATATTTGATACCATAACTCATAATTGGAATATTGTAATAGCCGGCATTATCTAGACCTTTACGAATTTCTGCAACAAAACCGTCCATCATATTACTTGGTGCGATAATGTCTGCTCCCGCTTCAACTTGTGAGATAGCTGTTTTAACAAGTAAAGGTAATGATTTATCATTATCTACATCATGAGTGTGATCATCAATAACACCACAATGTCCATGATCTGTATATTCACATAAACATGTATCTGCTACAATTAATAAATCTTTATGCAATTCTTTAGCCTTTCGTGTTGCTTCTTGGATAATACCATTATGATCATATGCACCAGAACCTACGTCATCTTTAGCATTTGGTACACCAAAGAACATGATTGCTCTAATACCTAGTTCATATGCCTCATTTATTTCATCATCTAATAAATTCAAGCTTATTTGGTAAACGCCTGGAAGTGATTTAATCTCACTTTTTACGTTATCTTTTTCAACTACGAATATTGGATAAATTAAATCTTCTTTTCTAACATGGTTTTCTCTAACTAAATTACGCATTGACTCTGATGAGCGTAATCGTCTATGTCTATCAAATTTCATTATTATACCAACTTTCAATAATTTTATTTATAAGTGATTCCGAAGTTTGTTTATCAGCTATTAATGGCTTGAGACCGTTCTTTCGTAATGTGTTAGCAGTTTGGGCCCCAATAGCAACATACTTATCAAAACCACAAGGAACGTCATGCTTTATATATGCATTTACTGCAGAAGAACTTGAAAATGTTAACGCATGAACTTTGTGATGTTCTATCAATTGAATGACTTCTCTAATATTCCTATCATTAGGAATAGGTTTATATAAATCGATTTTAGTCACTATATTGTTTTGTGCTAATGTATGTTGGAGTTTGGGACGCGCTTCAGCACTACTCGGTATGAGAATGCTTTGTTGATCCTTTTTAAACTGATTCAAAAATCCTTCTTGAGAGTAGTCATTAGGTATAAAATCAACATTAATTTTAAGCGCTTCACAAAGTTCGGCAGTTTTCTGTCCAATGACAGCCACATATTTAACATCTAATTGATTTAAATATTTATAAAATATGCGAACCGCATTTTTAGAAGAAAAAATAATCCAGTCATATTTATGATGCAAAACTTGAGTATCAAATTCAAGTGATTGAATTTCTATAAATGGCTTATGTATTATTTCCACTAAATCACTATTAAATTCACTCGATTGCGTCATAACTACAACTGGTTTCATATTTCATTACACCTCAATAATCTGGTTTAATGCGCTTGCTCTTCATTTAGTTTTTTGATTATTTCATAAGCACCCTGTTCTTTTAAAACACGGCTGACTGCTTCACCTAAATCAACAGGATTTTTACCAACTTCTGTGTGCTCATATCTCTTTGTACCGTCTGGAGTCATAATTAACCCAGTAAATTCAATTTCACCATTTTCCTTATTAGTTGCATACCCTCCAATAGGTACTTGACAACTACCATCCATAGCTGAAAGGAATGTTCTTTCAGCTGTAACACAATTCGCTACTGCTTGATTATGAACTTTACTTAATAATTCCAATAGTTCGACATCATCACTACGACACTCTATACCTAATGCACCTTGTCCAATAGCTGGTAATAAAATATCTTTGTCCAGATAAGTCGTTACAATATCATCTGACCAACCCATACGTCTAAGTCCTGCAGCAGCTAAAATAATTGCATCATAATCTTCTATTTCTAATTTTTTAAGTCGAGTGTCAATATTTCCTCTTATCCATTTAATTTCTAAGTTTGGATATTTAGATAAAATTTGAGCACCACGTCTTAATGAACTCGTACCAATAATACTACCATCCGGTAATTCATTTAAAGGTATATGATTTTTAGAAATATAAGCATCAAATGGAACTTCTCTATCAGGTATGCAACCTAGTGTTAAACCTTCAGGAATGATACTTGGTACATCTTTAAGTGAGTGTATTGCCATGTCAATTTCTTTGTCAAAAAGTTCTTGTTGGATTTCTTTAACAAATAGTCCTTTACCGCCCACTTTAGATAATTGTTTATTTACGATGCGGTCACCTTTAGTGACAATCTCCTTAATTTCTATTTCAAGTGTTGGATCCACCGCTTTTAACTTATCTATAAATTGTTGACTCTGAGTTAAGGCAAGCTTACTTCTACGTGAGCCTACAACCAATTTGCGCATAATTGTTGCCTCCTAATGACATTTGAAAATTCAAGTGAAATGTGTTGTAAAAAATAGATTAATCATGCATAAGCAAAATAACATAATATTAAAGTAAATTAAATAAATTGTTTTAAACCATCGATTAATACGACTTAGTAAATAAATAGCGTAAAAAATTGTAATAATAGAAGATAGTACTACTTTAGGGTCAGCAAAAATACTATGTCCAATTGCATAGACACCCCACTGTGCGCCTAAAATAACACTCAAAATTAATATAATGAAACCACTTAAAGATGAATAAAAAACAACCGTTTCAAGTGTGGCTACGCTACCAATTCTAAAGTATTTTTGATCAAAATTCTTTTCCCTTAAATTGCGGTATTGAATAATATAAAGTAATGAATTTACAAAAGCTAGTGCAAAAAGAGCATAACTTAATACCGCTAAGCCTATATGCACTAATAACAATTCATTTATAACTGCAATGCGTTGCACATTTGTTGAGTAATGCTCAGGTTGAAAAGTATTCATCATCAATAATATAAATCCAATAACATTGAGAAAGAATACTGAAAAACTTAATACTTTAACTACATTTAAAACCAGTGCTATACATATAATTATCCATGATAAAAAGAAAAATACATCAAATAATGAACTCAACGGAATTTCATTATGCGAAGTGATATAAACAGATAAAGAGATTGTTTGCAATATCCAAACAATCCCTAATGTATAAATTCCTAATTCTCTAATTTTATGACTCTTTTTAACGAAATCTATAAAATAACAGAGAATACTAATTAAATATATAATTAATATTATTTCATGAAATCTAATAAACAGGGTCTCTTGCATATTATCACCATATTAATATGCTTATTCAAAACTAAAGATGTGACGGATAGAAACTTCTTTTTCTTTTTGTGCTTTACGAGCTTTAATATCCTCGTAAGGGTCTGCAGTATCAATATCAAATATGTTTTGAAATAGCTCTAATTTTTCATTACTTCTCTTATCATTACTCAATTCTTTGGCCTGTTTTATTGGATCTTTCAACATTTGATTAATAATACTTTTAGTATGTTTCGAAATGATTGTACGTTCTCTATCACTAAGATCAGGTAGCTTTCTATCAATACTATCCATTGTTTCTGACTGGATTGTCATTGCTTTTTCACGCAATGCTCTAATTACAGGTACAACACCTAACATATTTACCCAATCATTATGAGCCTGGACTTCATCAGGAATCTGACTTGCTATAAAGTCAGCAGCCATCTGACGTTCTCGCAAGTTAGCATCAACTAAACCTTTAAGATCATCCACGTCATAGCTAAAAATATTTTCGCTGATATTAACATTTGGTTCAATATCTCTAGGAACCGCAATGTCTATTAACAATAATGAAGAAGCTTTTCTCTTAAGATTGACCGACTCAATCATAGATTTTGTAACAATAAAATCTGGCGAACTTGTTGAACTGATAACAATATCAGCATTAGTCAAAAGAGTTGGTAATGACTCAAGTGTATTATAATTTACGCCGTGCTTCGTTGCTAATTTATACGCATTAGTTTCAGTTCTATTAACGACAGTAATATCATCAATACCAGAACCTAATAAATTTAAGAGTGATAATTCACTCATTTCCCCTGCACCTATAATAATAGTTTGTTTACCTTTTAGTTTACCAAATACCTTTTTAGCTAATTCAACTGCTGCATATGAAACACTCACAGCATTATCTGCTATGTCAGTCTCATTATGCGCCTTTTTAGCGAAAGTAATAGCCTGTTTAAATAAATGATTAAAAATTGTACCAGTTGTTTGAATGTCTTGAGCTAAAAAGAATGCATCTCTCATTTGTCCAAGAATCTGAGTTTCACCTAATACAATTGAATCCAAGCCAGAAGTGACACGCAGTAAATGTTCAACTGCTTCGTCCCCCACTTTAACTTCTGACATATTTTTTATATCATCTACATCAAATCCAAATGAACGCGCTAAAAATCTTTGAATATAGTAACGACCTGTGTGAATTTGATCAACAATAGCATATACTTCAGTACGATTACATGTAGATAAAATGACGTTCTCTAAAATAGATTTAGTTTCGAACAAATCTTCATGGGCTAATCGTAAGGCATCATCTCTAAAAGCTACTTGCTCTCTAAGTGCTACATCGGCAGTGCGATGATTTATACTTATAGCAATAAAATGCATTTATAACGCCCTCCAAATACTAACAATACAGTTAGTATAACACATAATTTAATGATTTTAAGTTGATTGCTCAAACAAATTAGAAAGATTCTAATTTAAAGTCAAAATTTTGACACTTATCCCATTAAAAAATCTAAACAGAAGTTTGACCTCTGCTTAGATTAAAATAATTATAAATAATTAGCAATTAAATCCCATATTTGTTGCTGCTTTGTATTTTGAATTGATGAGTAACTAATAATCGTATCATCTGGATCTAAATCTAATTTCTCTTTAATATTTTTAATATGCTTTTGAATCTTACCCTTTGCAATCTTGTCCTCTTTAGTACAAATAACTAGTGTAGGTATATCAAAATGTTTTAAGTAATTATACATTAAAACATCATCTTCAGTAGGATTGTGTCGTAAGTCAACTAATTGAATGACTAGCTTTAAACTCTCTCTCTTAGTCAAATATTCTTCAATCATTTTACCAAATTTCTCACGTTGTGATTTACTCACTTTTGCATAGCCATACCCAGGGACGTCGACAAATATTAATTGATCATCAATATTAAAGAAATTTAATGTTTGTGTTTTGCCTGGTTGTTGCGACGTGCGAGCCATATTTTTTCTGCCAATCATACTATTAATGAAAGAAGATTTACCAACGTTTGAACGTCCACTTAATGCTACTTCAGATAAACCTGTATCAGGATATTGAGCTTCTTGTACAGCACTTATAATCAAATCAATGTTATTAGGATTAATATTCATAAATTATCCTCTCTTTAGTAATTAAATTTAACTGTTTCATTATAATATATATTTCATTATATCTAAATAAGCAATTTTTTAATTAAAAAAGGAGCAGAACAGAATTCAAATAGAATTCGATGTTCCACTCCAACTTTAATTGTTTATAAAATCTTAAAATTATTTCAACTGTTCGGCGCAATCTTTACAAAGCGTACTCAAACTTAATTATGCTGATGTTTTACTATCATTTAATATGTTACCTTCAGAATCGTATAATTCTGGGTCAACTTCATCATTAATTGTTTTATCAGTAATAACAACTTTAGTTACGTCTTCTGATGAAGGAACATCATACATGATATCGATTAATGCTTCTTCAATGATAGAACGTAATCCACGTGCTCCTGTTTTACGCTCAATAGCTTTCTCACTTACCGCAGCTAATGCTTCTTCGGTAAATTCTAACTCAACATTATCAAGTTCTAACATTTTAGTATATTGTTTTACTAAAGCGTTCTTAGGTTGCGTTAAAATGTTTTTAAGCGCTTCTACATCTAATGTTTCTAAGTTAGCAACTATTGGCACACGACCAATAAACTCAGGTATTAAACCATATGATTGTAAATCTTCTGGGCGAATTTGTTCTAACAATGCTTCTTCATCGTATTTATCCGCTTCATTACTTGCAAATCCAATCACTTTTTCTCCTAAGCGACGTTTAATTACTTCATCGATGCCATCAAACGCACCACCTAGAATGAATAAGATATTTGTTGTATCAATTTGTATTAATTCTTGGTTTGGATGTTTACGTCCACCTTGTGGAGGCACACTTGCAGTCGTTCCCTCCAAAATTTTAAGTAAGGCTTGTTGAACACCTTCACCAGATACATCACGTGTAATTGATGTGTTTTCAGATTTTCTAGCAATCTTATCAATTTCATCAACATAGATAATACCTTTTTCAGCTTTATCAATATCGAAGTCAGCTGCTTGAATTAATCGTAATAAAATATTTTCTACATCGTCACCAACGTAACCTGCTTCAGTTAAACTTGTAGCATCTGCAATAGCAAATGGAACGTTTAAAGTTTTAGCTAATGTTTGTGCTAATAGTGTTTTACCGCTACCAGTTGGTCCTATTAACGCAATATTACTTTTTTGTAACTCAACTTCATCTTCATTAGGTCCTAATTGTTGGATACGTTTATAGTGATTATATACTGCAACTGCTAAAGATTTTTTAGCTTTTTCTTGACCAATAACATATTCATTTAAATGATCCATAATTTCTTTCGGTGTAGGCAGTTCAGTAAATTCTTCAGAAGTCGTTTGAGCTAACTCTTCTTCTACAATTTCTGAACATAGTTCGATACACTCATTACAGATATATACGCCACTTCCTGCGACTAATTTCTTAACTTGGTCTTGGTCCTTACCACAGAAAGAACATTTTAAATTTTCTTCATCTTCATTGAATTTAAACATTCATTTACACCTCTATTCTTAAACGACTATACTAGATAGCATTCTACAATGCAAATTCATGGTTAACAACTAAAATGCTTAAAACATAGAGTAGCAGGTTACATATATTGATGCACCTGCTACTTTAAATTTTAATTATTAATTTAACAATGAATTATTATTTATCTTCTTTAGTAGATTCAACGTATTTAGCATTGTCTCTAAGTAAGTCAATTACTTTTTGGATACGTACATCATTTTTAATAATGTCAGTATTACCTAAAGTATTTTTAATATCTTCAACTGAGATATTAAATTGTTTACTCATTTTTTCTAATTCTTTATCGATATCTTCATCATTTGCTTCAATATTTTCTTTATCGGCAATAGCTGAAAGTGTTAAGTTTGTTTTAATGCGTTGTTCTGCATCATCTTTCATTTGTTCTCTTAATTGAGATTCATCTTGACCTGAAATTTGGAAGTAAGTTTGTAAATCTAATCCTTGTTGTTGGATTCTTTGACCAAATTCTTGAACCATACGATCTAATTCAGTGTCAATCATTGCTTGAGGAATATCGATTGTAGCATTATCAGTTGCTTTATTAATTGCTTCTTCTTTTTCAACATTTTCAGCTTCCTCAGCTTTTTGTTCTGATAAACGTTTGCGTAAGTTTTCTTTGTACTCATCAACACTGTTAGCATCTGAATCTAATTCATTTGCAATTTCATCATCTAATTCAGGTACTTCTTTATATTTAATTTCATTTACTTTAGTTTTGAAAGTAGCTTCTTTGCCAGCTAATTCTTCAGCATGATATTCTTCAGGGAAAGTTACAACTACATCTTTTTCTTCACCTGTTTTAACGCCTACCAATTGATCTTCAAATCCAGGAATAAATGAGCCTGAGCCAATTTCAAGATCATAACCATCTGCTTGTCCACCTTCAAATTGCTCGCCATCAACATAGCCATCAAAGTCAATGTTTACTGTATCTCCATTTTCAACAGCACCATCTTCTTTAACTACCATATCAGCTAAGTGTCCTAGGCTATGGTCAATTGCTTCTTGTAAATCTTCATCAGTTAATTCTGAATCTTGTTTTTCTATTTCTAAACCTTTGTAATCACCTAATTGAACTTCAGGTTCAACAGTTACAGTAGCTTCAAATTCAAAATCTTTACCTTTTTCAATTTGTGTAACATTAACTTCTGGTTGAGCTACTGGATTGATTCCAGTTTCATCAATAGCTTCACCATATGCTTCAGGTAATAGAATATCTACCGCATCTTGATATAATGCTTCTACACCGAAACGTTGTTCAAAGATAGGACGAGGCACTTTACCTTTACGGAAACCAGGCACGTTAATTTGTTTAACTACTTTTTTAAATGCTTGATCTAATGCTTTGTCTACTTTTTCTGCTGGAACTGTAACTTTTAATAATCCTTCGTTACCTTCCTTTTTTTCCCAAGTTGCTGTCATGTATAAATACCTCCATGATTACATTTTTATTTTTTCAACTTCCCTATTATAGCACACGTCCTATACGGACACAAACAGTCTTTTATAGGGTTTAAAACACTTTTAAAATTCAATAATCTAACTTTAACGAATTAATTTAACAATATAAAATAATTTGCTCAAATTTGACCATCAAGACTATTAATAAAATTTAATATTTTTAAACTATCTTCATTAGTTTGTATACCAATCATTGATTTAAAGTAAACATCATAACCAGTAATCCAATCATCACAAGTGTATAAATCGAATACATTAAGTGGATATAGTAATATAGCATGATTATTCATGGTATGTATTGCTTCATCAATGATATTGAGTGCTCCATTTTCTAGCTTATCAATTACTCGAGGAATTACTTGAGTTTTAAGTTCAGTATGTTCCAAACCATTAAGCTCATTAGGAATAACGTTAACTGAATAATTCATCTTGTTAATATTAATTGGTGTATTGTAGCCAGCAAATCTTAAAAATTCTAACATTAAACTTTTTAAATTGTCTGCCTCAACCTCATTAGATAATAAAAAGGCTATAGTTTCTTTAAATTCATAATGCCCATTATCAATTAATTTAAGAACTAATTGTATTTGTTCATTCAAATTGAGTGTATTAAATTTAGCCAATGATTGGCTTGTGATATGTTTATCTTCATTGAGTTGAGATTGAGCATATTCCTTTAATGGAAATAACGCCATTCTTGTTTTATGACTTTGAACTTCGTCTATAATTTGATTGATAACATTTACAGACTCATAATACTGACCTAAGCCATTTAACGCCTTGATATAATATAACATTAACTCATCATACGCTTGAATGCCTCTTTTTAAAAGTACAATAGCTTCTTCTCTTAACTCCAAAAACGAATTCAAATGATATAACATATCACATTTAATTAAGGCTAATGTCTCATCTAGTTCAAATTGTGCTTCATAATCTTCAATTAATTGATATACTGTTTCGTAATGTTGACTGTTATGAGATGATTTAATATCTTTATACAATTTTTGTTGTAGTTTTGGAAAAGGGATGATGTCTGACATGTTGTATCCCTCCTATAAATCTTTTAAAATTAATGCACTCCATGTTTCAAATTCATCATTATTATCAATACGCTCTTTTTCTAACCATTGAATTTTTAATGTATCTGTTTCACGTACTTCAATATCATTTGAGTTAACTTTAATTTTAAAAACTACACCTATATGTACTTTACCCACATCGTTTGTATCATCATTTATAAAACCTATATATTCCAAATTCTGAGAATTAGCTTCTAATAAACCGACTTCTTCTTCTAGCTCTCTTTGAGCATTTACCCTTAAAACTTCATTTACAGAATTTGCGCCAATCACATCATTCATGTGTCCACCTACACCGATAGAAGATTGACCATGTAAACGTGACTCTCCACCACCACTTAATCTTTTGTATACTAATATTTCATTTTTCTCATTTTCTAAAAGACAATATGATATTAATTGTTTATATGAAGGATCTTCTTCCATATCTCCACGTCTTTTAACTTCATAATTAGAAAAAGTATTAAATATCGCTTCACCTTGTGGATCATTTTTAGTTAAAAAGCCGTTAAAAGCATTTGACTCTTGTTCAAAAAGGATATCTCTTGGTACAACTATAATTTGCTCATCATATTTAGACATAGTGTTCTCCTTACAATAATTTCTTAATTAGCATTTTATCAAACTCGATCACCAAAGAACAAATAAAGGTGCATTAACGATTTATAATTTCAATTCTTAATTATTTGAAAACAAAAAAAGATGACTTCAAAGTCATCTTTTATAAATCAATTATTTTAAAGCTTCTTTAGCTTTTGAAACTAACTCTGCGAAAGCTTTTTCATCTGAAATAGCAACTTCAGAAAGCATTTTACGGTTAATATTGATGTCAGCTTTTTTCAAGCCGTTCATTAATCTTGAATAGCTCATGTCATGTTGACGTGCAGCTGCGTTAATACGTGTAATCCATAATTTACGGAAATCACGTTTACGTTGACGACGGTCACGGAAAGCGTATTGACCTGATTTCATTACTTGTTGTTTTGCTACTTTATATAATGTGTGTTTAGCACCGAAGTAACCTTTAGCTAATTTAATCGTTTTTTTACGACGTGCTCTTGTTACTGTTCCACCTTTAACTCGTGGCATATTAAATTCCTCCTTAGATATAACAATTAATTATCGTACATTTATCAATTACAATTATTTTTTATAAGCTAATAATTGTTTTACTCGTTTCATATCGCTTTTAGAAACTAATTTAGCTTTACGTAATTTACGTTTTTGTTTAGTGTTTTTATTTGCAAATAAGTGTGATGTGAAAGCTCTTGAACGTTTTAATTGACCTGAACCAGTTCTTTTAACACGTTTAGCTGCTCCACGGTGAGTTTTCATTTTTGGCATGATTCATTTCCTCCTAATAATAGTGAATTATTTTTCGTTAATAGGCGCTAACATGATAAACATTTGACGCCCTTCCATTTTAGGTTTCTGTTCAACAGTGGCAATATCTTTACATTCGTCAGCGAATTTTTCTAATACGCGCTGACCAATTTCCTTATGAGTGATTGCACGACCTCTGAAACGAATAGAAACTTTACATTTATCGCCTTTAGATAAGAATTTACGACCATTTTTCAACTTAGTTTGGAAATCATGTTCCTCAATAGTTGGACTTAGGCGTATTTCTTTAACATTGATAACTTTTTGTTTCTTTTTCATTTCTTTTTCTTTTTTCTGCTGTTCGAATTTGTATTTACCATAATCCATAATTCTTGCAACAGGTGGTTTAGCATTTGGTGCTACAACTACTAAATCTAATTCAACACGTTCAGCCATTTCTAATGCTTCTCGTTTTGATTTAACACCAATTTGGTCACCATTTTGGCCAATTAAACGTAATTCTTTAGCGCGAATCTTTTCGTTAACTTGCGTTTGATCTTTTGCTATGGTTGACACCTCCCAAAATTTTACGAAATTTTCCAAGCAAAAAGAGCGAGCATAGAATGCCCGCTCTTCTCTCATACACATATAATGTGTGACATGATTAACCTGCCAACTGCTTGATGCGTCGCTACAGGTGAGAAACGGGTGTTTCTACTTGGTACGTTTCGTATTCAACGTTAATAATCATATCAGTGTATATCATATAAGTCAACAATTATTTTAATATTAGTGATGTTTTACTTCATCCATTGAAACATCTTGTCTTAAATCTACTTTATCTAATGGAATTATCTTCGTTTTATATCTCAATTTATGATAAATAAAGAATACTAAGAAAACTGGGATTCCCATATATGTGATAATGAAGCGATTTAAATCGAAATGACCTGTTTTAATAAAATCAACATCTTGCCCGATTATGACAATCACACAGAGCAAGCCTGCGAATATAGGACCGAATGGGAACCATTTAGCTTTATACTTCAACTCCCTTTTACTATGATGTTGTTTTTCGAAAGCTCTTCTAAATCTGTAGTGACTAATTGCAATACCTACCCATGCGATAAAGCCTGTCATACCACTTGCAGCAACAATATATTCATATGCGTCACCACTTAGTTTTTGCACTAAGAAAATAATAACAACTAAAATCGCTGTCGCAAATAAAGATAAGTATGGCACACCATATTTATTCGTTTTACCAAATGAATGGAAAGCTAATTTATCTTTACTCATAGAATATAACATTCGTGTTGATGCATACATACCTGAATTACCTGCTGATAAAACTGATGTTAAAATAACTGCATTCATAAATGATGCCGCAAAAGCTAACCCAGCATTTTTAAACACGAGTGTAAATGGAGAAGTAGCAATATTATCATCGCCACCCATCAATGCATTACTATCGTAAGGGATTAACATACCTATAACAAATATTGCTAATATGTAGAATAATAATATTCTCCAGAATACTTGTTTAATAGCTTTAGGTACAGCGCGTTCTGGATTTTCAGATTCTCCAGCTGTAATACCAATTAACTCTGTACCTTGGAATGAGAATCCAGCAACTAGGAAGACGCCTAGAATTGATAATAAACTTCCACCTAAGTTACCACCTAGAATTGGTCCGTCACCTTTCGTAAATGTCTCGAAACCTACAAATTCTCCACCCATAATACCTAGTATCGTTAAAAGACCAATAATGATAAAGATAATGACTGTTACAACTTTGATTAAAGCGAACCAATATTCACTTTCACCATAAACTCTAACAGATAAAGAGTTTAGTGCGAATATAATAACTAAGAATATACAACTCCAAACCCATGCTGGAATACCAGCCATAGGTGTCCAATATTGAATGACTTGTGCAGCAATGGTTACATCTGCTGCAACTGTAATAACCCAGTTAAACCAATAGTTCCAACCTAACGCAAATCCTAAAGATGGATCTACAAAACGTGTTGCGTAAGTACTAAATGAACCAGACACTGGTAAATACGTTGCCATTTCACCTAAAGATGTCATGAGGAAGAATACCATAGCTCCAATAATCGCATATGCAATTAAAGCACCTAATGCCCCTGCATCGTGTATTGCTCCCCCAGAGGTCATAAATAATCCGGTACCGATACAACCACCCATTGCTATCATAGAAATATGGCGGTCCTTCAGTCCTCTTTTGATTCCATCATCTTGATTTTCGACTTTTTTCATAGAAGCTCCCTTTCTTACAGTAGAGGCTAACTAAAATAGTTTTGTTGTGTTATGCGATGATTATGAACGCATTCAAATTATACTTCCAAATAGTTTATAATTCTTTAAAGCATAAAAAAATGGTTGCATACCTTTAGATATGCAACCATCTGCTTAATCTATGTCGGTAGCACATCACAAATTGTGACAGTACAGTTTCTTTTCGATAACTGTCCCAACAAATGATAATTAAGGGTATCATTCATTTCGGCATCTTTACCTTCCACACTTTCAACATACGTTCCTTAATAACTTCTGAAGTGTTACTAATTAAAGACGCAACCTCTAACTCTTTTTTTAATTAACTATATAGTAATATACATTAAGCTATCATTTTTATCAAGACTATCTATGTTTTTTCAAACGAATTTCATCTACTAAATTCCAAATAAATTCATCTTTTTCAACTGTTTCTTGATCTTGAGAGCCGTATTTACGTACATTGACTTGATTGTTTTCAACTTCTTTATCACCAACAACTATTTGATAAGGTATTTTTTGCATTTGTGCTTCACGAATTTTGTACCCCATTTTTTCATTACGGTCATCAATTTCTACACGTACACCTTGTGATTTTAATTCATCTTGTAAATTTCTAGCATAGTCATAATGTAAGTCAACATTAACAGGTATTATTTCAACTTGTTTAGGTGCTAACCAAGTTGGGAATGCACCCTTAGTTTCTTCAGTTAAGAACGCTACAAATCGTTCCATAGTTGAAACTACGCCACGATGAATAACTACTGGACGATGATTTTCACCATCGCTACCGATGTATGTTAGTTCAAAACGTTCTGGCAATAAGAAATCAATTTGAGCAGTTGATAAAGTTTCTTCTTTACCCATAGCAGTCTTAACTTGAACATCTAGTTTTGGACCATAGAATGCCGCTTCACCAATTGCTTCAACATATGGTAATCCCATTTCATCGACTGCTTCTTTTAACATAGTTTCAGCTTTGTTCCACATTTCATCATCATCCATATACTTCTCTTTATCTTCTGGATCTCTGTAACTTAATCTGAATGTGTAATCTTCAAAGCCAAAGTCACTATATACTTCTTGAATCATGTTAACAACACGTTTAAATTCATCTTTAATTTGATCAGGTCTAACAAATATGTGTGAATCGTTTAATGTCATTCCACGTACACGTTGTAATCCTGATACAGCACCACTAGCTTCATATCTGTGCATAGTTCCTAATTCTGCAATACGGATAGGTAGTTCACGATAAGAATGAGGACGATTATTATAGACCATCATATGATGTGGACAATTCATAGGTCGTAATACCATTTCTTCTGTTTCATCTAATTTCATTGGTGGGAACATATCATCTCTATAATGATCCCAGTGTCCAGAAGTTTTGTATAACTCAACATTTGCTAACACTGGAGTATATACGTGGTCATAACCCATACTTACCTCTTTATCAACTATATAACGTTCAATTTCTCTACGAATTGTAGCACCATTAGGCAACCATAATGGAAGACCTGCACCTACTAATTGATTATTAGTGAATAGCTCTAAATCTTTACCAATTCGACGGTGATCACGCTCACGACGCTCTTCAAGCATCTCTAAATGTGCTTTCAAATCTTTTTTATCAAAGAATGCTGTACCATAAATACGCTGTAACATTTTGTTATTGCTGTCACCACGCCAATATGCACCGGCAGTTGAAAGTAATTTAAATTCTTTGATTTTTGAAGTTGAAGGAACGTGTACACCACGACATAAATCAGTAAATTCACCTTGCGAATACAAAGTAACACTTTCATCTTCAGGTATAGCGTCTATTAATTCCAATTTATAAGGATCATCTTTGAAGAATGATTTAGCTTCTTCTCTTGATACAACTTTACGTTCAATTTTATGATTTTCATCAACAATTTGTTTCATCGTTTTTTCAATTTTTTCAAAGTCATCTGACGAAACCTTTTCATCCATATCAAAATCATAATAGAATCCACCGTCTATAACAGGGCCAACTCCAAACTTAACATCCCCATATAAACGTTTTAAAGCTTGGGCCATTAAATGGGCAGTAGAATGACGTAAAACTTCAAGCGCTTCATCACTACCTGGAGTCACAATTTCAATTGAACCGTCTTCTTCTAACGGTCTAGTTAAATCGACCATTTGATTTTTAAATTTACCAGCAACCGCTTTTTTTCTTAATCCAGGGCTAATTGATTGTGCAATTTCTTCAGTTGTAATGCCTTTATCAAACGCTTTCGAATTTCCATCTGGGAATTGAACATTTATTTGATCCATTAGAAAACCTCCATAATTAAATTCTAATTTCGTTGAAATAAAAAACTCGCCCCTAAAAAAAGGGACGAGTTCGTCGTGGTACCACCCTAGTTATTTAGCAATAGCTAAATATCTCTACTTAAGATAACGGTCTTGAGCCGGGCATTGATTACCAACACCTAATGATGAAGGAGTAATAATTTAATTTATTAGCTAATCTCTCATCATACATTAGCTCGCTGTATAACATGGATTAAATTATCATATCTTCAACTATTTCAACGATTAAGATTTATCTTAATTATACAATAGTTATTTTAAATTTCAATTGTTTCTTAAATTTTTACCATCCAAATAATATGGCGTTGATAAAGATTTAATTCTTTCAATAATTCTAGCGGCTTTTGTTTCTTCCGCACCTTCACGTGTGATAGATAAATGATGTTCTAGCTCTTCAAAATTTAAATTCGATGAGAAAAACGTTGGTAGTTCTTGAACCATGCGATAGTGTAATAATGGTCCAATTACTTCATCTCTAACCCAAGGTGTTACTTCTTCCGCACCTATATCATCTATCATTAATATATTTGCCTCTCTTATTCGTTGTAACTTTGTTTCATAACTCCCATCTCTGAAACCACTTTTGAGTGTGCGAATATATTCAGGTAAATAAACAATCGTAGAAGCAACACTTTTAGCTTTAAGTTGATTGGCAATTGCACCTAGAATAAATGATTTCCCTGTTCCAAATGGGCCGTGAATATACATTCCTTTTACATTTTCTCCATTAACTAATTGTTTACAGATATCATTTACATTTTTAGCAATAACTAATCGGTTCAAATCAGTGTCATAAATATCTTTCATCTTAGCGTTTAATGTATCACGTTGCATATGGTGTGATGTGATTAAGTGAGAATTAAATCTTTCTTCATCGTGTTTAATTTTGCAAGGGCACATGTTATAACGTATTTTAATTCTATTATTGTCGATATATAATTCAGGAACATGACCCTTAACAAAGTTCGGACAATTTTCATAATCATGCCCATCATAATTTTTTTGTTGATCTTTATACTCTTGCAACACATTTAAGTCATTATCAATGATTTCATTGGTCAATTCAGATTGATGTTCATTTAAAAATGATTTAACATCAGGATCGTTAACGACTTGTTTTTTAATTTTAGCAATTCTTTTTTCTAAATCGCCATTTGATTTGATAATACTATTGAATGATTTCATTTAATCCTCCTCCCAATCGCGTTTTAGTTGTTCACGAAACGCAGCTCTTTCCTTTTCAAACTGTTCTTGTTCTTCTTTAGTCGTTTCTTTATCAGTTTTTTCTTGACCTCTATTTTTTAACCATTTAGGTGTTTTTTCTCTAGATACAATCTCACGTGATTTTGAATAACGCTTTCTTGATTGACGTTGGTCATTACCTTTATATTCTGATTTTGATTCATTTGCTTTTAACGCATAGTTATATGCTTCTTTTGCAGTCTTAATACCTAATTTTTTCCAATTAGATGCGATTTCTAAAATATATGTTTTAGGTAGTTTCATCTCATTTTTTAGCATTACAAATTGTAAAAGAATATTAATTACACCAAAGCTTAATTTTTCTCTTTCGACTAACTCTTCAATCATTTTCTTTTGTTGAAATGTTGGTTCTGATTCTGACCATGACGCCAACATATCTACTGGACTTGTTTCCTCTAACAATTGAAACCAATCATCATTGGAAGTTGGTTGACTTGAAGACACAGATTGATTGTTACTATTCACTTCATTATGATTACTTGCCTTAGGCTCTAATTCAGGTAATTGTTGATTATGTTCAATTAAATAATACGAACGTGCATGCTTTCTCATTTCTTCGTATGATAATTGTTGATTACTTGTAATAGAATTCAATATAATTCGTTTCATAGCATCTTCTGTTAAACCATACAATGTAGCCAATTGAACAATTAAATCTCTAGCTTCTTTAGTTATAATTTCATCGCTAATAAAATGATGACGTAGCATTTCTTTTAAAATCTCAAAATCAAATGATACATTGGATAAATCAATACCATGATATGGTTTTTCTTTTTTAATTGATGAAGCATCAATAGTAACGCTTGAGTGTGGAATTTTAAAAACATCAGTAAACTTGCGAGTTACTTGTTGAAACCCACTTAAATCAAAATCATGCTTTTTAAAATAATTTTTTAAGCTTTTAAAACGTTGTTTATCGACTTGGTTATATAGATAAATTGATAACATAGGATCATTAAAAAATTGATAGGCAGTTGGTGGTTGTATCAATTCGTAAATAAAAAATGATTGTCGTTCATCATGCTTTACATATGTTTTAAATAAACCGATTGCTTCCAATAAATCCATATACTGTCTAAATTCTGATAAATTCATTTTCAATTCATTCATTATTGTGTAATGCGTTAATGTGTCATCACTATTCACGAATTGGTTCATAAAGTGATATGTACCTATCGCTTGCGCGCCAATTAATGGCATATACAATCTATTAAGTATTTCCAAATGATTATGATTAAATTGGAACTGACGATACACTTTAAAACCGTCATGTGGACTCAAACCATACTCATACGATTGTAAACTCATTTATAGATCACTCCGTTTATTATCGTTCAAGATACCTTGCATTGATGCTAACAATTGATCAACATCTTTAAACTCTTTATAAACTGAAGCAAATCTCACATAAGAAACTTGATCGACATGCATCAACAGGTTCATAACATGTTCACCAATATCTCGCGAAGATATTTCAGTTTGTCCGCTATCACGTAGCTGCCATTCAACTTTATTAGTAATATCTTCTAATTGTTGATAACGTACTGGTCTCTTTTCACAAGATCTAACAAGACCATTTAAAATTTTCTCTCTTAAAAATTGTTCTCGAGTTCCATCTTTTTTTACGACAATTAATGGACTTACTTCTATATGTTCGAACGTCGTAAATCGAGTACCACAATTTTCGCATTCTCTTCTTCTTCTAATTGCATTTGCATCATCCGCATGTCTAGAATCAACTACACGCGAATGTGTTGAACTACATTTTGGGCATTTCATATCTTTCACCCTCTTGAATAGATTATGATTCATTATACTATAAAAGCATTCTTGACAAAAGAAGTCTAATTCTCATTTAAATTAAACTAAAACAAAAGTATCTTAATAAAAATCTAGTTTTATGCATAATATATTTCTTTAATGACAAGAATGCGTGAAAGTTTTAATACAAAATCACATAAAAATAAAATACGAGACTATCAAATCTTAGTCAAAAGATTTAACAGTCTCGTTTTAATTTATAGTGATATCTTATTATTTAGCCGTTGCAACATTTTCAGAGCCAATTAATTTAGCAATTTGTTGAGCAACTTCAACTACTCTATTTGAGTAACCCCACTCATTATCATACCATGCAATCACTTTTACTTTATTATCATCCATCACAATTGTGTTTTGAGCGTCAATAACTGCTGAATTAGGATTTGTATTGAAGTCCATTGATACTAGTGGCTCGTCTTCTACATCGAGAATACCATCTAGTCCAGCATTTCTGAATGCGTCATTGACTTGTTCAGCTGTAACATCTTCTTTTAAATCTACAACTAAGTCTACAAGTGACACGTTTTTAGTTGGCACACGTAAAGCTAAGCCATGCAATTTACCTTCTAATTCTGGAAGTACTTCTTTTAAAGCTTTAGCTGCGCCAGTTGAAGTTGGAATAATACTTTCATTACATGAACGTGCACGACGTAAATCTTTATGCGGATTATCAATATTATTTTGATCGTTAGTAATCGCATGTACTGTTGTCATAAGACCGTTAACGATGCCAAATTTATCATTAAGCACTTTTGCTACCGGACCAATACAGTTAGTTGTACAAGATGCATTACTAAAAATGTCATATGTATCTACATCTAATTGGTTATCATTTACCCCTTTAACCACCATTTGTACATGGCCACCCTTAGAAGGACCAGTTAGTAATACTTTTTTAGCACCTGCATTAATATGGCCAATTGCTTTATCGCCATGGTTAAATTTACCTGTAGCTTCAATTACAATATCAATGTCTAAGTCTTTCCAAGGTAAATTTTCAGGGTTACGGTCAGAAACAAGTTTAATATCTTGTCCATCGACACGGATACCGTTCTCAATTGGTTCAACTTTTTTATCAAATCTACCATGAGTAGTATCGTAATTTATTAGATGCGCAATTGTTTCAGGTGGATAGCTTGCGTTAATCGCTACAACGTTTAAATCTTCTTTATGTAATGCGATTCTTAACACCATTCTACCTATTCTACCCATACCATTAATTGCAATATTTGTTGACATTTAAAGCACCCCTTGATTGTTTGTTTATATGTTATACTTTATAAAAATAGTGTAACATAATAATTTAAATTTGAAAGCGTTTTCCATTAATTTTAAAAAATTTTTTAATCGACAATATTTGGTTAACAAAAAAAGGTTCTATAATAAATTGGACTGATGACAAAATTCATCAGTCCAATTTTTATGTTTTTGAATAGAAAAAAGGCGC
>NZ_JBXARC010000009.1:75659-92181 GCF_058807855.1 Staphylococcus sp. GW821-FHT11H10 | reverse complement strand
CAGATGCAGATGCTGACTCAGATGCAGACGCAGATTCAGATGCTGACTCAGACGCAGATGCTGACGCAGATGCAGACTCAGATGCAGATGCAGATGCAGATGCAGATGCTGACTCAGACGCAGATGCTGACGCAGATGCAGACTCAGATGCAGATGCTGATTCAGATGCAGATGCAGATGCAGACGCAGACGCAGACGCAGATGCAGATGCTGATTCAGATGCAGACGCAGATTCAGACAAAGGTCATAATAACAAAGTAGATAAATCAAATAATAACGAATTACCTGATACTGGTAATAATGATCAAAATAATGGCACATTATTTGGTTCATTATTTGCTGCACTTGGAGGATTACTCTTAGTTGGCAGACGTCGTAAAAACGAAAATAATGAAGAAAAATAATAGTTAGACTTCATATTTACACAATGAAATTTAAAACCAGGCCCTTCATGGCCTGGTTTTATTTTAAATACTATGATATAGATTGATAGAAATAAGATAAATAGTTATAAATAAGGAGGAAACTATGGAATTTGAATATAAAATAGAAAAATTATTAACCGCAGTAAATAATAAAACGAAAATTAATAATTATGTTTTTTTAAGTTTGGGTAACCCTAATATCAAAGCCCAAGTTAAATTATTCAAAAAAACGAATTATCTTAAACAAAATATTTCGAAATTAGCACTTAAATTTAAAAAGAAAACGGGTCAGTTTCCAGAATGGATTAAATTAGATATTGTTACATCCACTGAAAAGGTTCAATTTAACGAATTGAAAAAAGCGTTGATTAATACACGACGAAATTATGTGGATTTTGGTATCGCATTTGATAGTCTATGGAATTTAGTCGTTTTACCCGAAGAAATTAATGCGAATGCTTTTATTCGACCAGATAATACAACTAAAGAACTATTTCTTTCTGATAAAAATATTAATAATTATTTACGTAAATACACGACTAACAAAAAGGCGTTTTCAAGTGAATTTTATAACGGAAAAGAAGTTGTTAAATTTTATACACAAGGCTTCTTTATAGATAATGAAGAAGTATATGAACTATACAACAATGGTTATAGAAAAGGTTTAAGAAAAGTAGCTCATTTGGAGAGTGAAATTGATCAATTAATTGAAAGTAGCACTCATTTCCTACAAAATATGTTGTTAGATAATGGTAAATATATTTATGGGTATTTCCCACATTTTGATAATGAAATTGGGTTTTATAATATACTAAGACATTCATCTTCTACATATGCCTTAATAGAGGGATTAGCATATTTAGGTGAAAATTTGCAACCTGTTGAAAAAGCAATTGATTATGTTATTTCAAATCAATTACTTGAAGTTGAAGATAAAGCGTATGTCTATGATAATACGGAAGACACTAATGAAATTAAATTGGGACAAAATGCTTCATTTATATTCGCTGTATGTGAATATTTGAAATATGAGAATAACCCTAAATATCTTGAAGCTGCTCAAAAAGTAGCGAACGGTATTCTTTCAATGATTGATGAAGATACATATGAAACGACGCACTTATTGAATTATCCTGATTTAAGTGTTAAAGAGAAATTTAGAATCATTTATTATGATGGCGAAGCAGCCCTTGCTTTGTTGAGACTATATCAAAGAGATAAAAATGATTTATGGTTAAAAACTGTAGAAAATTTAATGGATCGTTTCATTGAAAAAAAATATTGGCAATATCATGATCACTGGTTAGGTTATTGTACAAATGAATTAGTTCAAATTAACCCTCAAGAAAAATATTTTGAATTTGGAATAAAAAATGTGAATACACATTTAGATTATATTGAACAACGTGAAACGACATTTCCAACATTTTTAGAAATGTTAATGGCAACTTATAAATTAATACAGAAAGCTAAGGCAACAGATTTCGAACATATCGTTCATCATTTAATAGATGAGCAACGACTGATTGATGTGATTTATACAAGGGCAGAGTATCAACGTGTTGGATTTTTCTATCCAGAAATAGCAATGTATTTTAAAAATCCAAGTCGTATTTTGGGTAGTTTCTTTATCAAACATCATGGATATCGAGTCAGAATTGATGATATTGAACATTATATTTCAGGTTATGTGCAATTTCAAAAAGCTTTTAAAAAATAAAATATACCCCTTATATTTAGTGTATGTGTTCACTAAATATAGGGGGTATTATTTATTTTCTATATTTTAGTCTTGCGAAAGCATCGTGTTGGTGAATGGATTCTTCGTTTCGACATTCAATGTCAAAGCCATCAATCCAGTCAAAATCTACTAAATCTGCGGCAATTAAACGAATTAAATCTTCAACGAAACGTGGATTTTCATATGCACTTTCTGTTACGCGTTTTTCATCAGGACGTTTTAAAATTGGATAAAGAATAGAGCTTGCATTTGCTTCCATTGCATCTAAAATCTTTTCTTTGTAATCATCTATCATTTCAGAATTTTTATCTAAATACACTTTTACTGTTACAACACCGCGTTGATTATGAGCAGAGTATTCGCTAATTTCTTTAGAGCAAGGACAAAGTGTTGTTACAGTAGCTGTGAGGGTAAGTTCTTTACGCGTTACTTGATCTTTATGAATTGCTAAACCGTAAGTAACATCAGCATGACCCACTGCTTTGATATGAGTTACAGGACTATAACGATCAAAGAACCATTTACCTGAAACATCTACTCCCGCAGCATTCTGTTTCATATTGTCTTGTAATGTACGTAATACTTGATATAGTGTATCGAAATCCAGTTCTAAACCATTATTATAATGTTTCTCAACACTTTCTAAGATACGACTCATGTTAATACCTTTTTCATCTTTATTTAAACTTGTTGAGAAACTAAATGTACCTGCTGTTTGAAATTGATCAATTTTAACAGGATATACTAAATTTTTAATACCCACTTCTTCAATTTCAAACAAGAAGTTTTTATGTGTACTTTGTAAGTCAGTCATTTCATTTTTAGTTGTAGGTTTTGTACCTTTGATAGGGTCTACTGAACCAAAATGTTTCCAGCGACCTTCTCGAGTAGATAAATCAAATTCAGTCATTCGTTTATTGTACCTCCTCTAATGATTTTAATTGTCGAAATGATACGTCCAATAAGGTTCGACTTCTAGAAAACTTTGTGTTTCTCCGCCAACTTCAGGGCTAGCTAATTGTTTTAAGAAAGGACCTGTTTGAGATTTATGAGCTTCAAACGCTTTTAATTTAATCTCTTTATATTGACTAATGTCATTTAATATATCAGGTTCACCTAAAATATCCGGTGCATCATTACTGAATGCCACGAGTTGAAGTCTTGGACGCTTTTCTTTAGGCATACGTCCTACTGTTCTTACGACAGCTTCAGCTGTTGCTTCATGGTCTGGATGTACAGCAAATTTTGGATAAAATGAAATAATCACTGATGGATTTGTCTCCTCAATCAATGTTTTTACCATATCATCCATTTGCTCATGTGGCTCAAATTCTACTGTTTTATCTCTTAAACCCATTTTACGTAAATCAGTAATACCAATCACTTTCATAGCATCTTCTAATTCTTTTTCGCGAATATAAGGTAGTGACTCTCTTGTAGCAAAAGGGGGATTGCCTAAATTACGTCCCATTTGTCCTAATGTGAGACAGGCATAAGTGACAGGCACCCCGTTTTCGATATAACTTGCGATTGTCCCAGCAGATGAGAAGGTTTCATCATCGGGATGTGGAAATATCATTAGTACATGTCTTTCATCTTTCATGAATCTTCCTCCTCTATACTGTGAATGGCTGTTCACTGATTTCAATCGTTGCAGCCAATTGTCCTTCGTAATTAAATCCAGCTATTAAAAATTCATTATTATCATTGATTTCATAGTGAGTCAGGCCTTGCACATATACCCAACCGCCATCACGAAGTTTCAATCCAACACGAAATGGATCTTTGTCTCCGCCCTTTAGTTGCGCATGTTCATATGTGACTTGTATATTTCGTAAAAACGTACCTGCATTAAACACACGTTGATCAAAATGGTTAGCATATGCACCATTCGTCGTTTCAACATGCAAATAGACAGGTTTGTTTTCAAATGTAGTTAATAATCGTTGTACTTCTTCAGCTTTAATGGGTTCCAACACGTTCACTCCTTGCAACCATACAATGTGTGTATCTATCTATTTTACTAAAAAGAACGACTGAATTGTATATCTATGCTCAATTTATTTATAAATGAAGGAAAATAATTCGAAGTGATTTAAATGTTTAAAAATATTTAACACGGGTATCTATACTACTATGAATATGATACGAAAGGATGTTTGTAATGGAATTACAATTAGCAATCGATTTATTAAATAAAGAAGAAGCAGCAAAATTAGCTAAAAAAGTTGAAGAATATGTGGATATCGTAGAAATTGGTACACCTATCGTTATTAATGAAGGATTACCAGCTGTTCAACATTTAAATGAAAATATCAATAATGCGAAAGTGTTAGCTGATTTAAAAATTATGGATGCAGCAGACTATGAAGTAAGCCAAGCTATTAAATTTGGCGCAGATGTTGTGACTATCTTAGGTGTTGCAGAAGATGCTTCAATTAAAGGTGCGGTTGAAGAAGCACATAAACATGGTAAACAATTGTTAGTTGATATGATTGCTGTACAAGATTTAGAAAAACGTGCGAAAGAATTAGATGAAATGGGCGCTGATTATATCGCTGTTCATACTGGTTATGATTTACAAGCTGAAGGACAATCTCCATTAGAAAGCTTACGTACAGTTAAATCAGTCATTAAAAATTCTAAAGTAGCCGTAGCTGGTGGTATTAAACCTGAAACAATTAAAGACATTGTAGCAGAAGAACCTGACTTAGTTATTGTTGGTGGCGGTATTGCTAACGCAGATGATCCTGTAGAAGCAGCTAAACAATGTCGTGAAGCGATTGAAGGTAAATAAAATGCCAACTTTTAATAATTACCATTTAATATTAGAAGAGATTAATCATACGTTATCTCATCTAGATGATAATGATTATGGACGTTTTGCAAATGAAGTTGTTGGCGCATCTCGTATCTTTACAGCTGGTAAAGGTCGCTCTGGATATGTTGCTAATAGCTTTGCAATGCGTTTGAACCAACTAGGAAAAGATGCATCTGCAATAGGTGAAGCAACAACGCCATCTATTAAAGAGCATGATTTATTAATGATTATTTCCGGTTCTGGATCAACAGAACACCTAAGATTATTGGCTGAAAAGGCACATTCAGTTGGTGCTAAAATTGCTTTAATAACAACTAAAAAAGAATCTAAAATTGGCGATGTCGCTGATACAGTGATTGCTTTACCTGCAGGAACTAAACATGAAGCAGAAGGCTCTGAACAGCCGTTAGGTAGTCTATTTGAACAATCTTCACTCATCTTTTTAGATAGTGTCGTGATTGGATTAATGGATGCCTTTAATATTAATGAAGAAGCAATGCAAGACAATCATGCTAATTTAGAATAAATTAGTATGATTAAGAGAGTAGGGATTTCTAATTTAGAAATCCCTATTTTTGTGTATCATTTTAATAAAATCAACCATAAATATATATACAATAAAAAAAGATATATAATAAATAGTGAATTATGGAATTGTAAAAATGTAATAATTTAATGATTAAGATGCATAATACATATTATGTTAAAATATACCAATTACATTAAATATTAATGACACATTTTAATTTTATAAGGTAGGAATTTTATGATGGTGTTTAATAAAAAGCGTATTGAGGAGATATTAGAAGGTCATTGGGTGAATGAACCTTCAGAAAGCTCGCAAGTTAATAATGTTGTAGCAAGTTATGATCAAGCACGTGAAGATTATCGTCATCAACGACAATTATTATTTATTGCAATAGATAATGATACTTGGAATACGCATATCAAAGATACAGAAGATTAGAGTGATACGCATAATACCATTTTACATGTTTTGCCATATATTTCAGGTATTATCGTAAAAACTCCAATTCCTCAGCTTAATGAAGACATTCTTCAATTCGTGGTACAAGATACTTATGATGCACTAAATAAATTAGTACTTACTTCATATGATACGTCTGATGCTACTTTAATCGCTACTGTTGGTACGAATAATAAGGGCATTTATGTGATTAATGCATTATTTGAAGAACTACTATTAAAAAATAAGAATCAAATAGTAATTAAGAAAAAAGAGCTTGTAAGTCTTAACATGTTAATAGCTTTAGCAAGTACATCTGAACACACAGAGTATATTATTTCTAATGCAAGCAATCGTGCATTAATATCAAATCCACAGCAATTTGATAAGTATATTCCAGATATTTCTATTATTTCTTCTATAGAAGAAACAAAAAATCAAACAATAGATAATAATGTAGAATTATACACTTGACTCCTTGAAAATATGTTTGTTGATAGCATTGTTGTTTTAGATGGTGATAGTGAGGGTGTTGAAAAAATTTATTCTAAAATAGAAAGATTAAAATTAAATAAAATTACTTATGGAATTATTCCTAATTCAGATGTTTTTATTATGAGAAATAGGCAGTTAGGAGAATATTCACAAATTAAAGCAAAGATTATAGGAGAAAATTTAGATTTTCAAACTAAACTAACGGTCTAGATAATTTACGGTACATACTTAGTGGGCTTGCCACTCTAAAAATATTACATATACCTCTTTATATGGTAGTAAATCATTTGAAAAATTTTATACCATTAGAAGATCATCAACAAGCTACTCAGTACAACGCATTTAATGGAGATATTTATAATATTGTAGACAGCGATGCTCTACCAACTATAGAGGGAATGGTTGATTTATTAAGCATGTTACATAAACAACGTATTATTTCAAATGGGAGAACTATTGTCATTATTGGGGGTATTTCCGGACTAACTATGGAAAATGAAGAGAGTCAATATCAAGTATTAGCAGAAGAAATACTTCAATCTGATATTGATTTAGTCATTGGATTTGGGGAGGAAATGTCATACTGCTTAAAATATTTGCCTGAAATAAAAGTAGTAGGGGTATATACATCTGTTAATCAATTGGCACAAGTAACAGCGGCTATTTTAAAAAATGAGGATAATATTTTAATTAAAGGTAATGAGTCTTCAAAAGAATGGTCATTATTACAAGATTTAATTATTAAATATGCGACACAGCCTATTGAACCTTTAAATATTAAAGATGTTATGCCTCCTAGTGAGGGATATGGTGCAGCGACTTTTAATATGAAAACAGGAGAAAAGGTTGCTCAATATGGTAATCAATATGTGACTCAAAATCAAAGTGCAGGTAATTTATTAATTATACATCGTGTATTAAACTTATTATTTACTGAAAAATTAAACCGAAGTCAAACCTTCACACCAGATCCAGATAATGAAGCAATTACTGCAAGCCAACTAAAAAATGCTATTCCTCTTAAAAAAATGACGAAGTTACTTTGGAACACCTTTTATCAGCAGCAATCATTAATGACGCTTCTAATGCATTAATTATGTTGGCAAATAGTGTATTAGGTCTAGTGAAAATGGTTAAAAGCATAGTAAATGATTTAGGTATAAACAGTTCTATTGCAGAAAATATTACTGGTGAACCAGTAGAAGGTAGACTTCAAAAATTAACTTTAGATAACTTGTTTATGATAGGTAACTTATTGTTTACGAATTATCCAGCTGTAAGAGATATACTATCTCTTTCTAGTTATACATTTAAAAATGGCACATATAGAACAAAAAGTAATTTATATGATTATGGATTAATTACGCATGGATTATTCTATGGTGTCAATGATTCTATTGGTATTGTTCGTTCAAAAATTAATGGAGAAACCTATATTACTGTTGCTTTAGGAATTAGAAGTGCATTCCATAGAGATGCTATGATATATCAAACATTATCTAAAATAATGAATTCTGATATTCAAAAAACAAAATTAGAAAATATTAGAAAAATAAGAAAATCGACTTATAAAATAAATTTATTAGACGATACTTATTTTACTGATTCATATGTGAATCGTACAAATGATGAAAGCTTAAATAACTTTTTAATACATGGGACTCCATCGCATAGTTTTAAGGAGATTAGACCATTACTAGAAGGAGCGGACTTCAATATATGTATGTTAGAAACACCAATATTTAATATTGAAAACACATGCTTAGAGCAGCGTTTAAAAGATGTAAGATATTCTAATGAAAAAATACGCTTGAAATATTAAAACAAGAGGATATTGATTTAGTTTCATTAGCAAGTCCACATATACTGGATAGTGAAGAAAAATTAGATTGTACGTTAGAGTTATTAGAAGCATATGATATCTATAATATTAGTTCAAAAAATAAACAGATTGATGCTGAAAACCCATTCGTTATTTATGTTAATAATCAAAGGTATATGATTTTTAATGCGCACTTTTATCAGTCTGATAATTATTGTTTTTTAGTCGTTATGCTATAATAAATGAGAATGGTATTGCATGTTTAAATTCATTTATCTATGAGCGGATGAGCATAGCAAAACGAGAAGATGAAACAACCAAAATCATCGTTATTGCTCATTGAGGAGTAAAAACCCAGACTAATGAAAATGATATAAGACAACATATTCTTGCTCAAAGATTAAGTAAAGCAGGCGCAGATATTATCATTGGACATGGTGGTCGTAATATGAAAGGTATTGAATAAATAAACCAAACAACAGTGCTTTATGATATAGGTGTGTGTATCTTTAATAGTGATGATGATACAAGAGAAACTATACAACCTCCGTATAGTTTAATAACGCAAGTTAATGTGAATCCTAATCATACAATTGAATTGAAACTTTATCCGATTTATACGAATAATCATGCAACACTATGCCAACCAAGATTTGTTGACAAAAAAGATTTAATCATTGTTATACTCTACTGAAAAAATACGGAATGTTACCTAATATATCTATGAACATGACAATCAATACTATTTTAATATTTTTATATAAATAAATTATAAAATTTAGAGAGGAGAGAACTTATGATTTATGATAAAGAACGAATTGAACAATTACTAGAAGGTTACTGGTATCGAGAACCAAAAGAAGAGTGGTACGTTGATAATATAGATATTAATAAACAACAAATGATGAAATATTGTCAAAAAGGTTATAAAACTTTATTTATAGCTATTGATTCAGAAACATGGCATAAAGGATCTGGAAATACTGGCGTTTATGCTGGATGGGAAGATACACATAACAATTTAGAAGAATACAAATATTTTATGAGTGGCGTAATAGCCAGTAGACCGATTGAATATTTAGATGAAGATATTCCACAATTTATTATGAAAGATACCTATAGTGCAATAAAAAAACTAGGGGAATTTTCATTTTCCTTATTTAAAGGAAAAATGATAGGAATTACTGGTACCGCTGGTAAATCTACATGTAAAACTTTACTAAATGAATTGTTAGAAGTGAATCATACAGTTAATTCCACTAGAGGGAATCATAATACAAGAACTGGAGTGCCTCTTACGGTTGCTAATGCGATTAACAACCCTGATTATTTAGTTCTTGAAATGGCAATATCGAGTTTATGGATGAAAAGCGGAGGAATAGCAAAAACATATATTCCAGATTTAGCATTAATAACGTCAATAGATGGTGGACAAAATAAAACACCATATGAAACAGCTATTCTAAAGTCTAAAATCGCTGAAGGTATGCATCATAATGGGAAAGTAATATTAAATAGAGATATGAATGAATATTTCACTGTTAAAAGTACGATAGAAAAATATAATAAGAATATAGTGACTTATGGTTTTAATAATGAGTCAGACTCGATTATTGAAAGGTTTGAGGAGTATAAAGACTATACTCATGTTGAAGCTTCTATATTAGGTGAACCAGTATCATTTAACACTTTTCTATCTGGTAAAGCAATGATTGAGAATATTATTGGTGTTTTGACGATAATAAAATTATTAGATATCCCACTTGAAAGTATTATGTATAAATTAGAAAATTATCAACCTAACAATGGTGTACAAAATTTTGAGCATTACAAAAAAAATAATAGTGTTACATATACGTTAATTAATGATTCATGGAATGCAATGGGAATATCAATGCTTGAAGGTATTAAAGTTTTAAAAACTAAATCTCGTTTTTATAAAGGTAAAACTATTGCGATTTTAGGTAGAATAATTGGATTAGATAAGAATGAAAAAGAAGCAAAACGCCAACATGAGCTTATTGCGGAAGAACTAATTAATTCAAATATTGATTTAGTTTATGGGCATGGTAAAGAAATGAAGTATACTATGAAAAAATTACCTAAACGTATGATAGGTGGATATTATGAAAGTGCAGAGCTACTAGCATACGAAGTTGCTAATATTATAGAAGATGATGATTTAATATTAATTAAAGGATCAGTAAGAAATAGTAATTTTAAAAATGTAAAAAAACATCTCATTTTATATGCTAATTCAAATACTACCCATAAAGTTAATGCACATAAAGGTTCTAGTAAAGGTTACGGAGTAGCAACTTTTAGTGTAAAAACAAATGAGAAAGTTGCTTATATCGGGAATCAAGATGTAATTCAAAACCAAGGATTAGGTGGTATTTTAATTATTCATCATGTTCTTGATTTAATTTTCTCAAAAAAATTATCACTTAGTGATATATATAAGCCTGACAAACAAGCAATTAGAGAAAGTAAAAAGCCAAGGTCAATTCCATTAAATGAAAAAGATGAAATTACTTTAAATCAACTATTGACTTCAGCTATTGTTACTGCCTCGCCGAATGCTATTTTAATGCTAGCAAATACAGTTATAGGAAGTAATAGTGGTAGTTTGAAATATATAAAAGAAACTACTAAAGAAATAGGAGCAAATCCGAGAAGTGCACTGAATATAACGGGAAGAAGAATAAGTAATAAGATACAAGAATTAAGTTTGAATGATTTATATTTAGCAAGTAAATTATTATTTAATAAATATCCTTTTATTAAAGATATGCTAACAAAAAATAATTATGTGTTCAAAGATAAGTTTTATAAATCTGAATCTAATTTGTTTAATTATGGAATGATTACGCATGGTTTCTTCTACGGTCAAGATCACTCTATCGGTACAGTATTGTCTAAAATAAATGGTGAAGAATATATTACAGTCGTGTTAGGTGCTAAAGATGCGTTTCATAGAGATGAATTAATTTATAATTCAATTATGCAAGTTATACAGGGAAATCCTAAACATACTAAACGTGATTCGATTCGTAAGAAACGTAAATCACCATTTGAAATGAACATTATCGGGGATACTTATTTTGGTGAGTATTACACTAAAAAACGCCAAGCAAAAGATATCGATGATGCATTAACATCTAAAGGTCGACATTACAGTTTTGATGGTATTCGTGATTTCTTAAAAACAGGAGATTTTAATATATGTAATTTCGAGGCAGCGATTTCTGATGATGATAATGCTTATTTAAGACAACGTAAACCTTATGTTTTACATGCTTCTGAGGAAGAAACAGCTCGTGCTTTAAAAAAAGAATATATTCATTTAGCCACGCTTGCTAATAATCATTTAATGGACTGTAACGTAGAAGGATTAAACCGAACAATTAAACAGTTTGAAGCAGAGAACCTATATACAATAGGTGCTGGAAATACTCAAGAAGAAGCAGAAAAGCCTTTTGTACTTAACTATAATGGTCAAAAATATACAATATTTAATGCATATTGGTATCGACGTCCTATGTATAGAGAATACGATTTTTATGCAATAGGAAATAAACCCGGTGTTGCTTGTATTAATCCTTCTTTGTATAAGCAAATTTCTAAAGTGAAAGAAGAAGGTGCTAAAGTGATTGTCATTGCTCACTGGGGTGTCGACTTTAGTAAAGTTCAGATAAAACAACGGGAATATGCACAGTTATTAGAAGAAGCGGGAGCAGATTTAATTATTGGTCACGGTGCACATATGATGCAAAGTATTGAGAAAATTAATGGAACTACTGTAGTGTATAGTATCGGCAACGGAATATTCAATAGTAATGGAGAATATGATCAACGTTTTGTACCTCCATACAGTTTTATTGCACGTCTTACTATCACTCCTGAAAATGACTTATCCTTGAAACTTTATCCAATTTATAGCAATAATAAAGAAACATTTTGGCAACCACGTTTTTTAACTGAAGATGAGTTTAAACATTGTAGTCAAATGCTTAAACAATACGGTTCAATTGAAACTATTAAAAAAGGTTATGACCAACATTATTATTACGATATACCGCTTTGATGAAACAACACTCTAATTATTAGTTAAAAGAACTAATAGTTAGAGTGATTTTTTTATGTGTTATTTTTCATATAATGTTAATATAATAATTAATCCAGTTAACATTTAGAGAGGGTCATATGTTAGAAATACTAAATAAATTAAATCACTATTCAATAGAACAACCAGATATGATTGCACTATCGTTCGAAGAAGATGTATTGACATATCAACAACTTTATACAGAAATACAGCAATTAAAATCAGTCTTCATGCATTTACCGAAAGGGTCCCGAGTAGGATTGTTAAGTAAAAGTCCTTTACATAATATGTTGAATTATTTTGCAATATTAGAACAAGGAAGTATTCCATGTTTTCTAGATGACCAATGGTCTGAAGTAACAATTCATCAACTGATTGAAACGTATCATATTGACTATCTTGTTGATGAACAGCATAGACTGACAAAGACAAAGTCTTCTGAAACATATCCAACATATTTAAATGAGCAGTCACAAGTCCATCAACTATTACATATTGGTTTTACATCTGGGACAACAGGGTTACCTAAAGCATATTATCGAAATGAGCCATCTTGGCTTGCGTCATACAAAGAAAATGAAAAGCTACTTCGTCATAAAGAAAACATACTTGTAGCACCGGGACCACTTGCACATTCATTGTCTTTATACACTTGTATTTATGCGTTATATACAGGGAGAACATTTATTGGACAAACCCGTTTTAATGCGACTAAGCTCGTTAGCAAAATGAAACAACAAACAACAAATAGCGCATTATTTCTCGTTCCAACAATGCTACATGCAATAACAAAAATAAATCACGATCACCTACATTTAACAACTATTTTAAGTAGTGGCGCGAAACTTTCTTCTTCGTTGTTTAAGCGTATAGCCGAAACATTTCAGCATGCTAATATTATTGAATTTTTTGGAACGTCAGAAGCAAGTTTTATTAGTTATAACATTAACCGTAAAGCTTCTGTTGATTCAGTGGGATACATATTTCAAAATGTAACGATTGGTTTAGAGGAAAAAGACAAGAATCATATAGGGTTATTAAATGTAAAAAGTAATATGATATTCTCTGGATATGTAAATCAATCTGTCGTATTACCTGAAACATGGATTAAAACAGGCGATTACGCTTATATTAAAGATAATCAATTATATTTAGTGAGTCGTCAAAATGAACGATTAATTATTGGAGGTAAAAATGTTTATCCTCAAGTTATTGAACAAATGATAAAAAATATTGATGGAGTAGAAGAAGCAATTGTTATAGGAGAACCGCATCCACGTTTTGGGGAAATAGCGGTTTTACTATATACAGGATCGATAGAACTTGAGTACCAAACTGTGAGACAACATATTATGAAAGTTCTATCACGATATGATGTACCTTCCAAATTGATAAAAGTAGACAGTATGCAATATACCCAAAGTGGCAAAGTTGCTCGAAATAAAATGCGTACTGCCTATGTAAAAGGAGACTTTAAATGATGAACCAACCGGTCATTATATGGGCGAAACGTACACCTTTTGGCAAATACGGTGGGAAATTGAAACATTTAGAACCTGAAACATTACTCATGCCCTTATTTGAAGAAATGAATTCAATTTTTCCTAAAATAATACCTGATATAGATGATGTAGTGATTGGAAATATCGTAGGTAATGGTGGAAATATTGCTCGTAAAGCCTTATTAGAAGCAGGTCTAGCTGAGAGTATTCCAGGTGTTACAATGGACCGTCAATGTGGGTCAGGGTTAGAAAGTATTATATATGCATGTCGAATGGTTCAAGCTGGTGCAGGTCATATTTATATAGCTGGAGGAGTAGAAAGCACGAGTCGTGCTCCTTGGAAGATTAAACGCCCTCAATCAGTGTATGATACACAATTACCAGAATTTTATGAGCGTGCCTCTTTTGCACCAAAAGGTCAAGATCCAAGTATGATAGAGGCAGCTGAAAATGTTGCGCAATATTATCATATTACGCGTAAACAACAAGATGCCTTTGCGATACGTAGTCATCATCTCACACATCAATATTATAAGAATGGAAGTATAAGTAATGAAATTGTATCTTTAAACATCAAAGGTCATTTATTTGATAAAGATGAAAGTATTAAGCCAACACTTACTGAACAACGATTAAATCGATTACGTCCTTTACTAGCTAACGGAACAGTAACGGTTGGAAATAGTTGTATGAAAAATGACGGCGCTGCGCTTGCACTCGTTATGAATCAAGAAACGGCATTACAATACGGAATATCAGAGGGAATGATGTTTACAGATGCAGTGACAATAGGTGTCAATCCGAAACGACTCGGTATTGGACCAGTGCCTGCCGTAACAAAATTACTTAAAAAACAAAATTTAAAAATAAGTGACATTGATGCAATAGAACTTAATGAGGCATTTAGTTCACAAGTTTTAGCTTCAATTCAAGAGTTAAAATTAAATATTAATCAAGTCAATCAGTGGGGTGGAGCCATTGCGTCTGGTCATCCTTATAGCGCAAGTGGCGTAGCGTTAATCACTAGGTTATTAAATATGACACATTGGAAGCGGGGAGTTGCTACGATGGGGATTGGAGGAGGAATGGGGAATGCGATACTCTTCGAACGATGGGGCTTGTGAGAAAATAGAAATATATTTTAGTGAACAAGAAGTAAGAGCGTATTGCGAAGTAGTTGAAAGAACGTATAAAGGCGTGGTGCCTTTACTCATGTGTGCAAACGTCTGGCCAAAATTTAAGTTGTTTCAAAAGTTTGAACAAGAACATATTCTTCTTGTGCGAACAACATGTGAAGAATTTGAACCATTAAAATGTAGGCTAAAATACGAGGCGTACTTAACACATAAAAGTACGAAAAAGTTTAAAACATATATCCAATATATCTACGAGTTAAAAATATATAAAGATAATAGACAATGTATATTTATTAGACAAACGTTTATAAAAAAGGAGGTAAATGATGAAGTTTAGTCATGATAAAGTAAGTCATTACCTTCGACTTGTTAATGATAAAAATGAGCTTCATTCAACCATTGTTCCTGGTCAACTGGTAGTGGATTGTGTATTAGCGTATTTTCAAATAGAGTGGACACAATTTAATGTTAAGTATAAAAGGACTATAGATATAGATGAAGAAGTGACCTTCAAAAAAGTGAGTCATAATGAAATAAACGTCTTTGGTTTAAATGGTGAAGAAAAAATAGTTATTACTAAAAAAAGTAATCATACTGATTTATAATTATTTATTTAATCGTTGATAACCCATCATAGGTGTTAAAAAAGAAACAATATTATAAAGATATAGCGTTAATGTTAGTATAACTTAAAGTTTCTCTCTAAGTTTCCAAAAGGGGACATTCTTGGCTAACATTAACGCTATTTTATTAGGGTGAGCTTTTGAATCATTAATGACTTTTTAAAGTTTTGAGTATTAGGGGCATCTTAACTTTAAAAAAGATTTTGAAATATTCGTTTGTTTTCGTATTCAATTACGAAAAACACTTTTTAATTTTTGAAATGTGATGAATAACTTAATTCATGTTATCAACGTCACTTTCTAGTAGAGAGAGAAATTTATAGATGTCATTTTTACTAAACGTTTCATCGAATTTTACCGTAATCGTCTTGAAGGTCTTTGTAATGATTTCGTATATTGGGATACCGTTTTCTATATTTTGCTTGTAGATAATCATGTTGTTAATTCCTCCTTTGTCTCTCTACACTTAATATAGTAATGGATTTGATTATAAAAAACATGAGTCTATGGTACTAACTTTTACTGCAACGGACTGTGTAGAGCATACTACGACTAAATACCTAGAAGATAATGAAGATATAAGAAAAGCTTTTAATCCTAGTGTGACCAAACTATCATACACAAGATTAAAAGCTTTAGAAGTGCTTATATTTCTTTAAAAATGCAGTACAGACAGTAGCTGATTGAATTGAAAGTATGCTGATGAGTTTCTTTCAACTCTAATGCTGGGGCCCCGACAAAGAGACTTTCAAAAAGAAAGTCAACGATCAACGCGAGTTGGGGTGTCGGGGAAGGACAATGACGTCTAATTAAGGATTACAAAAGACTAGTGTCTTTTGCATAAGAAGTACTAGCATTTTTTTCAAAAATGCAGTACAGACA
>NZ_JBXARC010000009.1:0-75561 GCF_058807855.1 Staphylococcus sp. GW821-FHT11H10 | reverse complement strand
CTTTTGCATAAGAAGTACTAGCATTTTTTTCAAAAATGCAGTACAGACAGTAGCTGATTGAATTGAAAGTGCGCTGATGAGCTTCTTTCAACTCTAATGCTAGGGCCCCGACAAAGAGACTTTCAAAAAGAAAGTCAACGATGAACGCGAGTTGGGGCGTCGGGGAAGGACAATGAAATCTAATTAAGGATTACAAAAGACTAGTGTCTTTTGCATAAGAAGTACTAGCATTTTTTTCAAAAATGCAGTACAGACAGTAGCTGATTGAATTGAAAGTGCGCTGATTAGCTTCTTTCAACTCTAATGCTGGGGCCCCGACAAAGAGACTTTCAAAAAGAAAGTCAACGATGAACGCGAGTTGGGGCGTCGGGGAAGGACAATGAAATCTAATTAAGGATTACAAAAGACTAGTGTCTTTTGCATAAGAAGTACTAGCATTTTTTTCAAAAATGCAGTACTTCTTTAAACTTCTTTGACGTCGACGTCGATGTGTTCTACGCGGTTGTATGCGCCGTGATCAACTGGGCCTACAAAGTCATTCATTTTCCAACCATTTTTAATTGCTGATGCCACAAATGCTTTAGCGCTAATAACAGCTTCTTTAGGTGATTTACCATTTGCCAAGTAAGCTGTTGTAGCTGCTGCAAATGTACAACCTGCACCGTGGTTATAACTTTGTTGGAACATATCAGTTGTTAATTGATAATATGTTTGACCATCATAATATAAGTCATAAGATTTATCTTGATCTAATGCTTTACCACCTTTAATAATAATATGTTGAGCACCTTGATCATAAATGATTTTTGCAGCTTTTTTCATATCTTCAATTGACGTTAATTTACCTAATCCAGATAATTGACCAGCTTCAAATAAATTAGGTGTTACGACCGTTGCTTTAGGTAATAAATATTTAATCATTGCATCTGTATTTCCTGGGTTAAGTACTTCGTCTTCCCCTTTACATACCATAACTGGATCTACTACGAAATATTTTGCACCTGATTGTTCAAATGCTTCGCCAGCACGTTTAATGATTTCTTCAGTTCCAAGCATACCTGTTTTAACAGCATCTGGACCAATTGAAATGACTGTTTCTAATTGTTTTTCGAATACATCCATTGGAAGTGGTGTCACATCGTGAGACCAAGTTTCTTTGTCCATTGTTACAACAGCTGTTAAAGCCACCATACCGTAAGTGTTTAGTTCTTGAAATGTTTTAAGGTCGGCTTGCATACCTGCGCCAGCGCTTGTATCAGAGCCGGCAATTGTTAATACTTTTTTTAATGCCATGTATTATCACTCCTGTCAATTATTTACATCTTTATTTATCATATCATGTAACTCAACTATTGTTCTAGCATGAAGATAGTAAGGCGATTTATATCACGTTCCAAAGGGGTCATATGTTAAAATAGAAGTGAGGTGAAAACGATGGAATGGTCAGACATTTTTCATGACATTACAACAAAACATGATTTTAAAGCAATGCATGATTTTTTAGAAAAAGAATATACGACACAAATCGTCTATCCAGATAGAGAAAACATTTATCAAGCTTTTGATTTAACACCATTTGAAGATATTAAAGTTGTTATTTTGGGTCAAGATCCATATCATGGACCTAACCAAGCACATGGGTTAGCATTTTCAGTTCAACCCAATGCTAAATTCCCACCATCTTTAAGAAATATGTATCAAGAATTAGAAGATGATATCGGCTGTCATAGAACTTCTCCACATCTACAGGACTGGGCACGTGAAGGTGTTCTGTTATTAAATACTGTATTAACTGTACGTAAAGGTGAAGCACATTCCCATAAGGACATTGGATGGGAAATATTTACAGATGAAGTGATCCAAGCTATTTCGAAACATCGTGATGATGTTGTATTCATATTATGGGGTAAGCCTGCACAACAGAAAATTAAATTAATTGATACATCAAAACACTATATTATTAAATCGCCACATCCAAGTCCGTTATCGGCTTATCGTGGCTTCTTTGGTTCTAAACCATATTCTAAAACTAATGGTTATTTAGAATCCAAAGGTAAATCACCTATCAATTGGTGCGAGAATGGGGAGGCTTAAATGAATAGAGCGCAAGTGATTCAACTAATTGAACATGAGTTAGTGCAAGCTGATGAGGCTACTAACGAGCAACAATTCGAGAAACATATGTATGCGATTCATACATTAACGTCAATATATGCTAACAACGAAAGTAAGCCAGCGTCATCAAAATCACAAGGTCAGGATTTTACAAATACTGTGACTACGTCATTTTCAAAAGTAAATCAAAGTTTAAACACTTCATCGTCACAAGGTAAATCCAAAGTGACTGCTGCAGAAATTGAGGCGATGGGTAGAAAAGTTCCAGATTCAATGAAATCGTCACAGAATAATAGTTTGCCATCTAATACAATGGTAACGGATGATGAAATTGGTAATGGAGAATCAATATTTGATTTTTAAACTGAATGAGGAGAATGAATGTATATGATGAAATTATTTATAATACTAGGTGCGCTATGTACAATGATGTCAGTTGGTACTGGGGCATTTGGTGCACATGGTCTTGAAGGTAAATTATCGGACAAATATATGTCAGTTTGGGAAAAAGCAGTGAATTATCAAATGTACCATGGATTAGGATTAATCATTATTGGTGTTATTAGTGGTACAACATCTATTAATGTGAATTGGGCAGGTTGGCTCCTCTTCCTTGGTGTGGTGTTCTTTAGTGGTTCGTTATATATATTAGCTTTAACACAAATCCGTATCTTAGGAGCGATTACACCAATTGGTGGTGTATTATTTATCGCGGGTTGGTTAATGCTTATTATCTCTACATTTAAATTTGTAGGATAAAATTTAACATAATTTATCAAATTTATTAGTTTTATATAAAACTGCAAAGCACTTATATTGTGTCAATAATATAGATTAAACAACTCACCTTTTGGGTATATAGCATACTTGAGGTGAGTTTATTTTATGAGTAAAAATAATCAAAATCAGGATATAGATAGAGGCGATTTGAAACAGAACCTCTCTGAAAAGTTTGTCTGGGCTATTGCTTATGGCTCATGTATAGGTTGGGGTGCTTTTATTTTACCTGGAGATTGGATTAAGCAATCTGGTCCAATTGCTGCATCTATAGGTATCGTAATTGGTGCATTATTAATGATACTCATTGCAGTAAGTTATGGGGCCTTGGTAGAAAAATTTCCAGTTTCAGGTGGCGCCTTTGCATTTAGTTATTTAAGTTTTGGTAGATACGTTAGTTTCTTCTCATCATGGTTTTTAACATTTGGGTATGTATGTGTTGTTGCACTTAATGCAACGGCATTTAGTTTATTAGTAAAATTTCTACTTCCGGATTTGTTGAATAATGGGAAGTTATACACGATTGCAGGATGGGACGTTTACATAACTGAAATCATTATTGCCACTGTGTTATTACTTGTCTTTATGCTAGTAGCAATCCGTGGTGCAAGTGTATCAGGTTCATTGCAATATTACTTTTGCGTAGCTATGGTTATTGTTGTGTTGCTTATGTTTTTCGGTTCGTTCTTTGGAAATAATTTTGCATTTGAGAATTTACAACCATTAGCTAATCCTAAATCAGGTTGGTTCACATCTATAATTATGATTGTGGCAGTAGCGCCTTGGGCGTATGTTGGCTTTGACAGCATTCCTCAAACTGCAGAAGAATTTAACTTTTCACCTAATAAGACATTTAAATTGATAGTGTATAGTTTGTTGGCAGCGTCACTGACGTATGTCGTAATGATTTTATACACAGGTTGGTTAAGTACTAATAATGCAAGTTTAAATGGTAACTTATGGGTAACAGGTGCTGAAACACAGTCAGCATTTGGTTATATTGGTTTAGGTGTATTAGCCATAGCAATTATTATGGGGATATTTACAGGTTTAAATGGATTTTTAATGAGTGCAAGTCGATTGTTATTCTCAATGGGGCGTTCAGGCATTATGCCAACTGCTTTTAGTAAATTACATTCTAAATATAAGACACCATATGTAGCGATTATCTTTTTAGTAGCTGTTACATTAATTGCACCTTGGTTAGGTCGTACTGCATTAACATGGATTGTTGATATGTCGTCAACTGGCGTATCAATTGCTTATTTTATTACATGTTTATCTGCAGCTAAGTTGTTCAGTTTTAATAAAGAAAGTAATACGTACGGACCTGTTTATAAGACATTTGCCATTTTTGGTTCGATTGTATCATTTATTTTCCTTCTGTTATTGTTAGTGCCTGGATCACCAGCATCGCTCTCAATGCCGTCATATATTGCTTTAGGTGGATGGTTAGTAATTGGACTGATTTTCTTCGTTATCCGTTATCCTAAATTGAAGCGAATGGATAATGATGAATTAAGTCGATTAATTTTAAATCGTTCTGAAAAAGAAGTTGAAGATATGGTAGATGATACTTATAAATAGTTTAACTTTAAAAAGCGCGGGCTCTAGGGAGCCACGCGCTTTTCTATTATCAACAATAGTATAAATGATGTTATATTCTTTTTCGTGTTCTTGCAAAACCAGATAATATAATTTTAGAAATTTGGTCTGCAAATAATAAGCCGAGCGCAATGGCGCCAGCAATGAGTGTTACTTCAAGCATTGTATTAATCGCTTTACTGAAGTCTAATAGTACTAAATTCTTAGTAGCATCGAACGCTAGACCACCAGGTACAAGAGGAATAATTCCAGGTACCATGAAGATAATTGCTGGTTCCCTCTTTGTACGAGCCATATAGTGACTAATTAAACCTAACGCTAAACTTCCGAAGAAGCTTGAGTAGATCGTATGTGTGTTTAAACCTTGATAAAAAAGAATGTAAACCATCCAACCACATGCTCCTACAAATCCACAAGAGAGATAGAGTTTCCTAGGCGCATCGAAGATCACACAGAAAAAAAGTGAAGCGGTATAACTAAAAATTAAGTTTAATATCCAAAACATTCATTCCCACTCCTAAACTAAGATTAAAACTGAACCAACGCCAGCGCCAATACCAAAAGCAGTGACGAGTGCTTCTAAGGACTTCGTTGTAAACATAAGCATGTGTCCACCAAATAGATCTTGAATGGCATTTGTTATAAGTACTCCAGGAACAATAGGCATTACAGAGGCAATAATAATTGTTGCAAGATCACCTGTGGGTAATAAATAATGACCAAGTACTGAAATAATTCCTATAACGAGTGACCCTAAAAATTCTGGAATAAATTGCGCATGTAAACGTCTATCTAGTATTTCAACTACAAGATAACCTAAGCCACCCGCTAACAATGCGGTGATAACATCGACAAGTTTGCCATCCTGTAAATATAGGAAACTAATGGCAATAATGGCAGCAGCAATTCCCTTGAATAGTAAACTACTATCACGTTTAGCGACATATATATTCTCAAGTTTTAATTTAGCTTCTTCTAGCGTAATTGCACCTTTTGTGATTAAGCGTGAGATTTCATTGGTTTGAGAAATTTTAATGAGATTCGTATCACGTGAATTAATTCTAAAAATTCGAGGATAAGATTCATTATGTAATGTAAATTGAATAACAGTATTGGTAACAAAGCTATTACTCTCAGGATAGCCTAATTTACGTGCAATACGTGTCATTGTATCTTCAACACGTGTACCTTCAGCACCGGACTCCAATAATATGCGTCCAGCCATCATGACAACGTCTTTAATTAATTTTTCATCTGCATTTTCGTGTATTTGTGTATTATCCATTTCATCACCATTCGTTAAGATGTACTCATAATTATAGTCAATGAGTCTAAGATATAAAAGCCTTTTAGGTTTATGATACAAAATTAAAGTAGCTAATTGAAGTAAGCACGCTTATATTAAAAGTTTCTAAGCTCTGATTCACTCTTATAAAAAGAATCTCACACATTAAGTATGTTTGTTTATAACAAATGCCTAGAAAATTCGCGCTTTAAAATGAAGAAAATATAACAATTAAATGTTAAAAAATTAAAAAGAGTGTACATTAATCGTTATAGTATAATGTTGCAATACATTTAAAATAAAAAATATATACAAACTCATTCTATAATGTTTCAAAATATTACAATTTGGTTAAATAATAATTAGTTAGCAATTTATGAATAATATTGAGTAGCGACAATATTTTCATAGTTGTTAATGTTCAGAGTAGTAATTAAGTTCTCCCAAAACATATACTACACTATAATAGCCTGAGGCATAGTAAGTGCCTCAGGTTATCGTTGTTTTAAAACCTATTTAAATGTGGCGATTAATAGCTATTCCCTAAATATTCGTCTATTAAACTATTATCAAAATAAGATATTGTGGGCATTTATAAAGTTTGGCACGTCATCATTGTTGGAGATACATTCGAGTACCATTATCAATTTATTTCTATAAATAAAAAGTTCCCTTCAAAGCCATGTTCAATCAAGCTTAGAAGGGAACAAGTTATGAATATCACAAAATAGATTTATCTAATAGCAAGTTTAGATAGCAAAAAAGTGTTCGAAATCATCTGTTTTTAAGATGTGACCAATATAGAAACCACCAAATTCTCCATATCTAGCAGTTGTCTCATCAAAACGCATTTCGTATACAATTTTCTTGAATTGTAGTACATCATCAGAGAATAAAGTTACACCCCATTCAAAGTCATCAAAACCAACTGACCCTGTGATGAATTGTTTGATCTTACCTGCATATTGTCGACCAATCATACCATGGTTATACATTAATTTCTTACGTTCTTCCATTGGTAACATATACCAGTTGTAAGTCTCATTACGACGTTTATCCATTGGATAGAAACAAATATACTCTGTTCTAGGTAATTCAGGATATAGTCTCGCTCTAACATGTGGATTTTGATATGGATCTTCATCAGACTTACCTGCTAAGTAATTACCTAATTCAATCACTGATACGTATGAGTATGTTTGAATAAGGAAATCAGCAATACGAAGTTTATTGAGTTCATTTTCAATTTCATTAAGTTCTTTCATTTCTGGACGTAAGTACCATAATAGAATGTCAGCTTTTTGACCTGTAATATTATATAGCGCGTAGTCGCCAGCTTGTTGTTCTCTAGCACTAGCTTTATCGTTAATGAATGTTTTGAATTCATTGATCATAGCTTCACGTTCATCCTCAGGCACTAGTCTAAATGTTGCCCAATCTACAGCATAAAATAAATGAAGACTGTACCAACCATCTAAAGTTTCAGCTGCTTCACTCATGTGGATCGCTCCTTCAAAATTGATTATTATTATTTATTACAGATTAAATTTTATCATAAAGAGAATTAGTAAACATACTTAAATGATTACAAATTAGTGAAATGGAAATATCACTATAAATACAGTATAATTAGAGTGCAAAATATTATTATGAAATTATTTAGGAGGGCATTATGTCTAGTTTATTAGATGTATTACAAGAAAAACTTTCAGGAAAAAATGTCAAAATCGTATTACCTGAGGGTGAAGATGAGCGTGTGTTAACAGCTGCTACACAATTACAAGCAACTGACTATGTAACACCTGTAGTTTTAGGTGACTATGACAAAATTAACTTATTAGCTAAAGATAAAGGATTAGATGTTTCAGACATCGAAATCATTAATCCATCTACAAGCGAATTAAAACCAGAATTAGTTAAATCATTCGTTGAACGCCGTAAAGGTAAAGCAACTGAAGAACAAGCTGATGAATTATTAAATAACGTTAACTATTTCGGTACGATGTTAGTTTACGCTGGTCATGCTGACGGGTTAGTAAGTGGTGCAGCACATTCAACTGGAGATACTGTTCGCCCTGCATTACAAATCATTAAAACGAAACCAGGCGTATCTAAAACTTCTGGTATCTTCTTTATGATTAAAGATGATCAACAATATGTATTCGGTGACTGTGCAATTAACCCAACATTAGAATCATCTGATTTAGCAGAAATCGCAGTTGAAAGTGCGAAATCAGCTAAAAGCTTCGGCATGGACCCACGTGTTGCTATGTTAAGCTTCTCAACTAAAGGTTCAGCTAAATCTGACGATGTTGATAAAGTAGCAAATGCAGTTAAATTAGCTCAAGAAAAAGTAGAATCTGAAGGCTTAACAGACGTTGTAATTGATGGTGAATTCCAATTTGATGCTGCTATTGTACCTTCAGTAGCTGAGAAAAAAGCGCCAGGCGCTAAAATTCAAGGTAATGCAAATGTCTTTGTATTCCCAAGTTTAGAAGCAGGTAATATTGGATACAAAATTGCTCAACGTTTAGGTGGTTTTGACGCAGTTGGTCCTGTATTACAAGGTTTAAACTCACCTGTTAACGACTTATCACGCGGTTGCTCAACTGAAGACGTTTATAAATTATCAATCATTACAGCTGCTCAAACATTACAATAATGGACTTAGCGAGTAAATACTTTAATGATATCGATTGGCGCTATGTAGACCATTCGTCTGGTTTAGCGCCAATGCAATCATTTGCTTTTGACGATACGTTTTCAGAAAGCGTAGGTAAAGATTTATCATGCAATGTGGTCAGAACATGGATTCACCAACATACCGTTATTCTCGGTATTCATGATTCGCGCTTACCATTCCTTAAAGATGGTATTCGATATTTAACTGATGAAATAGGTTATAACGCAATTGTGAGGAATTCGGGTGGTCTTGGTGTCGTGTTAGATCAAGGAGTATTAAATATCTCACTTATTTTCAAAGGTCAAACGGAAACGACAATTGATGAAGCATTTACAGTAATGTATTTATTGATTTGCAAAATGTTTGAAAATGAAGATGTAGAGATTGATACACGAGAGATTGAGCACTCATATTGCCCAGGAAAATTTGATTTAAGCATTGATGGTAAAAAGTTTGCCGGCATTTCACAACGTCGTGTACGTGGTGGTATTGCAGTGCAAATATATCTTTGTGTTGAAGGATCAGGTTCAGAACGCGCGGAAATGATGCGTGTCTTCTATGAACATGCACTTAAAGGCGAAGTGACTAAATTTAAATATCCGGATATACAACCTGAATGTATGGCATCACTGGAAACGTTGTTTGGGCGAGAGATTAAAGTCCAAGATGTGATGTTCCAATTATTACACGCTATTAAAGATTTAGGTGGTAATCTGAATATGGATCCAATCACTGAAGATGAATGGACACGTTATGAAGGTTACTTCGACAAGATGATAGATCGTAATGAGAAGATGAATCGTTCAATAGAAGCTGATTAAGCGTGAAACAACTTTTAAAATTGAAAATTTGATACAGTTAAATAGGCTGGGACAAAATAAAATGTCTCAGCCTACTTTATCATGTTGTCAGTAGCTGACTGGTAGGCGGGGCGCTAACAAAGAGAATTTCCTAAAGAAATACTACAAGATAAGCAAGTTGGGGTTCGGGGCCCCAACAAAGAGAATTTCCTAAAGAAATTCTACAGGCTAAGCAAGCTGGGGATACAACGAAATAAATTCTGAGAAAATATTATTTCTGTTCTACTCCCTTTTCATTTGGAATAATGTAATTTTAGGTGGAATTATATATCAAATTTATTATAAATTGCTATATTCCTATTACTTTTTATAGTAATATAGTTTAGGTGGATTAATATAAAAACGATGTAGATTGTGTATCATTTTAATATATTGATGGTGTAGATTAATCAAGAACGAAGGCCATCTTAATTAAAAGACTAACATGACAGTATGTTAGAGATTTTAATTTTAGGGTATAAATATTTTTAAGTTTTAAAGTTAAATTAACTGAGTCTATCTTTTATTCAAGTCGAAGAAGGTTACAAAAATGTGGATAGACTATGACATGCAATTATAAAGTTAATTTGCGTACACGCTACGATAAAAGGTCAGTAATTTAAATACAAATTGACATAGGCATTTATAGAGTTGAAAGATTTAGGATATATGCATGATAAGTATATCCACTGACCTCGAAAATAATTTTTCAGAAAGAATATTAAAGGTGAGATATCATGGTACAACGTGGCTATGGGGAGTCTAACGGCAAAATAATATTAATCGGGGAGCATGCGGTAACATTTGGTGAACCTGCAATTGCGATTCCGTTTACTTCAGGAAAAGTAAAAGTCTTAATCGAAAGTTTAGAAAAAGGTAATTACTCAGCGATACAAAGTGATGTCTATGATGGACCACTTTATGATGCGCCAGAACATTTGAAATCTTTAATTGGCCATTTCGTAGAGAATAAAAAGGTAGAAGAGCCATTATTAATAAAAATTCAAGCAAATTTACCACCATCTAGAGGTTTAGGATCAAGTGCAGCCGTTGCTGTCGCTTTCATAAGAGCAAGCTATGATTATTTAGGTTTACCACTAACTGATAAAGAATTATTAGAAAATGCAGACTGGGCAGAACGTATAGCTCATGGTAAACCAAGTGGTATAGATACTAAGACTATCGTTACGAATCAACCTGTTTGGTATCAAAAGGGCGAAGTTGAAATATTAAAGACCTTAGATTTAGATGGTTATATGGTAGTTATCGATACAGGTGTTAAAGGTTCTACTAAACAAGCAGTCGAAGATGTGCATCAATTGTGTGATAATGATAAGAATTATATGCAAGTTGTTAAACATATTGGTTCTTTAGTGTATTCAGCTAGTGAAGCGATTGAGCATCATAGTTTTGATCAATTAGCTACAATCTTTAATCAATGTCAAGATGACTTAAGAACATTGACGGTGAGTCACGACAAAATAGAAATGTTTCTTCGCTTAGGAGAAGAGAATGGTTCAGTCGCTGGCAAATTAACAGGTGGCGGCCGTGGTGGTAGTATGCTTATCTTAGCTAAAGAATTGCAAACAGCTAAGAATATTGTCGCTGCAGTTGAAAAAGCTGGTGCACAACATACATGGATTGAGAAGTTAGGAGGATAAACCATTGAAAAAGAATGGTAAAGCACGCGCACATACGAATATTGCACTGATTAAATATTGGGGTAAAGCCGATGAGGCATTAATCATACCAATGAATAATAGTTTGTCAGTTACACTAGACCGTTTTTACACTGAAACACGTGTAACATTTGATGAAACATTAACAGAAGATCAGTTAATTCTTAACGGGGAAGCTGTAAATGCTAAGGAAAGCGCTAAGATTCAACGTTATATGGAAATGATTCGTAAAGAAGCTGGGATTTCAGAACATGCGCTTATTGAAAGTGAGAATTTTGTTCCAACAGCTGCAGGTTTAGCTTCGTCAGCAAGTGCATATGCTGCATTAGCCGGTGCGTGTAATGAAGCTCTACAATTAGGTTTGTCTGATAAAGATCTTTCACGATTAGCGCGTCGTGGGTCTGGTTCAGCATCTCGCAGTATTTATGGTGGATTTGCTGAATGGGAAAAAGGAAATGACGATGAAACTTCCTTTGCACACCGTGTTGAAGCGGATGGCTGGGAAAATGAATTGGCTATGGTTTTTGTTGTTATTAATAACAAATCTAAAAAGGTATCCAGTCGTTCAGGCATGTCACTTACACGTGATACATCACGTTTTTATCAATATTGGTTAGATAACGTTGAACCAGATTTGAAAGAGACTAAAGAAGCCATTGCTCAAAAAGATTTCAAGCGTATGGGTGAAGTTATTGAAGCTAATGGTTTACGCATGCATGCAACTAATTTGGGAGCACAACCTCCATTTACATATTTAGTACCAGAAAGTTATGATGCTATGCGCATCGTTCATGAATGTAGAGAAGCGGGGTTACCTTGCTACTTTACAATGGACGCGGGTCCTAACGTTAAAGTATTGATTGAAAAGAAAAATCAACAAGCTATCGTAGATAAATTCTTACAAGAATTTGATCAATCACAAATCATCACAAGTGACATTACCCAATCAGGAGTCGAAATAATTAAGTAAGGAAGAGATATAATGATTCAGGTGAAAGCACCAGGAAAGCTTTATGTAGCAGGTGAATATGCAGTGACTGAGCCAGGATATAAGTCTGTCTTAATTGCGGTCGATCGATTTGTTACAGCTTCAATTGAAGCTTCTAATGCAGTAACAAGTACGATTCATTCCAAGACATTACATTATGAACCTGTAACGTTTAATCGCAATGAAGATAAAATTGATATCTCCGATGCTAATGCTGCTAGTCAATTAAAGTATGTTGTAACTGCAATTGAAGTTTTCGAACAATATGCGAGAAGTTGCAACGTCAAATTGAAGCATTTTCATTTAGAAATCGATAGTAATTTAGATGATGCTTCAGGTAATAAATATGGGCTTGGTTCTAGTGCGGCAGTTTTAGTGTCAGTCGTCAAAGCATTAAATGAGTTTTACGATATGCAATTATCTAACCTATATATTTATAAACTTGCAGTCATTTCTAATATGCGATTACAAAGTTTAAGCTCATGTGGTGATATAGCTGTAAGTGTATACAGTGGCTGGCTAGCTTATAGTACTTTCGATCACGATTGGGTCAAACAACAGATGGAAGAAACATCAGTTAATGAAGTATTAGAAAAAAATTGGCCGGGTCTTCATATTGAACCTTTACAGGCCCCAGAGAATATGGAAGTCTTAATCGGTTGGACAGGTTCGCCTGCTTCATCACCTCATTTAGTCAGTGAAGTGAAGCGCTTAAAATCAGATCCTTCTTTTTATGGAAGATTCCTTGATCAATCTCATACATGTGTTGAAAATCTTATCTATGCGTTTAAAACAAATAATATTAAAGGTGTTCAGAAAATGATTCGACAAAATCGTATGATTATTCAACAAATGGATAATGAAGCGACAGTCGACATTGAAACTGAAAATTTAAAAATGTTATGTGATATTGGAGAACGTTATGGTGCTGCTGCCAAGACATCAGGTGCTGGCGGTGGTGATTGCGGAATCGCCATTATTGATAATCGCATTGATAAAAATCGTATTTATAATGAATGGGCATCACATGGTATTAAACCGTTAAAATTTAAAATTTATCATGGACAATAATAATATAAACTAATAAATGAGTAGGACTAAATTCAAATGTTGAATCAGCGTCTTGCTCTTTTTTATTATGGAAGAGAATGACTTTTAATGATAGGCTTGAATTTTCTTGTAAAAGGAGTAAAATAATTAGAGTTAAATTCATTGATTCGTATTAATATGCTTCAAAATTTAGGATAGAAACGACAATATAGAAAGGTAGGTGGCAAGGTGAAAAATAAATTTTTAATATGTGATGAATGTCAGGCGGTAAATATCAAAACTTTGAAAAGAAAATTAGAAAAATTAGATCCAGAAGCAGAAATTGAAATCGGCTGTCAATCTTATTGTGGCCCTGGACGTCGAAAAACGTTTGCCTTCGTCAATAATCGACCACTTGCTGCGCTTACTGAAGACGAATTGTTAGAAAAAGTCACAGCTCAGCTAAAAAAACCAAGAGATCCGGAAGAAGAAGAACGATTAAGAAAGCGTAATGAGGAACGTAAACGCCGTAAAGAAGAACAAGATCGAAAGCTAAAAGAGAAATTAGCTAAACGTAAGGCGATAAAATAGAGGAATCAAGTTATATTATAAACTTAAGCTATGAGTGTATTCTAACCTGAATATTGTCGTAGCTTTTTTATTGTAATAAAAAAAGCACTTAGAAGATATTTATCTTCTAAGCGCTTAATTAGGTCTAATCCTATGACAGTACAACAACGTTAGTTGCTTGTTCGCCGCGTTGACCTTCAGTAATATCGAAGTCAACTTTTTGACCTTCTTCTAAAGTTTTGTAACCTTCACCAGCTATACCGCTGAAGTGTACGAATACGTCACTTCCGTCTTCTCTTTCGATGAAACCAAAACCTTTTTCTGCGTTAAACCATTTTACTGTACCGTTATTCATATAGAATACCTCCATGTGCTTTTGCACGAATATTTGTAACAAATTCATTTATAAAAAAGAGAGTATTCTAAACAAACACACTACATTTAAATTCACGAGCTTTTATTACGTTAGATTAACTATAACTGTTATTTATTAATAAGTAAAGCTTTTTATTTTTAAAAATATTGATAAGTTGAATTTATATCTCTTGAAGTACTAGTATGACAGTATTTTAATAAATTAAAATTTTTTAAATATTAAACAAATCATTAAAGGATTCTACTATAGTTGGGTGAGTATAAATAGTATCTCTTAGAACTTGGTAAGGTATATGTTGATCAATTGCTAACTTAATTAAATTAATAATTTCTTCTGATTCTTTGCCATAAAGTGTAGCACCTAAAATCAAATCAGTATCTTTATCGATAACAACTTTGAAAATGCCGCGAGCGTCATTATTAATCTTATGTCTCGGAATTTGAGCGACAAGTAATGTATTTTCATTATAATTATAGCCTTGAGATTGAGCTTCTTTAGCTGTTAAACCTACTCGAGAAAATGGTGGATCAATAAAGACAGTGTAAGGAATTGTACCGCGGTTAAGTGTAGTACGCGATTGGTCACCATATAGTGTAGATTTTAGAATTCTAAAGTCGTCCAGAGAGATATAAGTGAATTGTAGCCCGCCTTTGACATCTCCAACAGCATAAATATGTTCGACTGAAGTTTGAAGATGCTCATTCACTTTGATTTCACCACGTTCACCAAGTTCAACACCAGTTTCTTCAAGCGCTAAATCAGTATTAGGTATACGACCTGTAGCTATCAATACAGCGTCAGCTGAGAAATTGCCTTTAGAAGTTACAATTGTCGTTTGGTTGTTGTTATTTTTAAATTCTAGCGTATCTGCATTTGTGACAAAGGTAATCCCTTTGTCCTCTAAATCTTTAATTGCATGTGCAACCACGTCTTGATCTTCACGTGGCATGATATGTTCGCCGTGTTCTATAACTGTGACTTTTGAGCCAAAATTAGCAAACATTGAAGCAAATTCTAAGGCGATATAGCCTCCACCAATGATTACTAAATGCTTAGGTTGATATGAAATATTCAATAAACCTTGTGAATCAAATAAATGTTTAGCACTTTCGATACCCGGGATAGATGGAATATTCGATTTTGCGCCTGTATTAATAACAATTCTATCCGCAGTTAAAGTATGTACAATAGCACCATCCTCGTCTAGTAGATTAACTTCAGTATTAGATTTGAATTGCGCTTTGTAATTGAATACTTCAATGTTTGTATCATTTGCTAAGTTATCATAGTTTTTCTTATTTAGTGCGCTGACTACGTCTTTTTTTCTTGAAAAGGCAGTACCAAAGTCTGTACCGTCAATCCCATCATGTACGAGTACTTTAGAGGGTATACAGCCGTGGTTGCTCAATTGTGCATACTTCCATACTAAATTAATAAAAAATTATTTGGTTTATTTTCAACGAATGCTTACGGCTAGTTGGTGGTCCGTCATCTATAATATAGTCGAATTCAATTGACTTAATCGCCATTTGTACAAATTCGGCTTTATCCTCAAGCGTGGATACATTCCACATTTCTAAAAGTAATTTTTTATATTTTTTAACGTCTTCAATATCAAACTGTTTTTCTACTTTATTTTTAGTTTGACTTTCATATTCTTTAATAGCCTCGTCAGTTTCTTTAATTAAATCAAACAGCTCATCTTCCTGCATTAACCCGTTCGCATATAACTTATGATACCTTTTGCGTTGTTCCATAACTTTGTGGATATCAACAGTTATTTCAGGCTCACTTTGTTTTTCTTCAATTTCATATTTCTCTAAATTTAGATTGAGTAAGTAGTCATAAAATACTCGTAATATCTCCCGTTCTTTTATATAAACTGGTTTTAAGTTAGGCGTTATTTTACAATTGTTGCAGTAATAATTTTTATGTGTTGTGTAACCGTTTCGTGTTTTCTTTTTATTTGTATTCATTGTTAATTTAGCGCCACATGTAGGGCATGTAAGTTTACCTCTAAATACAGATGTGTGGGCGATAACTTTTGTATTTACACGTTCGTTCAATCTATCTTTTATTTTATTGTACATTTCTTCGGTAATAATAGGCTCATGATTATTCTCTAAATAGACGCCACCCCATTCGAAATGACCACGTGTAAATGGACTTCTCAATGCTCGTGTGATTGACCTATCTTCCCATTTTCTATTATTCGGTGGTGGAATATCTGAATTATTCAACTTACGTGCTATTGATTTAGCGCTTTTACCTTTTAACGCCTCCTCATAAGCAAATAGAACAACTTCCTTGTACTTATTAGGTACAAACTTATTATCTACACGATCATAATAAAACGGTGGAGTAGTAAGCATGATACCTTTTTTAAGTGCTGCAAGTTTACCCATTTGTGTACGTTCTCTAATCGTCTCACGTTCCCATTCAGCCATTGCACCAACTAATGTAACGAACAGTCGTCCCATTGCAGTTGAAGTATCGTACACTTCAGTAGCACTCCTAAATGCTACATTATTCTGTTCAAATATCTCTAGTAAGTCCAATAAGTCACGCACATTACGTGTAAGTCTATCTAACTTATACACTAGGACTAAATCAAACTTATTTATATCATTCATCAACCGTTGTAATTCTGGTCTATCACGTTTAGCACCAGAGAAACCAGCGTCTATAAATGTATCAGTTACAGTCCAATCATTTATCTCGCAGAATGATTTAAGTTTCCTTTCTTGTTCTTCGATAGAATAGCCATGTTCTTTTTGCTCTAATGTACTGACCTGACACGAACGTAAATAGCTACGTTCATAATACATCACTCCTTTAAAAAGGGTACGCAGAAAATGTGTACCCTTAGATTAACCGTATTTAGAAATTACAAAAACATAAAATAGTATGAGGAAACCAACTAAGAAGAAGAAACAACCGCAACCTCCCATATTTGTGTATGTATTTGCTAATTGTTCTCCAGCCTTTGATTGTTTTCTACTTTTACTTTGACTTGCAGCTTTAAGTTCTTTAAAAAGATAAGCGAATACGCTTATAGCAATTAAAATACATATAACGCCTATAAATGTCGCCATATCATTACCTCCTAATTGTTATAAAGATAATGATAGCAAAGCGCCATAAGAGGCGCTATAATTATTCGAATATTTGATAGTTATAAATCACTTTTCCTATTACTTCTATTTCTTCTAAACTTTCTAAATCAAAAGTATTCGTTTTAAATTCATCTGAATAACTCACAGGATCTAAATGTAATTTTGTTTCTGTTCGTCTCACTCGCTTTACAGTATATTCACCACCCAAACGCAAAACTAAGATATCGTTATTATTCAATCTATAATCTTGATTGCGTCTGTAATCGTGAATAATTATGTATGAGCCATTAGATAACACTTTGTTCATGCTATCTCCGTTCACTTGTAAAGCAATACACTCTTTAGGGTTTCGACCATTAAAAGCAATATCAGGCACTTCTAATTCTTTAGTATCTACTTCCACAGTTTCGAAATTACCAGCTGACACTTGACCATAGTATGGTACTTGGTAATATTTATCTATCTTTTCAATTGGGACGATGTCATCTTCCAAACCTATTAAATAATCCATACTTACACCAAAATAAGTAGCTAATTGTGATACAGTTTTTGCAATTGGTTCTGATTTGTCATTTTCCCAGTTAGATAATTTACCTTTAGTAAAACTATTCCTTTTATCTTTACTAGGAAATTGGTTATGTAAATCGTCGCTAAGTTGTTGCAACGTCATTCCTTTTTGCTTCCTTAATTTTTTAATACGTGAGCCGAAAGTCATACCATTTCCTCCTTTTATTGTAATATATTCGCTACATTTATAATATACAACATATGTAAAATAATCACAACACTTATATAGGAATAAATAAAAAAAGTTATAAATTTACGACAAAAGCATTGACTTAGGTTACATTAACGTGTACTATAATAGACAAGTCGTAAAAACACGACAGAAAGAGGTGTAAATATGAAAGGTTATAGCAAGCTTAAAGGTCTATTGAAAGAACGAGGTATTAATCATGATGAACTTGCTGATTTACTTGATGTACACAGGGTTACAGTAAGCAACAAGTTAAATCGTTCGCACGGTGCAGACTTTACAATGACAGAGGTCAGAAAGTTGTGTTTGTACTTAGAAGTAAGTGCAGACATATATTTTTTAAATGTAAGTCGTGAAAACACGACAAAAGAACCGCAGACAACTTAAAAAAAGGAGGGGCGTAATGCCAAAACACATACAAACAATGATGTTCCAATTCTTTGCCAAACGTGGCTACTTAGAGCCGGCGATGAAAAATTTAGAGGAAAGAGAGGAGCAAAATAATGAGAAACAAAGAATTGCTAATTAAAGATTTAAAAGTAATTAATAGTTGCACGGGTGAAGAGTTGGAAGTAGCAGCAGAATACTTACTAACAAAACACCCACAAAGAGTTGATAACTATTTACACGATGAAAATAATCGTGGACTTGCCTATCACATATGTGGTTATGACGGTAAGTGCCAACAGAAATTTATCGAAGATATAAAATTCACTCACAACGTGAACGTATTTTAAGGGGGTGATCAAATGACAAATGACGATAAAACGTTTGTACTAACAGGTTTTATGTTTATTGCAGTGTTCTTTCTATTAATCGCATTAAATGTGTTTATCACTAATGCAGCTGCAATTGCATTGTTAGTTGCTATGCTAACCTATTTATTCTTTGACACTTGTTACTACGTAAAAAAAGACTGAGTGCTACGCCAATAGCAAACAGTCGGAGACTAATAAAATTATATGTACTTAAAATTTACAACTAAACAAGGAGGTAGTCAAGTTGAAACAACATAAATTTAAAAAGATGGCTTTAGATCTTATAGAACTCGTACCGAATGATAGGTTTCAGGTCGAATACAAATACAACATCATATGGTTTGTTCATTTCGATAAAAGATATCCCAAAAACGTAAAAACTAAATACATCGATAACGACATAGATGACGAGCGCACAATGCTAATTAAATTTGAACGATTTAAAAAAGTGCTAAAAGGAGAGTGTTTGCTCGACGAAATCTAATTATCAAGGAGATGTACTTATGCATTACGAAATTATATCAACGGGATCCAAAGGAAATTCAGTAATCATCAACGATATCATGGTCGATTGTGGAGTAGCTTTCAAAAGATTAAAGGAATATTTATACGATATTAAATATCTTTTATTAACCCACATTCATAGCGATCACATTAAACCGACAACTTTAAAAAGAATAAAAAAAGAATTCCCGCATATAAAGGTAATTGGCAATTATGAAATTGCTCAATTATACGATGTTGACCATATTATCAATGCCGGTTTTCCAATGGATGTTGATAACTACACTTTTGAAGCATTCGAATGTGTACATGACGTTGTTACTTACGGGTACACATGGAGTTTTAACAATAATGAAATTATTTATGCAACTGATACTAATTCTTTAGAAAACGCACCAATCAAGAAGTATGATTACTTATTTCTTGAGTCCAATTATGATGTTGAAAAACTTGAACAAGCGAGAGGCAAACGCAGTAAATACGGTTATGACCCATACGTTTCTGGTTTAAGACATCTAAGCACAAAGGATTGTAAAACATTTTATTACCTGAATCGTAGAGATAAAGAATCAAAACTCATAGAACTTCATATGTCTGAGAGATTCTATTAAAAAATTCAAATTAGGAGAAATCATGCGAATGACTTAACGAAAGGAGAAACTATCATGAATGAGTTGGTAAAAGAACACAATTACAAAATAACAACAACTCAAGGTCATGTGACTTTTGAAGAATATGACAACTTGCTGTCAGAGGCTCAAAATCTTGCAAATCACGTTAAACAAGTTGAGGTTAATGAAGACAACATCAAAGAAGCTAAAAAACTAATGGCTCAAATGAATAATCGTGTAAAAGAACTTGAGACAACTAGAAAGGACGTTAAAAAGACTTTACTAGAACCGTACAATCATTTTGATGATCAAGTTAAAACTATCAAAGGTGTTATAGACGATGCGGTTTCACACGTCAAAAAACAAGAACGAGATCTTACAGAACAAGAACGAGAAAATAAGAAAAAAGCGATTGCTGATATTTTTGACAAACGAATTAAACATTATGGTTTTGAAAAAATAATGGGGTTTGCAGATTTCATAAAACCTCAGCATCTAAACAAATCATACTCAATGAATAAAGTAGAAAACGAACTCGTAGATTGGTTGGAAAAAACTAAAAGAGACTTGGATACAATCAATAAATTGAAAAATAGAGACGAGTTAATTGTTGAATATCAAAACACCCAAGACTTATCAATGGCTTTTGAAATTATCGATAAACGTAATCAAAGAAAAAAACAGATAGCTGAGCAAAATAAGACAACACCTAAACAAACATATCATGTTTTTACTATTGAAGATGACAAAGATGCACAAATTGTAAAACTGTTATTGCAACAAAACAATATCAAATTTGATTATAAAAATTACTAATAAAGGAGATTTTAACTATGGAATTATTAAAAGATTTAGAACTTGTAGAGGTATCAGTAGAAGACGGAAGAGCAGAATTAACATTTTTAGATGAAGAGAATATGGAAATCCGAGCGGTAAAAATTAACAAGAAAAAATATGATCAAGACAGAAACAAATGGTATGAAGACTCTGAACAAGCTGAAAAGGCTGAAAAATTGGCACAAGATGAGTTTGGCGTAAGTTTTGAAGATCTAGAAAACGCGGTGGGTCAACATAAAGATATTTATGCGTACGATAAATTCAATTCTTTATTTGAAGTACAAATGATTGAAAAATTCGAAACAGACCAAGAAGGGTTGATATTCCAAACAGAAATTGCAGAGATCACTGAGGATAATGTAGGTATTCATATTCGTTTTGAATACGAAGGTGAAAAATATGAATCTAAAATGACTTATTCAACATATTTAGAGGCTAAAAAACAATTCATTGTAGACCCTATTAAAAAACAAAAACAATATGAAAAATTTGAAAACAAATTCAACAAACCTATTGAAGAAAAAGACGAATTAATCGGTCAAAACATCACAGTAGAAGTAAAAGTAGCATTCGGTAAATTCGCATATTGTGAAATCAAGAACATCCCAAAGAGAAAATAAAACACTTATCCGGTTTTATCCGGCTTCTCTTTTAACGATTTAGGAGGAAAATGAATGACTGATGATTTACTTTTTTACGATATTGAAGTGTATAAGTACAACTCATTTGTTGTATTTAAAAATATAAATAAAAAAACGTTAAGAATCTTTACGAATGAACAAAACTTCAAAGGGTTAACTGAGTTCATCAAAGGTAAAACCTTAGTTGGTTATAACAATAACTATTATGATGACAAAATTTTAAAAGCTATGTCTGATAGCAAAACTCAAGAACAAATCAAACAAATCAACGACAATATCATTTCAGGTGATTTTGTCAATTATCCAAGAATTAAAAATAAAACATATGACTGTTTTCAACAGATCGATGTGTCTAATCCTTCGCTTAAAAAGATAGAAGGCAATGTTGGAAAAATGATTTTAGAAACCGATATAGGTTTTGACATTGATAGAGAGCTTACCGAGGAAGAACTCGTACAAGAAATGAATTACTGCGCATACGATGTTGAAAACACTATCGATGTTTACAAAGAACGAAAAACTAACTATTTCGATATCAAAGATGACTTGGTGGATATGTTAGGTAATGAAAAAGCAGCTAAGTGGAACACAACGACAATCTCATCAAACATTCTTTTAGATGAACAAAAAGGTCAAAAAGAATGGGCGGATTTCCAAACACATATACCTGATGGTTATTTGAATAATGTACCTGAACAAGTTGTGGATATGTGGACTTCGAGAAAACCCAATAAGAAATCAATTAAAATAGAAGATTTTGATTGCGAAATAGAATTTGGTTTCGGTGGCCTTCACGGTGTGCATAAGCACATTTATAAAGCCAGAGACGTTAAATTATTAGACGTTGCTTCAATGTACCCTCACATTATCCTGAACATAAAAGCATTACCACCTAAAGCATTAGAAAAATACAAAAACATTTTAGATGAGCGTATCAAAATCAAACATGTAGATAAAAAGAAATCTAACGCGCTTAAATTAATTCTTAACAGTGTGTATGGGAATTTGAAAAATAAATACTCGTCGTTAAAAAACAGTCAAGCTGCGGTAGGGGTTTGCGTATACGGTCAAGTAGCCCTTTATACACTTTGTAAAAGACTTTCAGAAACTTGCACAATATTAAACATCAATACCGACGGTGTCGCTTTCACAACTGATTCAGACGAATATAAAAAAGTTTGGAAAGATTGGGAAGAAGAATTCAAATTAACGCTTGAAGAAGATTTGTTCAAATTACTTATTCAAAAAGACGTTAACAACTATATAGCAGTAGAACCCGATGGAAGCATCAAAGTCAAAGGTGGAGATGTTAACAGGTATCACGAGGACGCTAAATTTAAAAACAATAATGCGCGCATCTTAGATATCGCTTTAGTAGATCATTTGGTATACGACAAACCTATTCTAAACACTCTAATAGAATACAAATCACAACCGCATTTATACCAATATATTTTGCAAGCTGGCAGAACATACGAGGGTACTTTTGACAACAATAAAGTAAAATTACAAAAAGTGAACCGAGTTTTTGCAGCAAACCAATCAACAACACCATACGTTTTATACAAAGTAAAAAATGTAGACGGACAAGAATCATGGGCAAGATTCCCAGATGCGCCTGAAAACATGTTTTTATGGAATGACGAAATATACGACAAAGATGGTAAAAGTCTGATAAATGATTTTGATAACCGTATAGATATCAATCACTACTACCAAATTCTTATAAAAAGATTAGAAAGATGGAAAGAATCAATTTGATTAAAAAGGAGGATAAACATTGTATGTAGAATACAAAGATGATAATTCAAAACATGCTTTACCTGATGCAGATATCAGCGAATTCCCAGATGGTTTTAGAAACGCAGGTTGGTTGCTAACCGATAACGATCTGATTGTAGATATAGATGATTTACCTAAAGACATCATCAAGAAAATGTTAAAAACGTTCAACATCAATACTCAAACCGTTTGGACCGATAGAGGTGTACATCTATATTTCAAAAAACCGACAACGTTTAGGGGTGCAAACGCAATCACTCCTTTAGGATTTGGCGTTGAATTCAAACATATTAAAAACACTAAATCAATCACTATTAAACGACGTGGGCAGATGCGTGAAATTGAAAATAAAGGTGTTAGAGAAGCCTTACCATTCGTGCTATCGAATTCAGTTAGCAAATTGGAGTCACTTTATGGATTAGATGATGGGGATGGAAGAAACCAAAAATTATATCGTCACAAAATGAAATTAAATCGCCACAAACACACTGACGCGATATTAACATTCATTAACGATCACATTTTTGCTGAGCCTTTAGATCAATCTGAATTTGAGCAGTTATCACGCTCAAACGATTCGACGTCATCCGACGAAGATGAACATTATGCTAAAGCGACAGAAATCATGAATATATTCAACACTGTTATATACAACGACGTATTGTTTTTTAAAGACAGTGACGGTGAGTATACAGACGATATGGCTATTCTTAGACAACATATATTCAGACTATCAGGACCAAAGAAAACAAACTTTATAGATGAAGTTATGAAACAAGTTGAATATAGAAGTCATCGCATACCATCAAATACTGTTTTCCCTATTAGATTTAAAAATGGAATTTTACAAGACGGTGAATTCATCAACGTCAATTATCAAGAGTTTACACCTTACGTTATAGATATCGATTACAAACCAGATGCAGAACCTGTTCAAGAAGTGGACGACTACATTAAATTACTTACAAATAATGATAAAGACTATGAACAACTACTTTACGAGATTATCGGTCACACTCTAATTGTTAATCCGGAATTCAAAAGGTTAATGGGTAAATTCTTCATCTTTGTTGGTGATGGTGGGAACGGAAAAGGAACGTTATTAACTATAATTCGAGCTATTTTAAATAGAAAGAATGTCACAGGGTTATCAATCAGAAATATGAGTGATGAAAGGTATTTTTCAAGTATGAAAGGTAAACTTGCAAATCTTGGTGACGATATTCAAGATGAACCGATTAATAACGACCAAATGAAGTTATTAAAAAATATTTCAACCTGCGACTATGTTTCGATGAGACAGCTCTATAAACAATCAGAAGATGTTGAATTAACTTGTACACTTATTTTCACATCTAATCACATCTTAAAATCATTTGAAAAGGGAGAGTCATACAAACGTAGAGTGGTTTGGTTACCGATGTATTCAAAACCGACAAAAAAAGACCCTAAATTCATAACTAAGTTAACAACACCTAAAGCTATGAAATATTGGATAAGACTCATCATAGATGGATATATGCGTTTATACAATAACGTCACATTTACTGAAAGTGTTAATGTTGCAAAGTTCAACCAAGATTACCACGATGAAAATGACACGTCAGGATTATTTTTACAAGATTTTAATAAAGAAGATATTCATGGTTTGAGACCACCAGAAATATATGAACAGTATGAGTCTTTTTGTGACGAGAACGGGTTAAACACAATGAGCAAAAAGCAATTTCAAATAAATATCAAAGAGCGATTTGGGTTATCACCTAAACCAATTAAAAAGAATGGTAAAACAATGAGAGCTTATGAGGAGGATAACGAATGAGAATGTCAATTAAAGAATTAGAAGATAAACAAGAAATCTCAAAACATTATAATATCGTTTTCGATAACACTCTTACAATGGAAGATTTTGCTTCAGAGGACGAATTCATTGACGCGTATCAGGAAAGCGCTCGAATCGAACTAAATGAATACGCTGATCATGAGTACATCGAACTGTAAAGGAGTGATTTAGTGCCAAACATTCCTTTTAGCGAAGCTGTAAAAAGACATAGAAAGAATCGTGGAATGACTAGAGAAGATGTGGCAAAGGTCGCTCAGTTATCCACTGACAGAATAAGAATGATTGAAGAAGGTAACTATTGTTTTAAAGGTGTTCACCAAATAGAGAATTTATGCGATGCCCTCAGAATGAATAGCGCGGTCAAGAAGATATGGATTTATGAAATGAGCGAATACGTTCAGATACCTGAATATATTTACTCACCACATCAAGTAGAAAAGCATAAATAAAGTGCGTTACAAAAATAAGAAACCGTTAGAAATCAGTCATATCAAGGGGTTTGAGGTTTTTGAACAAAGGCGGGTTACATGAATTTGAGTGTTTTCAAAAAAAGTAACCGCCAAAACCCTTGGGAGAGTAAGGGTTCAGAGGAAATCGGGTTATAAGTTACACAAATATCCGGCGCCAAAGAATTTCTCAGAGAACCATCTGCACAAAAGTTACGACTCTCTATATTCTATATACTTTCTATCTTTAAAAAAAATGTAACAAGTAACTAGATACTATATAAAGCCTATTGTTGAGGGATTTCTGAGGTTCAAAAAATGGTTACATTTGGTTACATAAATTTTGAAAATGTAACCTTTGTGATGTATTAAGTATTAGATGTTGTAAATGTACACGAAGGGAGAATGAAACTATGCAGGAAGAAACACTAAAACTCACATTCGATCTAACCGTCGAAGTAGAACAACCTATTTGGATAAACAAACATGCAGATAGAGAAAACTATATCGAACATTACTCTAATAGATATAAAAATGACCCTGACAATTTACTCGATAATATCAAAAACATTACTGACGTTAGTGTCAGTTATGCAGATTGGAAGTGACACCATGCCGAAAGCAAAAAAATTATGTATAAAGGTCAAGAATACACATTATCGAAAGACGAAATTAATCAAATGCGCAAAGGTAAGGTAACAGCCGATGCATTTGATGAACGTATCGCAAAAGGTTGGAACATTAAAGACGCAGTTTATTTAAACCATAACTTTGTACCGTTTAAGAATGGTGTGTATCTAGCAGTACCAGTATTTAATGATATTTACTACATTAAAAGGTCAGATTTTGAAAACATGCGACAAAAATACAACCTAAGCACACAGAAAATATTCTCAAGAGTTAGAAAACAACCTATCGAAGAAGTTATACCGGAAGAATACACAATTTATGAAAAGGAAAGCGATGATGATATGAATTACTTAGCAGAACAGAGAGAGCGTGAGGAACGTATCAAAGCACGTGAATTAAATAGATTAAAAGAGCGCAAGCCACATTTATTTAACGGTACACCACAAAAACATGTATTTGATAAATATTGCGTTCACTTATTCGATAACAATGTATTTGCCAAAGTCAAAACAGATCAATACGGCAATGTACAGAGGGGGTAGCAGAATGGAAAATGTAAGGATAATTGATTTGAAAGTAGATAATATTGTTCAGTTCCAAGCAACATTTAAAGGTGTTACTGCCATGCAAACGGCCATAGTCAATCGTGTGTATGCAAAAGAAATACTATTAAAAACAGTTTGGTACGCAGAGGTTGAGAATGCAGGTGGTTATAAATTCACACTTACAGATAACGATGACTTTGTGAGAGTAAACGAGCCATTCACACGTAAGGTGGATATGGTACATCAACCATCGCACTATCATAGTGAAAATGGTATCGATTTAATTGAGTTCTGTCGCCAACAATTTACCGATGAAGAATTCAGAGGTGCTATGAAGTTTACTCAAATGCGTTACTCGCTTAGAACAGGTCGTAAAGAAAATGACCTACAAGACCAAAGCAAGTTGAAAGAGTACGCAGATAGATTTATGGAAGTACTGAACAATGCAACTCGATAACACAGTATACCAACGATACAAATATAAAACTAATGCCAAGACACCTACACAGATACAACAGGAATTACGTAAGCCAGGTGTCAACGGCTTTGTGGTTAAGGTAGCAGGAAAAGTTAGGGAGTGTGACATAAAAAGGAACAAGGAGTGTGTAAGTAATGGGAAATAGCATAGAACCGAACACTAAAGAATACTACCAATTGCAGTCAGAATACTGGTTTAACGAATGTTGTAAGCGTATGAAAGAACGCGACGAACTCATCAATGATATTGCAGACATTAAACGTAAGGCAGAGGCGTTTGATGAGATTTTAAACGTTGACTATATAGTAACGCCTGATGATTATGCACATGAAATCACAAAAATTGTAGACAAATATAAGGAGGTCAACAATTAATGTTTCAAGATATAGATAACTTACAAGAGACATTATGGCATATCGAGCAAGTAGATAAATCAATTCTTAATGCTTATCAAAATGAATTATTAAGTGCATCTAAAACTTATATTCAAACTTTATTAAAAGATTTGGAGAGTGATAGCGATGAGTGAACAAACTATATTCCTAGATGAAAATGACTTACTCAGCTTATTGAATGGTGGCAGTTTTCATACATTGGTCGGTGAACAAAAAGTAGTTATTAAGCAGTCGCCACTTAAACCACCAGTAGCACCTGCGTTGAATTACAGATATCAAATAGTTGATACAAAAGCAGAAAGGGAACGTTTATCAAGAATGGTACAACATTCAATTAATTCAAATATCGGAGGAACAATAAATGAAAAACGTAATTAAATTTGTAGGTAAATCAATAATTAGAACAGTAGTCACTAGAATAGTTAAGGACTTAATTGCAGCATATAAATTTACAGAGTATGCAAAAAGAGAACAATCAAAAGAAGAACAAGCTTTTTTCAGAGCGTGTAACAGAATAGGAATGTCTGATATTCAAATATATCGTTTATCACAAATTATGGAAGAAGAAACGGAGAGAAAATAATGTCAATTTTACCAATTAAATTATTATCAGAAAATGCAATCTTGCCAACGAGAGCAAATCCAACAGATAGTGGATTAGATTTATATGTCGCAGAAGATACAACTATTCCTGCTCATAGTACAGTCGTAGTACCAACACACATTGCAATTGATTTAGCGTATGGATATGAGGCGCAAGTGAGACCACGTTCAGGTAATTCACTTAAAACTAAGTTACGTGTAGCACTTGGAACAATTGATCACACGTATAACAAAGAAATTGGAATTATTACAGACAATATCGGTGATGAGGCAATCGTAGTTAAAGCAGGTACACGTTTAGCACAATTAGTCATTGCGCCAGTAATGTTACCAGAGCCAACGGAGGTGCAAGAGTTTGATGAAGTGTCGGAAAGAGGAGCGTATGGAAGCACAGGAGGGTAAGGATATATTAGAAAAAGTAAAAGAGGTGCTGGGGAAGTGAGAGAACGTACTAGAATTATTTTTCGTAGTTGGAATAAAGAGATATTCATATTACAAGGAAAAAACTTAGACATTACTGGTCTAAATCAAATATCAAATGAAATTAAAGAGGTGTATGAGAATTATAAAGTTGTAGTTATACCGACTGAAGTCGATTTCGAATTCAAATAGATAGGAAGTGCTGGGGAAGTGACAGAACTAATTTTAATTATTATAGCCTTACTATTATTAGTCAGTTCGGCAGGAATGATTGTCAAAATGTATTTAGAAAATACCAAAGAAGAACGTGAATATAAAAGAATTGCAAAGAAAACTAGAAACAAACGCAAAGAGTTTGAAGAACGTAAAAGAAAACAATTCGAGAATAACAAGCTGGATAAGGAGTGAGTGGGAATGGAAGATAATAAAAATGACAAGAAATATATTATTGAAATAAAGAGTGGCTTGTATGTATCAACAAATGCATTTGGAAATGTATACAGTTTCACTAAAAACATAGAAAAAGCTATTAAAACTTCTTATTTAGATAGTGCTATGGATATTGCAGAACGCTGCTATGGTACTGTCAAAGAATACAGAATGAAACATGAGATTTTAGAGGTTGTAGAATAATGCAATTCCTAATCAGAGAATTCACAGATAGCACAGGTCATGTGCATGTAAATGTAGAAGAACCTAGAGAGAATGAACGTATGACGTTGGTAGAGGCAGAGAGTAAAGAAGAAGCTAAAGAGAAAGTCGAAGTCAAAGGGTTATTAAATTGCATTAAACCACCTAAAACAAATTGGCGTTGGCTAGAAGATGAATATAAAAAATTAGGAATATTCGATAAGGAGTGAACGGAATGTTTAAACGCATACTAAAAATATGGTTCATTATCGCGTTGTATGAACTAAGCAAATATTTAACTAACGAGCTTATCGTTAAGTTGCAGAGTGAAGATGATATTGATACTGCACCTAAAGACTTTGCTAGAGAGAGTGATCAATACGATATTAACAGAATTAAAGCAGAGGTGAGTGAGTAGTGTGGATAGCATTAACCATTATACTCGGTATACTTCTACTCATAGCGATAGGTAACAACACAGTGTTACGTCAGGAGTTAGATGCACTGAAATACACCAACGTATATCTCTTTAGTAAGTTTGTAAGAGAAAGTGACATAGAAGATATTGAACGTGAGATTGAGAGAGCAAAGAAACAGTTTAAGTAATGGAAGTAATGTAATGGATAACATATTTAATATGGACGGTAGTAAAAGAGAAGGTATGAATATTCACAATCAAATGTATGAAATGAAATCGATGTTACCTTTAATACTTGAAGTTGCTAAGATGAAATCTGAATATCAACGTGAGAGATTAACAAGTTTAAGACAACAAGGTTTTACAGAAGAACAGGCTTTAGAAATTATTAAAGTAGAACGTACACCTTTTGACCAATAATAACTAACGGAGGTAATCACTTGTACACACATGAGCAAATAAGGGATATGATATATAGTTATCACTGGCGAAGAAATAGACTTGTGGATGAAGGATATACCAAAGAAAGTAATAGCACTGCTCAGTATGGTATAGAAGCGACTATGCCAAAGGGTAAAGGAAATACTTCAAATAAGGTATTGAATATCGTTACACGTAACGACACATTGTACAGAGTGTTGTACAAACATATAGAAGTTGTAGAGTTTATAGATAAGTATGAACATAAGATAAATGATGATATGAATCTTAATATCTTGTATGAGTTTAAAAAAGGAAAGAACTTCACTCAAGTCAAAAAGATTATGAAGATTGGTAGAGATAACTTAAACAAAAGAATAGATGAGATTGTGAACAGTTATATCAATCAACAAGAACAACACAAACAACAACATCAACACAATCAACAACTTCAACAAGATAAGCAACATCAACATTAATTTTGTATATGAATAAATAAAACTTATAATTGAATTGTGATAATAATATCTAACAATCAGAAAGAACATTCAACTTTATTGTTGTTTGTTCTTTTCTTTTTGTCTTGAAAGAAGTGAAATCATTTGTCATTCATTCAACCAAAGATTAGACAAGGAAGAAAGACAATGACTGAGAGCGAGTACAAGGCACAAAGGGAACGTAATAGGCAACGTAATGCCAAACAGTATAACGCACACACGAGATATGGTAAGGATAGCAAGTATATGGAGTTCTATCACTCAAAAGAGTGGAGAAATAAACGTAAACAAGTGCTATTACGAGATAAATATCTGTGTCAGTCGTGTCTTAGAAAAGGTTACGTTAATCCAGTGAAAAAAGGTCAACGTTTTTACGTTCATCACATTATTGAACTAAAAGATGATTGGGAAAAACGACTTGATATAAACAACTTGGAAACGGTATGTGCCGAGTGCCATTTAGAGAGCCATAGAGGGCAAAGACGGAAACGATGAACAATGTATCGGAATTTTAAGGGAGGGCTTGATATACCCCCTGTCTGATGCACGTAGGGCGTAATCGCTCGATAACTTTTTTGTACCCAAATTCTAGAAACTAAAAATCTAAAATCGCTATTTGGAGGTGAGAACATGGCTAGACCACGTAAATTGAACGCTGCAAAAACAGGAAATCACAATAAAGAAGATTTAGAATATCAAGAACTTAAAGAAAATGGTTTATCTCAATTTAATAAGATTGATGTTAAGAGTGTTCCGTCTGATTTGACTAAAGAAGGTAAAGAAGAATGGAAACGTATCATTCCTTTGCTTGAACAATTACCTATTGCAGAACTCGATTATGATCGCATTAAACGTTACTGCCAATTAGTATCACTTACAGATGAAGCGTATCGCCATATTATGCAACATGGCACAGTGAATGAAGAAGGTACAAAGCGAACACCTCAATACTTTACTTACATGGATGGAATAAAAGAACTTAAATCAATCTGTGGGCAGTTAGGAATGACGATTGACAGTCGAATGAAGTTAGTTGTACCTACACCAGACGAACAAAAACAATCTATTTACGGTAAATTTGGTGTTGCTGACGATGACTAACGTAAAAATTAATAAAGAATATGAAAAACTGTTAGACATTCCTAATGAGTATAAAGATGATGCTTACAAATACTGTGTCATGGTACTATCTGGCACATTTATTACTTGCAAAGATACACAACTTGCTTGTATTAGACATTTAAGAGATATCAAGCGAAGTATTGAAGATGATGAGTTTCCTTATGTATATAAACCTAAACGTGCAAAGAAAGTTATTCAATTTATTGAAGTATTGCCAGATACAAAAGGTAAATTTAATAAACTCGCATTGTTTCAGAAGTTTATCGTATCAATGGTAAGAGGTTGGTTTACTGAAGAAGATGATTATCTAAGATTTAATAAAGCATTTATCTCAATGGCTCGTAAAGGCGGGAAATCGCTTTTAGTTAGTGGTTTAACGCTTTACTCATTCTTATTCGATAGAGAACCAGCAGAAGGTCGCCAGATATTTTGTGCTGCAAATGATAAGAAACAGGCTAGTATCGTATTCAATATGGTAGCTAAGCAACTTATGTATTTCATCTCTCAAGTGCCTGAACTAAAAAAGGACGTTAAAAAGGTTAGAGAACTACTTCAACATACAAAAGATGGCTCATACGTTATGCCTCTCTCTCGTGATACAGGGGCAGTTGACGGTTTTGAGCCGTTTTTAGCTGTTATAGATGAATATCATGCTGCAAAAACAAACGAAATGTTAGAACTTATCCAATCAGGTCAAGGTAACTTGATGCAAAGCTTAATTTTTATCATTTCAACAGCAGGATTTAACTTAAATGCACCAATGTACATGGATGAATGGCCTTACGCTAAAGAAATACTTGCCGATACTTACCGAGATGAACAATATTTTGCGATTATCTTTGAACAAGATAGCGAGGAAGAATGGCAAGACAAATCAATGTGGGCAAAAAGTAATCCACTTATCAATGAAAGTGATGATCTAAAAGAACAAATTGAAGATTTCTTACAAAAACGTGTGGATGAAGCAGTAAAAAAAGGCACGATGTTCCGAGTATTAGTAAAAAACTTTAATTACTGGATGCAAGCATCAGAAGAAAGTTACCTAGATTTTAACGACTGGAAGAAAAATGAAACTGAATTCGATATTAAAGGCACTAAAACATATATCGGACTAGATTTATCTCGTGCTGATGACTTAACAGCAGTTTCATTCATACATTTAGATGAAATTAAGAAACGATATTTTGTGACAAGTCATTCATTTGTCGCCACTAAAGGTGGACTACAAGCAAAAATTGAACGTGACTTAATAGATTACAGACAAATGGCACAACATGGCTATTGCACTATCACAGATTTACAAAGTGGCATTATTAATAGCAATCAAGTTTTAGATTATATAGAGAAATACATCTTAACTAACAATTTAGATGTTCAAGCAATTTGTTATGATCCACATGCTATTCATGGTTTTATTGCAGAAATTGAAAAACGAAACTGGCGTTATGAATTGATTGAAATTCGTCAGGGTGCTATGACGTTATCTAATCCAGTTATTGATTTCAGATTGAAAGTTATAGATGAACAGGTTAAACATCATAAAAATCCACTACTTGATATCGCAGTTAAAAATGCAGTCTCTAAAAATGTGAATGATAGTGTCATGATTGAGAAAAAACTCAATCGTGAAAAGATTGATCCATTAATGAGTACCATTTTTGCTTATGTCATCGCAAGTGAGCATGAGTGGGATAAGAAACGAGCATTACCAGTATTTATTTAGGGAGGTGTCACACATGGAAATTGCAAAGAATATTATCATCTTACTATTAACATTAGTCGGAATTATCTTAATTGGATATGGTGCATATTTAGCATGGCAACCATTAGGATTTATTGTTGCAGGTTTATTAGTAACTGGTTTTGCATTAACTCTTGACCAACCTTTCAAGGGAGGAGGTGGAAATAGTTAATGGGCGTATTTAATTTTAATGGTTTCAGACGTAGTAATGAAGTAACAGTTGATAGAAGCACCTTACGTATGATTACAGAAGCAAATGGCTTAGGTGGTATCACATGGAATGGCATTAGCTCATTAAGGAACAGTGATGTATTTACAGCAATAGATGTCATCTCTAAAGATATCGCAAGTACCAGTATTCAATTTAACGATGCAGATAGCTATTTAGATGATGATAAAAAGATACTCAAACTACTTAACAAGCGACCTAATCCATATTTAGATGCATGGCACTTTAAATACATTCTTGTAGCTAACATGCTTTTAAATGGTAACTCATACGTTGAAATTGTAAGAGATGATAAAGGACAACCGATAGAACTTTACCACATGCAAAATAACGCAGTATCTATTGAACAAATAGACGATAAAATTAAGTATAACTATATTGATGAACGTGACGGTCATGTCCGTTTTGATACAGATGATGTACTTCATTTTAGAATGTTCTCGATGGACGGATTTAACGGTTATAGTCCTTTATTTGCTCTAGCTAATGAAATAGGCATTTCAATGGGAAGTAAGAAATTCTTAGATGAGTTCTTTAAAAATGGTGGCACTTCTACTGCAATACTTAAATACGAAGATGGTCGTTATTCTGATGAAGAATTAGCGATAATCAGACAAAACTTTGAAAACAGTCAATTAAAGAATAATAACGGTTTAGTAATGTTAGACGATACAATGACTTTTGACAGATTAAAAGTACCAACCGAAGTGTTGAACTTTTTAAATAGCTATAAATTTAGTACCCAGCAGGTTGCTAAAGCATTTGGTTTGCCTTTATCGAAACTAGGCATTGAAACTGTGAATACTTCTTTAAAAGACAGTGGTATTGAATATTACAGAAGTACGTTATATCCAATTTTCTCAATGATGAATGCAGAAATTGAAGAAAAATTATTTGCTCAAGCGCCATATGAAGTAACACTCGATTATGACGTAGCACGTTTGATTGATAGTGATCCAGAAGTAAAACTTGAACGTGTTACGCAGTTATTTACTAAGAAAATTATTACGTTAGATGAAGCTAGAGCGCAATTTGGATTTAAACCAGTAGAAAATGGCAGTGAACCACTCGCAGATTTAAATACTATATTCTTAAAAGATTTATCAGCTTATCAAGATAGTAAAGTTCAGAAGAATATAGATAGCCTCAATAAAGGAGGTGATGAACTGGGTGGCATACAGTCAGATTGAAACAACTACTGATGAAGAAATGGTAATAGAAGGTTACGCAATTATTTTCGACACATTAAGCGATGACTTAGGAGGGTTTAAAGAAATTATAAGTCCGACTGCACTAAGTCAGGTAGATGTAACAGACGTTAAGTGTTTAATCAATCACGATTATAATCAAATTGTTGGTCGTACATTAGCAAATACGTTAGAACTAACTGTTGACGATAAAGGTCTTTATTTCAAGTGTTTCTTACCAAATACAAGCTATGCAAGAGATATTTATGAAAATATCAAAGCAGGCAATGTAAACCAATGCAGCTTTTTTTATACACTCCCTATTAACGACGATACTGCAAGAACATGGTCAAAGATTAACGGTGAATATGTACAAACGATTAACACGATTGATGAATTACTAGAAGTGAGTATTGTTACTCTACCAGCGTATCGAGATACATCTGTTGTTGTAGGACAACGCGCTAAAGGTCTCGACAAATTTAAAGAGTTAGAAAAGTATAAATTAGAATTCGACTTAGAAAGCTTACGTGTAGACACGTAGGCTGTTTTTTTGCCGAATTTTAATAAATAAATTAAAGGAGTGAAGCTAATGGCTACATTAGACGAACAAGCGAAGTCGATTAATGATTTGATTGACCAAGCACAAAAAGCAGTCGCAGATGGAGATGTGGAAACTGCTAGAAAGTTAAAAGAAGAAATTGAACAAGCTAAAGCAACTTACGATGAACAAAAAGAAATTGCTGACGCTGTTCAATCAGAAGAAAAAATATCAAGTAATTCCGACAAACCAGCATCTACTGAGAAAACAGAAACAGAAGTGAAAAACGACAAACCAGATGCTGAAAGTAAAGATGTAGAAGTAACAGAGAAGAAAGAACAACCAGAAAAGGTTGAAGTGAAAAAAGAAACAGTTGAAGAACCAACTGACGATGAATTAGAAGATAAAAAGAAACCAGGAGGCAAACGCTCAATGACAAGACAAATTATTGAAAACAAACAAAGCAAGTTATCTGACGAAGCACAAGGCTTTGTAGATTACATTAAATCAAAAGGGGCTAAACGTGACAACGTTAAATCAGTCGATGCACAACCTTTAATTCCAGAAGATATTAAGTATGTGCCAGAAGAATTACCTGAAACGGTAGTTGACCTTAAAAAATTCGTAAACGTTCAACAAGTTACAACTGCTGCTGGCTCTCATCCAATTTTAAATCCTGCACAAGAAACAATGATTGCAGTTGAAGAATTAGAGAAAAACCCAGAACTAGCTAAACCTAAATTCACAGACATTGATTACAAAATCAAAACATATCGTGGTCAAATTCCAGTTTCTCAAGAAAGTTTAGACGATAGTGAAGCAAATCTTGCTCAAATCATTGCTAAAAACAATGCACGTCAAGCTTTGAATACAACTAACCAACAAATTGCAGATGTAATGAAAACATTTGAGGCAGTTAATACTGCTAACTTAGATGATATTAAAGCAATCATCAATGTAGATATTGATCCAGCTTATAATCTTTCATTAGTTGTGTCTCAATCGTTCTATCAAGCGTTAGATACACTTAAAGACAAAAATGGTCAGTATTTATTAAAACAAGATATCACTAGCAAATCAGGTACAACTTTATTTGGTCGTCCAGTATTCATCGTTAAAGATGAAATTTTAGGTGCTAAGGGCGATAAAAAAGCGTTTATCGGCGATTTAAACTACGCAATCTTCTTTGCAGACCGTAAACAAGCTACTGTTAAATGGGTAGAAAATGAAATTTATGGTCAAGTTTTAGCAACTTACATGCGCTTTGACGTTGTAAAAGGTGTAGAAGAAGCAGGTCGTTTCTTAACTTACACAGGTACAGCTGGAGATTTAGGCACTGGCTCACCAGAAGCATAAAAGGAGGCTAAATAATGGCTAATTTTAAAGTTAAACAACAATATAACGACTTAGAGTTAAAGCGTGTACTTAAAAAGAATGAAGAAGTCGAAATGACAGTAAAACGTGCTGATGCAGTAGAGAAAACATTGAGCGAAAAAGGATTTAAAGGTCCTTTCTTAGAACGTATTGATAATAAAGATAAAAAGTAGGTGATTAAATGCTTACTTTGGAACTTGAAGAAGTTAAAAATCGTTTAAGAGTTGACCATGATTTTGATGATGATGAAATTTTAGGGTTGATACAAGCGTCTGAACAAGAAATACAGGGCGCTGTAAGTGGTTATGGCAAAGCAAATGCTTTTTATAAAGGTAATGCACTTTACAACTTAGCTGTGATTAACCAAGTTGGTCATCACTACGAGAATAGATCAATTACAAGTCAATTCGCTAAGCACAATGTAGCTCCTTCATCACTAGCGCTTATTCAAAGTTTGAGAGGAGCGTATGCTTTATGGAAATCGGAAGGCTCAAACATAGAATAAAGATTTATGACCAAACTGAAACAGTCAATGATGAAGGTATATATGTAACAGATAAGAAGTTGATTGCCACTCCTTATTGCGAAGTGTCAAAAACTACAATAAAAGAATTTAGAGAAATGGGCCTAGAGGCAAGACGGGGAACAATCGACTTTATTATCCGTTATCGACAAAAGGCTGATATACAGTCAGATATGATAGTTGAATTCAAAGGAAAAGGATACAAGATTAAATATATCGAAACAGACTTACAAGATTTAGAGCGTCAAATGTTGAAATGCGAGGTGGTAGAGTAATGACTAAACAACGTTACGACAGTGATAAGGATATATCAGATAAAATTAGAAAATTAGTTATCAATAGTGAAAAGCAATCAAAACAGGCAGTAACAAAGGCTGCAAAACTCTACAAAGCTAACATTGAGGCTAATACACCAGTACACAAGCGACAAACACATTCAACTCATGCAATAGAGGTATTAAAAATCTCTAATTTCAGTCGTGATGAACTTAATCCAACTAAAACAGTTGGTTTTGATAAAGGTCGTAAACGTAAAGATGCTGGTTGGTATATCCACTTTCCTGATGTCGGTACTCGTCCCTCCACACGTTCTATGGGTCAACCACCACAACACTTTATGCGACGTTCATTAGAAATGAGTAAAGCACCTATTTTAGCGATATATAAAGAAGCAGTAAGGAATATGGTCGATATTGACTAGACATCCTATTGTACGTGTATATTCATGGTTAAAAAGCAATAAAGAGTTAGAGAGATTACTCAATTCTAGTAAGCAACCTAAAATATTTAATTTTGAAATTCCTGAAAACTATCAAAAAGCAGAATACACACCTTTGATAAGAATTACAGAAATATTATTACAAAACACAATATATAGAGATGGCGATAGTGAATACTATCGTTTTTTATTTGCCATTGAGACGTTTGGTAATGATATCAACACTACTTACACAGTAAGTGAACATGTGAACGACATTATCAAACAGTATGATGGCAGAGTGATAAGCCGAGACCTTTCAAAAGATAAGGAACTCGGCCTTTTTAATCAAATGAATGAATACGAAATAATTTTACCAGTAAAGGAGTAATTAATAATGGCAGATAAAAAAGTAGCAATTACATGTGAAGGTTTCAAAGCACGTCGTCAATCAGGTAACGGATTTGAAGTAGGTCCTTTAACTGACGTTCCTGGCTTACAAGAAATCGAATTAGAATTAGAACAAGGTAACGAACCAGTATATGCAGATGGAGTTAAAAAATTAAACTTATTCAGTGGTATTACTGGTGCAACAGTTACAGCAAACTTAATGGAATTAAACAAAGAAGAACGTGAACAGTTCTTAGGAGTAAAAGTTGACAAAGGTATGGAATTATACACTTCTGATTTAGTGCCTCCATATTTATCAGTTTCATGGAAATATCGTTGTAATGATGGTTCATTCATCTATTATGGTCTAACTCGTGGTAACTTCAACATTCCAAACACAAGCGCTTCTACTATGGAAGATAGTCCAGAACAACAAGACCAAGTAGAAATGGAAGGCTCATTCGTACAACGTGATAATGACAAATTAGTATTTGCACGTATTCATAGTGCAGATCCAGATTTCAACGAAGAAGATTTCTATAAAGCAATTCATGGCGATGACACAGTGACGACTGCTGACAATACACCAGCTGCATAAATAATTTAAGGCGACTGTAATAGGTCGCCTATTTTTGTATACAAAAATAACTAATAAGGGAGCAATACTAAATGGCTAAAGTAATCTTAAAAATCGACGGTAAAAATAAAACATTTGTTAAAGATAAATTGAATTTAGGTGCAGTTAAAGCACAAGCAGAATTCGAACAAAAATTACAAACAGGTTTTAGTACAATCGGCGAGCTACAAAACTTATACCGTAAACATCGTGGCATCTTAAACAAAATCGAAAAAGTAGAGAACAAATTAGCAGATGTAGAAACGGATGAAGAAGCAGAAAAGTTATATCAAGAATTAGATGAGTTAGAAGCAACAGATGAGTATAAAGAGTTTTTAAATAAATCAGAAGAACTAAATGAACAAATCAAAGAAGAAGGCAACGATGAAGATTTCGAGATTTACGATGAGTTCGCCAATTTATTAGTTAAAGTATTCGACAATCAATTCACGATTGATGAAGTGTTTGACGGTTTAGAAGTAGAAAACAGCTTACCAGATACTTATAGTAAAATCTTTGCTAGTAATGACGCGGGAAAGTCAAAGAAAAAAGCGACTACAACAAAGACAAAACAGCAGACGAAATAGTCGAAGATATTTATTTAGTTTACCGTCATTTTATCGAGGACGCACAGTACAAACCACATGAAGTTGACGCAATTGTTATGGAAGATTTCGATAAATACTTCAATACGAAAAAACGTAAGCGTAAGGCTTCTAAAGTGGCGAAAGCAGGAGCGTTAAGTCCTGAACAAATGATGGCATTAATTTAAAAATAAGGAGGTGGAATAATGGCAGATTTTAACTTAGGTGCAGAGATCTCAATGGATGTTGATCCCATAAAAGCCTCCACAAGAACATTAGAACGAGAACTAAAGAATATCAATAAATCATTACGCTCTCAACGTTCAGAATTTAAGAAAAATGAGTTAAGCGCTGAACAATTAGCAAACAGAGAAAAAGACTTAGGTAAAGCAATTACAGCACAAGAAGGTTTGCTTAAAAAACGACAAGATAGCTTGGAAGATGTTAGAGCTGAAATAAGTAAATCTAATGTAGTAACGGAAGAACAAAAAAGAAAGCTTAATAGTGCATCAAGAGCAGTACAACAAGCAGAAAATCAACTTTCTACTTATAATCGTGAATTAAAAGAGACAGAATTAGCTTACAAGCAATTTAATCGTTCAAGTGACCAAGTTAAAAATAGCTTAGGTGAACTTAAAAATAGAGCAAAACTTAGTGAAATTGCTTTTAAACAAGGTACACGTTCAGTTGATAACTACAAAGATCACTTAACAGAAATGAATTACACTATTACTAAGTCTAAAGCTAACATTAACTTGCTTAAACAAAATTTAAAAGAAGTATCATTAGCACACGGTTCTACAAGTAGACAAGCCGACAAATTGCGTAATGATATTTTAAAAGAAAGTATTGCTATGCAAATTGCACAAGGTCGAGCAGATGAGCTTTCAGATGAATTAGATGAAGTTGCTAGGTCACAACGTAAAGTGAGATTAGCTACTACATTAATGGGAGCAGGTTTTGCAGGTGCTAGAGATAGTGCAGATAGAATAGCAACAACCTTACGAAGTGTTGGAGAAGTTACGCAAGGTGTCGTGGGTGAAATCATGGCTACACAATTTGCTAACTTAATACCTATTATGGGTTCAGTTGTAAGTGCTGGTGCTGGTATTGGTGGCATGCTCACATCATTAGCTGGTGGCGCTATCGGTTTAGGTGGCGCATTCGGTATTGGTATGGGCGCGATTAATGTATTTGCAGGCCAAGCAACATATGCACTTAAAAAACTAGAAGATGGCGAATTAGCATTAACTAATGAAACAAGACGTTATCAAAGTGTGTTAAGTAGTTTAAAAAACGAATGGGAAGGACTTATCGCTCAAAACCAATCATATATCTTTAACACCATGTCTAACGGAATTAACACAGCTAGACTTGCATTAGAACGTCTTAAACCATTTTTAACAGATACAGCTGCACAAATAGAAGTGTCTAGCCACTCAATATTAGAATGGGCAAGAACATCAGATAATGCTAAAAAAGCATTTCAAATATTAAATACTGAAGGCTCTAAAGCTTTCGGGCATCTATTAGTTGCTGGTTTCCATTTCTTAGACGGTACAACTGCTGTATTTAATAAGCTAAGTCCACTATTCGTGTGGGCATCACAAGGCTTTGAGAATATGGCATTGTCATTTAGAAAATGGGCAAATAGTGTTGAAGGATCCAAAGCGATAAACGGTTTTGTTGAATACACTAAAACTAACTTGCCTATTGTTGGAAGAATATTCGGCAATGTATTTGCTGGTTTATTCAATCTGTTCAGTGCATTTAGCGGTCACTCTCATAATGTGTTACTAGGTATAGAAAGTGTAACAGAAGGATTTAGAAAGTGGAGTGAAGAATTAAAACGTTCAGATGGTTTCAAACAGTTTGTTGAATACCTAGAAACTAACGGTCCTAAAGTATGGCAATTAATTAAAAATATTACTGGTGTCCTTTGGGGACTTGTAAAAGGCATGGCTCCAGTTGCGTCAGTCACATTGTCGATCACTAATGCTATAACTGGTTGGATGGCAAGCATGGTTAATACACATCCGATGATTGGTAAAATATTAGGTTCAACAGTAGCTTTGACAGGTGCTATCTTATTATTACTTAAACCAATATTTTTAGTTAAAGGTGCTTTGAGTGGTATGAGAGGTGCTTTACTTGCTGTTACAGGTGCAGAGAAGTTGTTAGGTGCGCAAGGTGCATTTGCAACATTAGGAATGAAACGACAAGCTATACAAGCAAAAATAACAACTGCTGCAACTAAAGCATGGGCATTAGTCACTAAAGCTGCCGCACTTGCAACTAAAGGTTTAGGTCTAGCACTAAGATTTATGACAGGTCCAATAGGCATTGTAATAACAATTGTTGGTGCTTTAACGGCTGCCATTATTTACTTATGGAAGAATAATGAAACGTTCCGTAACTTTGTAATAAATGCATGGAACGCAATAAAAAATAGTGCAGTAGCAGTATTTGGTTTCTTGAAACCGTACATTATCAATATTTGGAACGCAATTAAGAACTCAACTATCGCTATCTGGAATGCTTTAAAAAACGCTGCAAAAGTAACATGGAACGCTATAAAGTTTGCTGTTCAACATCCTATTCAAGCATTAAAAAACATTATTTCAGGTATTTGGAATTTTATTAAAAACAATTCTTTAAAAACATGGTCAGCTATTAAGAACGGTGTTTTGAAAATTATTAGATCATTAGTTAATGGTGCTAAAACTGTGATTAGTGGTTTGAAGAAATTTATTTCTACAACGTGGAATGCCATAAAATCTATTTCAACCCGAACGTGGAACGCTATAAAAAGTGGTGTAATAAACGCTATTCGCAGTATGAGTAACGGCGTTAAGAAAATAGTGGGCGCTTTAAAATCATGGATGAGTAAAGCGTGGAACGCCATTAAAAACACAACGATAAAACTCGCTAAAGGTTTAAGTAATGGTGTTAAAAAGATATTCAATAGTTTATCTAAAATAACACGTAGTATCTTTAATAAGTTAAAAAGCTTTATGTCTAGTGTATGGCGCGCCATCAAGAATACCACAGTTAAATTCGCTAAAAGTCTTTGGTCAGGCGTAAAATCAACTTGGAATGCTTTATCAAGAGGAACACGTAGTATTTTTAATAAAATCAGAAGTTTCATGAGTAGCATTTGGCGTAATATTAGAAATACAACAGTTAAGTTTGCTAAATCATTATGGACAGGAGTTCGTAACACATTTAACAGTCTTTATAGAGGCACACGCAGTATTTTTAATCGTGTTAAAAGCTTTATGTCAAACACTTGGCGTAGTATCAAGAATACGACAGTAAACATGGCTAAAGGATTATGGAATAGTGTCCGAAGAACATTTAACAATATGTCTAACGGACTTAAAAATATCATTGAAAAAATCAAAGGTCATATTACTGGAATGGTAAGCGCAGTCAAGAAAAGTCTGAACGCATTAATCAAAGCAGTGAACTGGGTAGGTGGCAAATTAGGTATAGATAGTAAAATACCTAAACTCTCTACTGGTACAGAAGGTGCAAGCTCACAAAGTTTCGTATCAAATGGTGCTATTAATCAACCTACATTAGCAACAGTTAATGATAAAGGTAAAGGTAACGGGACAGGAGTAAATGGACATCAAGAATTAATCCAACGTAGTAATGGCTCTATCTATGCACCACAAGGACGAGATGTTATTGTTCCTCTAAATAAAGGCGATAGAGTTATTAATGGTAAAACTACTCAAAAACTTCAAAATCAAGGTTTTATTCCTAAATTTTCTCGTGGTACAGATAGCGGTGAAGATGTTAGAAAACGTATGCTAAGAGACGCTAAGAAACGCAAGAAACATAATCATCCTACATTTGATGCTGGGGAAATGATGGGACAAGGTGGTTTCGGTGCAGGTGGTGCTGGAGGCGCTGCAAAAGAAGCGTGGAAATATGTTACTGATAAAACTAAGGATATTGGCTCTGGTGCTAAACACACAGTTAAATCACTTAGTGATGGCGCTAAGAAAATGATAAACACGACTAAAGGCGCTTTAGGTGCTGCAGGGACATGGGCTAAAGAAAAAGCAGGCGACTTATTACAATACGTCGGTAGTCCTGGAAAACTTGTTAATAAAGTCCTAAAAGAATTCGGCGTTGATTTCAGTATGGTTAATGGTGAAATTCCTAAAATGCTTTGGGACGCAATGTGGAAACAACTAAAAGAAGGCGTTAAGTCATTATTCGGTGGTTGGTTAGATGATGCATCAGAAGGAGATGGTGATGGTAGATATATTAAATATCTTAATAACATCACTACTCGATATAGTCCTAATGGTCCACCACCTGGTTATCCGTTTAACTGGGCGCACCCTGGTATTGACTTACCTTATATTTACGAAAAAGTACAAACGCCTTTAGAAGGTAAAGTTGAAACAAGAAATACAGCATCTGGTTTCGGTCATCATATCATCGTAAGAGCTAAACCTTACGATGCTTATTTCGGACACCTTAGTAAATGGCTTGTTAAAAACGGACAACATGTTAAACCTGGTGACACTATCGGTATTTCCGGTAATACAGGTTCAAGTAGTGGGCCTCACTTACACTATGAAATGAATAAACACGGTTTCGGCTCAATGACAGGGCATTCTATTGATCCAGTTAAATGGTTAAAATCGCATAATGGTAGTAAAGGTGGAGTATCTAAATCAGCAAGTGCTTGGAAACCAGATATTAGACGTGCAGCTAAAGCAATAGGAGTAAGAGTTTCAAACGCTGATGTGAATGACGTTGCTCGACTTATTCAAACAGAAAGTGGCGGTAATGCTGGTGTTACTCAACAAATTCAAGACCAAAATAGTGGCGGTAATGAAGCGCAAGGATTACTACAATACACACCAGGTTCATTTAACAGCTATGCTATTAGAGGACATAAAAACATCAAGAACGGATACGACCAATTACTTGCTTTCTTCAATAACACAGATTGGCGTGCTAATTTATCTTACTGGAAACGTCGAATGGCTAGTGGCTTAACTGGTTGGGGGCCAACTGGTAGACGTAAAAAGTACGCCACAGGAACAAACAATGCTCGTAAAGGTTACGCTACTGTGTTTGAAAAAGGTGGCGAAATCATGAACTTACGAGGTGGCGAGCAAATTATCCCTAATGATGTATCAATCGCTGCTATTGAACGTGTCATTAATAGTGATATCTTCAATCGCACTCAATCAGCAGTATATGAAGCAATTTCTCGCTTTGCAGATGGTATTAGAGAAGAAAAAGATAAGCAACAGCAAACAGAGATGCGTAGAAACTTAGAGTATCAAGCGTTAAAAGAACAGAATGTTAAATTAACATCTTTAGTTGAAAAAATGGACGCAATTATTTCTACATTATTCAACTTAGAAGATAGTAATGAACGTATTGCAAACAAATCTAATGTGATTGATAGATATTCGTTAGGTGAAGAAGTAAATACAATCGTTGATAAAAGAGAACGTCATAAAAATAGAAAAACTAGATTTAAACCTAGTGTGACTTAGGAGGGATATTTTGAGCGACGCTTTAATTATTAATGATAAAAAAGTGGATGATATTTATATCGAAAGAGGGTTCAAAATACCCTCTTTTAATTATGCTTTAGAAGTCGAAGAAGTACCAGGTAGAACTGGCGGTGTATTAAAAGATAGAAAGATAGGTCCATTAGAATTTGAAATACCTTTGATAGTAAGGAATGACACTCACACAAACAGAAACGGTCAAAAAAATCATGATGATATCATAAATGATTTAGTAAAAAGAATAGATAGTGATAAACCAATTAAATTACAGTTCGAAAGCCAAAACTGGTATTGGAACGCTTATATTACTGGTCCTTTTGAATTAGATAAAGATGTAGGAATGCAAGCTGAACTCTCTCTAAAAGTTACATTACTTGATCCTTACAAATACGCAGTAGAAGGCACTAAAAACACAGCTATTTCTGACCAAGTATCAGTCGTAAGTACAGGTACAGCCGATAGTCCTATCATTGTGCAAGCCACTGCATTAAAGAATGCGAGTTATTTCTCTATCACGAAGAATGACGAAGATTATTTCATGATTGGTGATGACGATTTAGATAAGAAAGTCGAAGATTATACACCGACTTTATTTAATGATGAGATGCGTTCTTTCTTTGGATGGACTAAAGTCACTAACGGTACTATTAACGATAATGTAACTGGTGGAACAGTTGGTGGTTCTATGGCAATGAGTTCTTCAAAAGACGCTTTCATGCTCAATGAAAGTAGTATTACAAGTACAAGTGGATGGAATGGTGCAGAATATAAGCACTCATTCGGTAAAAGCACTCAAGATTTTAGTTCGACAGTTAAAATACATGTTAATCAAAGTAAAAAAGGTGCTACACATGCAACACAGTATGTATATGATACAGATAACCGTGTGATTGCTTCTATTGGTTATAGTAATCCTAGAGCAACGCAAAATATAGGCACAATACATGTGACACTATTCGACCAAAACGGTAATCAAAAGACAATATATAGATATACAAATGCACCTAAGTTTTATACATGGAAACATATAGTAATTTATATGCGTTTAAAACGTATTGGAGATAAGTTTTATATAAAAACATGGAAATATGACGAAGTAGACTATCCTAAACGAATTACGCCAGTAGATGTGACAGAAAAGGTATTTATTGATAGTGGGAACTTCTATCAACGACCTATATCAGCAGTAAGTATCTATATTGCTAAAAATGGCAACAATTATCATATGCCAACAACAATTTTAGGTAGTTATAATCATGAGATTTTACCTAAACCACCTAAAGCAAGAGATTTAATTATTAAAAAAGGTGATTTAATCAACATTAATATGGAAGAAAAGACAGTAACGATCAATGAAGAACCTGCACTCGATTTAAAAACATTTGGTAGTGACTTCTTTAACATAAATAAAGGGATTAATGAATGTATGATTTATCCAGAAAACACATATGACACGACAGTGTATTGGCAAGACAGATTTTTATAGATTGTAGGTGAAAAAGTGAAGAATGTAGGAATACATGTACTTGATTTTAATGACAATATTATTGATTTCATTAGTCAAAGTGATGGTGCATTGATTAATGCTGAAATGAGTATGAACGTAGAAGAAAAAACAGAAACTTTTGATTTTACAATTGAAAATACTCGAGCAGAGAAATTAAGAGAACGCAATCGTATTATCGCTCAAGACAATAACGGTACATTCAGAGAATTTATTATCATCCACATTATAGATAACTTTGACGGTACAACTGAAATTGAATGTAACGCTAGTTACTTAGAAGATTTAAAAACTGCTAAACCAATTAAACCTGGTAAATTTGAAGCACATACAACAACACAAGCGTTACTTAAAACACTTGCTGATACAGGTTGGGAAGTATCCGATGATACAGAATATGGTGGCAACAGAACAACATCATGGAATTCTCACACTAATCCGTTTGATTTAATTTATATGCTTTGTACTACTTACGACATGGTCCCTAATTTTTATATTGAATTAGGCGCACATACTGTTGAACATCGTTATGTATCAATCACTAAACCTAAAAACTTATTTAAAGGTAAGGAAATCACTAAAGGTAAAGATTTAACAGGTATGACAAGAACGATTGATCTATCTGAAGTCAAAACTGCTTTACTTGCAGTAGGGCCTGAAAAAGAAGATGGTTCAAGAATTGAAACTGTTGTAGTAGATGATGAAGCACAAGAGATTTTCGGACTACCTAACCGTTATATTTGGGATGTATATGAGCCTGAAAGTAACGATGAGAACATGACGCTTAAACGTTTGACTACACTTGCTAAAACAGAACTCAACAAACGTAATCAAGCAGCGATAAGTTATGAAGTATCTTCAATTGATATTCATAAATATTATAACGATGTAACAGTGCATCTAAGAGATGTTGTCAGAGTGAAAGACAGAGATTTCAGACCACCGTTATATATAGAAGCTGAAGTTATAGGTATTAAATACAACTGGCTAGCAGATGAGAGTGAATTTACCTTTGGCAATGTCATTGAGTACGAAGAAACAAAACTAAGAGAGTTCTTTAATAGAAAGTTAGATGAAATAACTAAAAAACTTAATGACAATATATCTAATGTTAATACTGTTGTGAGGGATGTTGTAGCTGGGGAGTTAGAATATTACGAGCGTAAGATATTTAAAGGTACAGAGCCACCAGAAAATCCACAAAACGATACGTTATGGTATGACACGTCAAATCCTGATGTTGCAGTACTACGTCGTTACTGGAATGGTAAATGGATAACTCAAACAGCTGATGATGTAGAAAAAATCGGTGGTTTAAGACGTGAGCAAGTGATGTACAGAGATTTAAACAATAGTTTCATCAATTTAACTATTCAACACAGTAAATTACAAAATGATGTGTACGATGTGTTAAATAATGAGTATCTTGTTGATGATGATTTGAAAGGTAATTTAAACCAAGCATTGTTGGATGTAGACGGTGTATATCAAGAGATTAAAACTAATTTAGATAGTATGGATGAAGATACAGCAACGATAGGTAAGTTGGTTGATACTCAAACTTTATTTACAGTGTATAGAGAAAAGTTACAAACATTATATAAATACGTTACTGACGCTAAAATTTCTATTGAGAAACGCTTGAAATTACTTCAATCACAATATACTGATGAGAAGTTTAATGATGCTATGGATAAAATAGCTCAATCGTTGCCTAATGGTCGTTGGGATAGTGAAAATCAACAATTATATGCTGATATTCCTAATCGTAATGAAGTAGAAAATCTTAAAACTACATTACAAGATTATACAGACGGTCAAATAAGCAATTTAAACAGTGTTTTAGGTAAGGAAATAGATAGTAAAATTAAAAATACTAAAGATGAAATTAGTGCAAATGTAAGAAGTATTGAGCATAAGATAGATGGCATTGAAGTTGGTGGTCGAAACCTAATCAGAAATAGTGAAAAAATTACCGATTACATTATACTTGCTAGTGTTGAAAAAGCTGGTACTTATTCATTAGGCTTTGAGCCACATTTTACAGAAAATATTCCAAGTGAATTTGGTTTATATTACGGTGGAAATATAGATGTCTTAGCGAATGACAAACCACGAATTACACATACATTCGAAGTGGGCGAAGATAGAATAGGTAAGGACATAAAGTTATTCTTCGGCGGTAATGCCATGACACATAAAGCCTACATAAATAATGGTTATGTAGGCAAAGTTAAATTGGAATATGGCAATGTTGCTACTGATTGGACGCCAGCGCCAGAAGATGTTGAAGATAAAATTTTAAATTCTAAACAAGAAGCAGAAGAAGCATCCAAAGCATACGCTAAAGCACAAGATGAGTTAAAACAGACAGAAATACAAGCATATGCTGACGGAAAAGTATTAGATGAAGAAAAACGAGCAATAGCTGACGCAATAGCAAAACGTGATGAAGCAAAAGAATACGCAGAGCAAAAAGCACAAGAGGCGCAAGAGGCAGCAAATCAAAATACATCTAATCAATTAGTGCCTATCACAACACGCGTAACAACTAATGAAACAAATATAACAGAATTAGATAAACAAATTAGTTTAATGGCTAAAAGTGATGATGTAGAGCAAAAATTGAAGAATGTTGATGGACGACTTACACCACTAGAAACGACAGTTAAAAGTAATAAAGCCACACTTGATATTTTACCTACGCAAATTGAAAGTAAAGTATCTAAACAAGACTATAAAACAGATCAAAACAATATAGTTCAAAGATTAGATAATGCTGATAGTGACCGCATACAACTTGCAAATAAAATTGAGGATAGAGTGACAATAACTGAATATAACAGTGGTATAGATTCCGTTAAATCTACAAACCGAAATTATTTACAATCATATTATTCTCCGCATCAAAATATTGTCAACGGTGTAATTAATGGGGCTTATAGCGTTACATTAAACGCTAACAGAACACTTAATTTCTATTTCTATGACAGAGGTAATGGTACTAATCCTACACTTGAAGAAAATACAGATTATATTTTAAAAATACACGAATCAGACCAAAATGTAAGAACGGGAGTATTTTATAATAAAGGTTCTAACACGATTATAGGATATACAACTGATAACATTATTCGATTTAACACAAAAACTTATCAAGATATAAGAATTGTATTGATACCTAACGTTGACAGCCATTTTATTGGGAAAATGAGCTTATATAAAGGGACAAAAGAGCTTGATTGGACGCCTGCACCAGAAGATATAGAAATGTTAGCAAAAAAATCGCAACAAGACGCAGAAAAAGCATCTAAAGCGTATACAGACGCTCAAGACAATTTAAAAGAAACGCAATTAAAAGCATATGCAGACGGTATCGTGTCAGATGAAGAACAAAGAGCAATACAAGATGCTAAAAACAAACTAGAAATGGCAAAGGCAGACGCACAAAGTAAAGCTAATGCAGCACAAACAGCAGCAGAAGAATATGCAGTTATTAAAGCAAATAGCGCCGAGACAAATGCCAAAGCATACACAGACGATTATAAACGATCTAATGACGTAGCCATGACTAAACTAGAAACATCAATCACTCAAAATGGTGATAAAATAGCGTTAAAAGTTGATGAACAAAAATTCAATGCTAGTCGTAAAACATTATCTCAAGTGATTTCAGAAATATCAGCCACAACTAAGGGGATAAATTTAAGTTACGATGAAAATGGTAATATCCAATCTTACACAATGGATAAAAACGGTATTCAACTTAGAGGCGATAAGGTAGATATTACAGTCAATAAAGACTTCAATGTGATGGCAAGTAGAGTGGATGATAAAGTCGGTAAAAACGAGGTTATTAACCGTTTAAATTTAAGTCCTGAAGGTTTAGATATTAATGTTAATAACATTGGCATTCGAGGCGGGGATAGTGTTGATTATTTAGATATTAGAAACAATTCTATCCTTTCTTATGGTTCTTTCACGCGTACTTGGGCAAACGAAACTGATACCGCTAATTTACGTTTAGGTATTCAAGGCGGTACTGTAAAAGTACAAAATAGAACGACTGGATATAACTTATACTTAACCGAAAAAGGTTTATCTACCATGCTTGCAGGTGCAGGAGATGAAACAGCAGGAACATTAGAATTCCACTCTACAAAATATAATGATACCTCTCGTGGTGTTCGACTACACTCCACATACGGTGCAGTAGCATTAGAAAGTGATTACAGTCGTATTATTTTAAATGCGAACTTAACTGTAAATATTGAAAGTAACTATGGTATTTACTTTAGACCTTATCGTGATAACCGAACTGGAAACAATGAATTTGCTATGTATGTAAAACAAAACGATAGTGGTGCATACACAGACGGTGTTCTTAAATACGGTAATGTTTCAAGTGATACGTCACAATATGGTTCAGGAATAAGATTTAGTAAAAGTTCTATTAACAGTACAATTTATGCTACCAATAAAGATGGTGCTATTGGGACAGGTCATTTCTTTGCGGATAAATTATATGGAGATTTAACTGCTAAAGGAAGTAATGCTTATGTCTTAGCAGATGGTGCTTTGCGTATTACAGATACGAATGGTTATAACGGGGATAATACAAATTATCGAGATGTTCAGTGTCAACACATTGCATCAAACACTATCAGAACAAGAGTAGGTAAAGACTTTTATATTGGTGTATCAAGTAATGAATTACGTGTTACAAATAACTTATTCTGGAACGGTGGCGATACTGGTTACAAACCAGTTAGAGCATCAGCCTTTAATAACGCATCGCTTGAACAGTATAAAACAGATATTAAGAAGTGGGACTATGACGCTCTAACTGTCATCGCTAATGACTTAGATCTTTATCAATTCAAATATAAAAATGAAGAAGGTAAAGAAAAAGGTTTAAACCATAGAGGTGTAATTATCGGTAGAGATTATAAAACGCCTGATGAATTTATTTATGGTGATGGCGTTAATATTTATGAAATGGTTACATGGGCACTTAGATCAATACAACAACTAAACGAAAAAACAAACACATTGGAGGAACAATTAAATGAACAATCAATTACAAGCTAATCCAAGTTATGTTATCGAGGAGTTAGTTACTCAAAACGCTAAACTTTCACAAGAAAATGCAATGTTAAGAGCAGTAATTAGAGAGCAAGAAGAACAACAAAATAATGAACAAACAAGTGCTGAAGGAGAGTAACCTTTAGCACTCTTTTTATACCAAATTTTAGGAGGAATTTATCATGGCAAATGAAATCGTAAAAAACACAGAAAGTTATATCTTAGTACAAGTGAATGAAAAAGGAGAAGAAGCAGCTTTATCTAATGACTTTAGAGGACAGTTCTACCCTACTACTAATGTAAATACCGCGACTAAATTTGATGATTTAAATAAAATTAAAGCACTTGCTAGTCGTTTAAACAGCTTAAACGAACTAAATTATGAATTTGGTATTATTCCAGAAAAAGTAACTGTTAAACCAGTAAAGCTAACAACTTTATTAGAGTACGTGGAAGAAACAACTGAAACTAACGCAGAATAGGAGTTGAAAATGTGAAAGAAAATTCATTTAACTACAAAGTGTTAGCTATCTTTATTTTCGGTTTTGGTCTGCTCATGTTTGAAAGAGGCTTCTTTTGGACTAAAGAACAAAGCACTGTATTAAGCGATAGCGACTTCTATATAACACTTCATCAAGTTATGCCTATTTGGTTATGGGGCGTTCTAGGCATGATTTTTAGTTTGTTTATCATTCTTGCACCTGTATTCTTACCTAAACAACAAATAAGCAATAAATTTAATTTCTTGTTAATTGTAGGTGGAAGTGGCAACGCTATTTATTATTTTTTATTAACTTCCGCAAGTATATTTAATGCGATTAACTGGTTAACTCCAGTACAGTTTGCAACCTTAGCAATGATTAATGCGTTAATTGCTTTTAACGGGGGTGCTGACGTTGCAAGAAAAAGATGAACGTTTCGTGTTAAGGGAAGAATTTATCGATAATAACAGGGAAATTTATCATAAAATAGATGAGAATGATAAACGACACACAAGTGAATTGAAAGATTTGAATAATAAGGTAGATAAACAAATCATCTATCAAAAACAAGCATTTGAAAGTCAAGAACGCTCAGAAAAACATTTAGAAAAACTATCTGAAACGATGAGTAACTTTGGTGAAGAATTTACAGACGTTAAATATCAAGTAAAAGATCATACCAAACAACTTGAAACGTTTAGCGAAGTCATTAAAGAAAAACAAGGTTATAACGTAAAGATTATAGTTGCAATTATCAGTGGTATTGCTTCGGTACTTGTCGGAGCATTAGGTTTTGCAGCTGCATTCTTTTAAGTCGGCGCACTGCGTCGGCTTTTTAATTTATTAAGGAGTGTATACATGAAAACAGATGTAGGTTCAATCGTTAGAACAATTGTATTTATTTTAGCTTGGGTTAACCAATTTTTAGCTACGAAACATATATCCCCTATTCCAGTAGACGAAGTGACTATCAGTTCTATTATTACTGGAACAGTTTCCTTGTGGACTTGGTGGAAAAATAATAATTTCTCTCACGCAGCACAAAAAGGGCAACAAAAATTGCGTGAAGTTAAAGCAGGTACAGACACAACAGGTGCTGCACCTCGAATGAATGGAGATGATTTTTAATGGTATCTGTTAGAACATATAAACAAGCTATAAGTTATCTAAAAAGTTTAGAGGGTAAAGCAGTAAACCCTGATCTTGCTTATGGATATCAATGTTTCGATGTAGCAAATCAATATTGGTTATACCTATTCGGTCATACTTTAAAAGGTGTAGGCGCTGCGGATATTCCTACATGGAACAATTTTACTGGTGAAGCTACTGTTTATGAAAATACATTATCATTCTTAGCTAAACCCGGTGATGTCGTAATATTCAACAGAAATTATGGTGAGGGTTATGGTCATGTTGGTGTCGTCATCTCTGCTACTTCTAACTCTATAACGATACTTGAACAAAACTGGTTGGGTGGTGCTTATTGGACACCACCAGAAGTAACAACAAGACGTACACATGGTTACGACTTCCCTATGTGGTTTATTAGACCGTTCTATGCTAAAGCAACGACTAAAAACAAAGTCAAAAGCAAAGCTAAGCCAGTTAAGAAAGCGAAAGCTAAGAAGGGTAAGAAAATATTACTTGTAGCTGGTCATGGTAAAGGTGCTTATTCAAACGATCCCGGTGCAGTGGCAAATGGATATAATGAACGTGATTTTAATAGAAAAGAGATTATACCTAGAATCAAGAAGTATCTTGAGAGTGTAGGTAATACGGTTGTTTTATACGGTGGCAAATCAATGAACCAAGACTTGTATCAAGACACGTTATATGGACAACGTGTAGGCAACTATTCAGATTATGGTTTATATTGGGTTAAAAAGAACGTGAAACCTGATGTGATTGTAGAATTCCACCTAGATGCTGCTAGTCCACAAGCAAGTGGCGGACATGTCATTGTAAGCGACAGATACCCCGCAGATGATATAGACAAAGCGTTATCTAGCGCTCTAGGTAAGACAGTTGGCAAAATTAGAGGTGTGACACCTAGAAATGATTTATTAAATGCTAACGTTACAGGTCAACTCAATTTAAATTACAGATTGATTGAGTTAGGTTTCATCACTAGTAAAAAGGACATGGACTATATAACTAAGAACATCAATAGTTTTACTAAGCGTATTGCAGAGGCTATCAATGGTAGACAAATCAATGCGCCTAAGAGTAAGCCATCTAAAATAAAAACAACATGGAATTGGGCAGGTAAGTTTACTGCCAACAGTACAATTAAAGTACGCAAGTCACCGGGACTTAAAGGCACTGTGGTTGAAAGTGGCTCATGGTTATACAACGGAGATTACGTTCCGTTTGACCAAGTAATCAAGAAAGATGGTTACTGGTGGATCAGATTTAGATATGTTCAACCGGGTTCAAGCAAAAAAGATTTCTACTGCGCCGTTTGTAAAATTACAGATAAACAACAAAAAATAAAAAAAGAGAAATATTGGGGTAAAATAGACTGGAAATGATATAATTAAATTACCACGACATTACACAAGGGTAGTCCTAGCGACTGCCCTCTTTTTTTGTGTTATAATCAATTCACATGTAGTCATAAGTACTTCCTTTTACATCTATAACCACCCACACATGTCACTGGGTGGCTATTTTTTATGTTTAAGATTTATTAAATTGGGTATAATTGAATCGTCCTGTGTATAATAACAAAAATGGAGGTCTTTAACATGGCAGATGAAAATAAATTCGAACAAGCTAAAGGTAATTTTAAAGAGACAGCTGGAAATGCTTTAGGTAACGAAGAATTGGAAAAAGAAGGCAAACAAGATAAAGCTTCTGGTAAAGTAAAAGAAGTTACTGAAAACGCAAAAGACAAAGTTAATGACTTTGTTGATAAATTTAAGAAATAAGAATAATATAATTAATGTACTTGTCATAAAAAAGAGTGAGTATCGCAAAGAGCTTGCTCTTTTTTTATTTACACAAACGAACATACGTTCTATAATGTTCACAAGGTGATTATTTATGAAAAAAATTAGTCCAGATATGCCTGAACCGTATTGCTATGAAACAGATTATCGTAAAATACCACGTGAATATCTAAATCCACGCATTCCACAAGGACGTGGCATAGTTAAGTGGGCGGCGTTTAAAACATTGCCAGAACAGTATGAGCGTTTAGAACAGTACATAAAAGATCAAGATAAAATAGATAAGCCCGAGTTAAGCGACCATCAACTGAATGTTCTAAACGACACACTCATATTCAAAATGTATCGTGACCCCGAAATTATCGTGAGTTACTTTGAAAATGGGTATATTAAAAAGAAAGAGGGCTACCTACACAAAGTAGACCCACATATGCAATTACTATATTTGTATGAGGGAACTAGTTTAACTACGATTAAATTAAGTGAGATAGTAGGTATAGAATAGAAAAAAACACCTAAATGAATAGGTGTTTTTTTGTAGATTTCTAGTAATTTTCTAGCGACTGACATCAATGTCAGTCGCAAATATGCTATAATATATTTACATTCTCTTGTCATTGCGGACTCGCTTCTTGTATGAAGGATGGATACGACTATGACTTTGACGGTGGGACAGAAACCGTAAAAATGGCCCGCAACCGTATAAGCTATATTTTATAGTCGCGAATGTAATATATAGTAGTGGTTGCGGAGTTTTACCTACTGGCGATTCGTTCCACAGTAGGTTTTTTATGTTATAATCAAATAGAAATTGCGGTACACATCTGCGGAGTGTACTTGAGGTAACTGTTACTGACGGTTGCCTTATTTTTATGTTATAATAAATCTACAATACATCTTTATTACCCAAGTTTGTGATGATTAACAGTTTTATATTTTAAGAGGCTAACGCTATATTCTTACCACGTTCTTATGAGCGTGGTTTTTTTATTTTAACCGCCTCGATTTCGATACGGTTATTCTAAACCCGTCGAATTCGACGGGTTTTATACATAAAAAATATATGGAAGTACACACATTATACATTTATGCATGTGCCTCCAAAGTTGTCTGAGGATTGTTCTACTAAAGCGACGTGTTGACCTTGTGATGCTGCGTACTTGGCAAGTGTCTTTCCTGCTTTACCGAAGCCAATAACTAATAAATTAAAATGTGTCATTTGATGTGTCCTCCTGAAGTGTATCTTTAATTACGTCGTTAATTGTCAAGTTACGATAAAAGTTGAGCGCTAGTGCAGTTTCTTGCTCTTTGTATTTATTCATAGTGGTTGCGATATTTCTAGAGATTGTACAATAGCTTTCTTCGCTACCAGTAAAAATACGTTGTGTTGGTAATTTATCTAACACGAAAAGTTGATACAGTGTATCTAAGGTGATGGTTGGAGTGCGCGCATTAGCTCGATAGCCACCACCTTTTCCACGAATTGAATCTATATATTGTTGATTATTAAGTGTAGTGGTAACACGCCTTAGTTGCACAGGATTAAGACAGGTAAGTTCTGCTAAATCCTGGCTATTGAATTGTTCTTCGGAATGCTTAGTAAGAAAGCTTAGCACGTGTACTGCAATGTTGAATTCTAAATTCATAATATACCGCCTTTAATGTAACTTGATTAGTTACATTAAAATACATTGCTCATCAAAAGTCAATATGAATGTCATAATAAGAAATGGGTAAACTATAAGTAGTTATATAGAATAAAGGAGCGATTATAGATGGCAGATTTAGTACAATTAGGTAAATCAGATGTTCACGTATTTCCAATTGCATTAGGTACAAACGCAGTAGGTGGTCACAATTTATACCCAAATTTAGATGAAGAACAGGGTAAAGATGTTGTACGTAAAGCAATTGACAACGGTATTACGTTACTAGATACAGCTTATATTTATGGACCTGAACGTTCTGAAGAATTAGTTGGCCAAGTAGTTCAAGAGTATCCTCGTGAACAAGTTCAAATTGCAACGAAAGGTTCACATGTTATTAAAGAAAATGATGAAGTCGTACAAAATAATGATCCAGATTATTTAAAACAGCAAGTTGAGAATAGCTTGAAACGCCTTCAAGTAGATTATATTGATTTATACTACATTCATTTTCCAGATGAAGATACACCGAAAGATAAAGCAGTTGCTGCATTAAAAGAACTTAAAGATGAAGGCAAGATTAAAGCGATAGGCGTGTCTAACTTCTCATTAGAACAACTTAAGGAAGCGAATAAAGATGGTTATGTCGATGTAGTGCAATTAGAATACAACTTATTACATCGTGAAAATGAAGAAGTCATGAAATATGCAGCTGAAAATAATATTACATTTATACCATACTTCCCATTAGCATCAGGCATCTTAGCTGGTAAGTATGAAGAAAATCAAACGTTTGATGATCATCGTGCACCTCGCCGTGATTTCCAACCGGAAGTATTTAATGATAATGTTCGACGAGTGAAACAATTACAAGGCATTGCGGAAGCTCATAACACATCTATTGCTAATGTGGTTCTAGCATTCTATTTAACGCGTCCAGCGTTAGATGTGGTGATTCCTGGTGCGAAACGTGCTGAACAAGTTGTGCAAAATATTGAAGCGGCAAATATTCAATTAACAGATGATGAACTGAACAAAATTGATGAATTATTTCCGATTGAATAAAATAAGTTAAGGTAAAATTAAATAAAGTAATTGATGCTCTTACACCGTTTATATGTGTGTAAGAGTTTTTTATAACTGAAATAAATAGTAATGATTCTTTTTTATTTTTAAAAATACACATATATTACGTGAAATAAGGGTACTAGGCAAATATGTAAAATATTAAGTAAGTATGAAGTGTTTATGTTGTTAACAATGAATAAGGGAATAGTTTTTTAATATAAATTAAGAGAGAGTGATAAAAATGATTACAGTTTTATTTGGAGGAAGTCGTCCAGAGGGGAATACAGCACAACTTACTAAGTCAGCAGTTGAGGGATTAGATTATAAATGGATTGACTTAACCGATTATCAATTCAATCCTGTAAGAGACTTTCGTCACGAGAATAGAGATATTACAAGCTATAACGATGATTATAAACAGGTCATTGATCAAGTTTTAGAAAGTGATACGGTCATATTTGCATCACCGGTGTATTGGTATAGTGTTTCTGCATCTTTAAAGGCATTTATTGATCATTGGTCTGAAACTTTGATAGACGATAACTACAAAGACTTTAAAGAAAAAATGGCAAAGAAAGATTTTCGACTTATTTTAGTTGGTGGAGACTGCCCTAAAGTGAAAGCTAAGCCAGGTATTACTCAAATGAAATATACATTAGATTTTATTGGTGCTGAACTTAATGGATATATAATTGGTACCGCTGAACGTCCAGGTGATATTTCGAAAGATACGTTTGCACTAGAAAGAGCTAAAGAATGGAATGAAACATTAGCGTAAGCCTAATTCAAAAGTATATTAAACTACGCCGATAAATATTCTATATTAAGCGATTGTATAAGTACTGTGATATAATTTCATTATTAATTCCATAGTAAAGTCAGGAGAATCAAGTATGTTTAAAGTCAGAGAAGCTACACCAAATGACGTCGTAGCAATTAGAGATGTTGCTACTAAGGCATGGTATAACACATATTTAAATATTTATGCAGCATCAACAATAAATGAGTTATTAGCTGCTTCTTATAATGAGCAACATTTAAAGAAACGTTTAGAAGAACAACTATTTTTAGTAGCCGAAGATAATGATGAAATTATTGGCTTTGCTAATTTCATTTATGGTAAAGAATTGTATTTGTCTGCGCATTATGTACATCCAGAATCTCAACATAAAGGTTATGGTTCTAGTTTACTTAAGAAAGGATTAGAACAATTTGACGGTAAATATGATGCAGTATTTTTAGAAGTTGATAATAAAAATAAAGATGCCATTCAATACTATCAAAATAATGATTTTGAAATCGTACGTTCTTATCAACCAGAAATGTATGGAGAACAATTGGATTTAGCTTTAATGAAGAGAAGTATATAAACGCTATGACTATACTGTAATGAGAGGAAGGATTTATTTGACGCAAACACCTTATGTTGAACAGAAATTAGCTGAAGAGAAGGTATTCAAAGACCCTATTCATAAATATATTCACGTCAAAGATCAACTTATTTGGGATCTTATTAAGACAAAAGAGTTTCAACGTTTACGTCGTATTAAGCAACTAGGTACATTATATCTTTCTTTTCATACTGCAGAGCATAGTCGTTTTGGACATTCTTTAGGTGTATATGAAATCGTGCGACGCATGATTGACGAATCATTTGTGGGACGAGACGCTTGGAACAATGAAGATAGACCATTGGCATTATGTGCAGCATTATTACATGATTTAGGTCATGGTCCATTTTCACATAGTTTTGAAAAGATATTCAATACAGACCATGAAGCCTTTACGCAAGCAATTATTACTGGACCTACTGAAGTTAATGAAGTTTTAAGTCGCGTATCGAGTACTTTTCCTAAAGAAGTTGCAGAAGTAATTAACAAAACGCATCAAAATAAACTTGTAATTTCTATGATTTCATCGCAAATTGATGCTGATCGAATGGACTATTTACAAAGAGATGCTTATTTTACGGGCGTCTCTTATGGCACATTTGATATGGAACGTATTTTACGTTTAATGAGACCATCTAAAGATGAAGTTCTTATTAAAGAGAGTGGAATGCATGCCGTTGAGAACTTTATAATGAGTCGCTATCAAATGTATTGGCAAATATACTTTCATCCTGTTAGTAGAGGCGGAGAAGTATTGTTAAATAATTGTTTGAAACGTGTTAAACAATTGTACAATGAGGGGTACCATTTTAAGATGTACCCAGAAGATTTTGTTCCTTTTTTTGAAGAGAAGGTTACAATTGAGCAATACGTTGATTTAGATGAAGTCGTCGTACTTTATTATTTGAAGAAATGGATACAAGAAGATGATGCAATTCTCAGTGATTTAGCACGTCGTTTTATAAATAGAGACTTATTTAAATATATTCCATTTGATGGTTCAATTATTACTATTACTGAGCTACAAGAGTTGTTCATAGAAGGTAATATTGATCCGAACTATTATTTTGTTAGTGAGGCTTTCTCTGATTTACCATATGATTATGATCGACCTGGTTCTAATAGACAACCAATACATTTATTAAGACGTAATGGTAGTATTAGAGAAATTAGTAGTCAATCACTCGTTATTTCAAGTATTACAGGTATTAATCGTGAAGATTATAAATTATACTATCCTAAAGAAATGATTCTTAATATTGAGAATCCACAAACTAAGGGTTCTATTATTAATCTACTTAATGAATTGAATTAAGCCATTGAAACTTTAATATATAACGCATAATATAGAGATTATGAATTCAAGTTTTTCGGAGGTGTCATGTGTGTCTGAGAACAAAGGTTTTAAATTTAATATTATCAAGAATGACCCGCTTGATGGGCATAAAGGGACGAATATTGGCTCAATTAGTTTAGATAATATTGCACCAGTATTTATAGATGTTGCGAATAAAGAGGCGTTTATAGATATAGGTGGTATGCATGCACGTGCTCAAGTTGAAAAAGGTGTTAAATGGATAAATGACAAATCGGAAGTTGAAGGCGAAGAAGCTAAAGAATATTGGCTTTGCTGGGTGACTACTGAACGTAGTGAGAGTGGCCCATATTATGCTGGTGTTACTGCATGTTATTTATTAGTTAACAAAAGTATACGACGTGGTTATAAAAGTATGCCTGAACATGTTAATATGATGGATAAATCTATGAAACATAAAATTATCATTGACCACATTGGTGAGGAAAATAAAAAAGTTTTAGCAGACTTTTTAAAATCTCATAATGAAGAGATGTGGAATAATTCTAGTGAGGAATTATTCAAAGCTTTTGAATAATATAAACAGTATTAGGAGTAGGACACTACGCTTAAAACAGCCAGTAAGTGCATTTGTATAAATACACTTACTGGCTTATTTAATTTCAATAGTATTAAAATCTTTTGTTCCAATCAAATCTGGCTATGAATACTCAGTAATTATTTTAAAGGTTCACCAATATGATATTCACTATCTATCATGCTCATTACGATTCTGTTGCAAAGTTAAAATTATATGCACATCTATACAAAACTATAAAAGCAAATATTGTTTTAACAGTAAAGAGTTTTGTTAGTATTAATTATTTTTCGTTTTTCAGTATAAATATTACATGATTTTTAATTTTGCAACAGAACCCTCTTATTTTATGCCATAACTTCTGATAATCACCGATTATGTAAATTATGATTAAAAAAAGAGCATATGATATATGCTCTTTTTTTAATTTTTTCTTTTGGTAAAGAGATGATAAGCAATTCCGAATTCATCTTTAACATATCCGTAACCTTCCGTGTAAAATTTCGGAGCAAAAGGTAATAAAATTTCAGAGCCTAATTCAACGAATTTATCATAAATTCTCTTTGTGTCTTCGACATTTTCGAATGTCACACACAAAGAAACATTATTTCCTTTAGTAATTGGAAGTCCTTCAGTATCATCTGCAATCATTAATTTCACATCACCAAATAAAATAACACATTGATCAATTTTTTCTAAATCTCTTTCATCAACATCTTTACGCGCTTCTAATGGTCTATCTTTTATTCTTTGTATATAAACTGTATTTGCATTAAATAATTCTTCTAAGCGTATTCTTAATTTTTCTGCATTATTAGTGATTAAAAAATATGGGTTCTGTTGCAAAGTAAAAAAATATAGCAAAGGTATTGATAAATCATCTCCTTTTTTCAAAGGAGATGGTAATACTGTTAAAAATGGAGATATTGTAAAGCAGCCACAACTTACTAAAACATTAAAAGGCATTAAAAATAATGGGCCTAATTACTTTTACGATAAACTTGCAAAGCATCTAACTACAGAATTAAACGGCCAGATTGATAAAACTGATTTTAATAATTATAAATCAAAACAGAAAAAACCAAGTGAAACAAAGTATTTAAATACCCATGTTTATTCATCATCTAATCCCTTAGGTGGCGGATTAATGCTACAAGGTTTAAAATTAGATGAGATGCTTAATAATGGTCAAAGTGATGAACAATACTTAAATAGTGTTTTATCAGGAAGAGATTTAATGTACAGTAATAGAGATATCGTTAATGCTAAAACGAACTTCTCTCAAGAATACCTTTCAAATATGTATATAAGTAATAAATATAACAATCAAAATACATCTGACTCTATTAGCGATAATAGTGTTAAGAAAACGAGTACTTTACACTTTGTAGTCGTTGACAAACAAGGTCAAATGACGAGTACGACAAATACACTATCAGGATACTTTGGGTCTGGTAAATATATGGATGAAGGATTCTATATGAATAATTCCATGACGAACTTCTCTGATAATAAAGATAGTAACAATTATCATGCTAAAAATACTGTGCCAAGGTCATATATATCTCCAACAATTATAGTTGGACCAGACTACTATATGGGAATTGGTAGCCCTGGTGGAAATAAAATACCAACTATTCTTAATGAAGTAATTATTGATTACCTTAGAGGTAATGGATCGTTGCAAGATAGTATATATAAACCTAGATTTTATAATGATGGTAATACAGTACATTTTGAAAAAGGGATGAATAAAAAGTATTTAGATATACTTCAAAATCAAGGTTACAATATTAAAGAAGAAAAAGATAATCCTAATTTTGGAAGTGTTCAAGCAGGTATTTATCATATTAAAAATAAAAAAACTGAAATTGCAAATGATGTAGGAACCAGATAAACTGATTTAAAATACACCAATCTTCAAAATTTTAGAGATTGGTGTATTTTAATATATTTGTAAATGCCTTGGGAAATTTTTCATTTATTTACTTTGAGTATTAGACGCTGATTAAACATTAAATTATCTTTTTTAGAATTTTGTTTAAAAAAATATGATATCAATCATTAACACCAATTTCATTAAATTGATAAAACAAGTTATAATATAGGTGAAGACTTTTTAATAATAAAAATAGGAGTTCAAAAATGACAAAAAAAATGGTGATTATATCATTCGGCAGGATTTTACTTATTATAATTGGGGCACTTATTACAGCATATGGTTTGGAATCTATATTAATCCCAAATAACGTTTCTGACGGAGGAGTCACAGGGATTAGTATTGTAGGTTCCACTTTGTTTGGTTTACCTTTAGGAATATTAATAGGAATAATCAATTTACCATTTATATGGTTAGGTTATAAACAAATCGGACGTAAGTTTGCTATATTTTCAATAATAGGTATCTTATCATTATCTATATTCACTTCGATTATGCATCATGTACCAACAATTATTGAAGGTGATTCACTACTTATTACTGTAGTTGGTGGAGTTGTTATTGGATTAGGCATGGGTCTTGCCCTTAGAAATGGTGGGGCATTAGATGGTATAGATATGTTAGCCGTTTTATTATCTAGAAAGTTACCTTTCGGAACAAGTGATTTAATTTTATTTCTCAATACATTCGTATTTATACTTGTTTCTACTGTTTTTGGCTTTAAAGGTGCCATTTTATCAGCGCTCGCATATTTTATTGCTTCAAAAGTTATACATATTATTGAAGAAGGACTAAGTGGTTCGAAAACGTTTAAAATTATTACAAAAGATTATGACATTATGAATAAAGAAATTAAAGAAAGACTGGGAAGGTATTGCACATTTACAAAAGTGACTATTGATGAAGAAAATAATTCATTTGTAGAAATTTCTTGTGTTATTAATAAACTCGAAGAACAAAAACTTAAAGAAATTATAAATGATGTAGACCCAGACGCATTTATCGCAATATATGATACAACAGAAGTTAAGGCTGGAAATATGAAAAAATCAGATATATATTAAAATTACGATAAATAAAAAGCTACCAGTTATTAGGTAGCTTTTTATTGGTTCTCTCTTTTCTTGTTTTAATATTAAAATCTCAGAATAATTGATCACCATAAGTTTTCAGACGCTGTGAGAAGCTCTCATTTGCATTGAAAAACCGTTTATTAAAACAAATCATCGTTATCGTGTTTAATTCTATAAACAGTTTGTCTTGTAATATTCACTTCTTTCGCAATTTTACTAATCGCTTTGCCTTCCTCTAACATTTCTACAACACGATGATAGATAACACGTTTTTGAGGATCTTTCGCATTGGGAGAATATAATAAAGGTCGTCCTTTATATACGCCTTTCTCTTTCGCAACTTGAATCCCTTGAGCTTGTCGACGTTTACTTTCATTTCTTTCTTGTTCTGAAACCATTGCTAATATCTGTATAATTAAATCTTTCATAAATTTATCTAATAATGGATTACCAATGACTTCATTCATCATTGGTAGACTGGTAATCATCAATTGTACTTCTTTCTCTTTAAGATAATTAACGGTATTAATGACTTCATCATAATTACGACCTAAACGATCAATTGATTCCACGACAAAACGATCTCCCATTCTCACAAAGTTCAATGCTTCTTGAAAGACGGGTCTGTTTTCTATAGATTGACCTGATTGTTTTTCTGTAAAAATTTTTTCAGCACCAAATGTTTTTAAATTTTCAAGTTGTCTTTCTAAATTTTGATCTACTGATGATACCCGCGCATAGCCCACAATCATTTAGTTTCACCTCATAATTAATATACACCCTAATCATACATTTTAATTGCTGTAATTTCAACAATTCATTTTGTATGATTAGGGTGTACCCTAAATTATATTAAGAAGTATCTACTTCTTCAATTTAGTATATTGTTTCATAGTTAATAGAAATAAAGAAGAATAGGCCTAGTAAGAAAAAGGCTGATCTTTTTTAGCCGTAGTATATGGAATGCCTTCAATGTGTTGTGTTTGTTTGTGAGAATCTATATCAATTTTTTAGTATACTTATAGTCTAACTATAAAAACACTTAGCAACAATAAATGTCACAGTTGATAAACAAATAGATACAATAATGACAACTATTAATGGTTTGAAAGCACGATCTTTTAAGTCTTTAAATGAAACATTTAACCCTAATGCAACCATTGCCATCAATAAGCATATAGTAGTGATATTATCTATAATTTGCATAACCATGTGTGGCAAGGATACATAAGTATGGAATAGTGCCATCATGACAAAACCAAGTAAAAAGTAAGGTACATCAATACGTTTTTTTTCAGTCTCACTATGCGATTTTTTTCTCATAATTAAAATTAAAATAATACTCAGAGGTATTAATAAAAAAACACGCCCCAGTTTTCCTAACAGTCCCATACTCAAAGCCTCTTGGCCTGAGAAGCCCGAAGCAAGAATTACATGTGCAATTTCATGTAAACTTGTACCTGACCAGACCCCAAATACTTCAGGAGATATTGTAAAAACAGAATATATTACAGTATATGCAAGCGAAAATATAGTGCCAATAAGTGCGACAATACCAATACTAATCGCAGAATCTTTTTCTCTAGATTTTAATATTGGAGATACTGCTGCAATAGCTGCCGCACCACACACCCCAGTGCCAATACCTAGTAATAGGATGAGGCTTTTATCTCCTTTAATATATTTATTTAGTAATAACATTAATCCGATACTAAAAAGGATGACTCCAATATCGATTAATAACAAATCGCTACCTTTTCCAATTACATCATAAATATTTAGCTTTAATCCATATAATATAATAGCTAATTTCAGTAACCGTTTAGACGAAAATACGATTCCTGAGCGATATGCTTCAGGGTAACCCTTAAAATGTCTATATAGAATCGCAATCAGTATAGCAATTGTTAAAGCACCTATCTTATCTAAAAATGGTAACTTTGAGCCTAACAAACTTATAACTGCGATGATAAATGTGAATAATAAACCATAAATAAAGGCTTTGCTTTTTAAGGATTTCACTTTTTAACTCCTCCTTTATCAAAAGCTTAGCATCGCATAGTTATAACGTGAAATAAATATTTAGTATATTACTCATAACATTTTTGTTATAATAGAGGTGTTCAAATGTCAGGAGACCTAGTTAATGGATTCATTAAAAGTTCTAACTGAAGTAGTTAAAACGCAAAGTTTTACTAAAGCTGCAGAAAATTTATATACTTCACAGCCATCAATAAGTCGCGATATTAAACGATTAGAACTGGAATACGATGTAAAAATTTTCGAATTTAGACATTCTAAAATGTCTTTAACATGTGATGGGGAGAAACTATTTCAATATGCTTTACAACGTGAGCGTTTAGAACAAACCTTAAGACACGATTTGAAAATGCAACCTGATACAATTTCGGGAGATGTGACGGTAGGGAGCAGTTACACTTATGGAGAATATCGATTGTCACAACATCTTACTGATTTAGCCAAAAAATATCCTGAATTATACATTCATGTGTATTTAAATAATTCTGATACAGTATTACAATATATTAAGAATAACACTATCGATTTAGGTATAATCGAAAAAGAGGTTCAAAGTAATATTATACACAGTAGACGTATTGCTCAAGATGAAATAGTATTAATTCGTAAAAAATCATCATCTTCAAATAAATCAATATGCTTTATCAGAGAACGCGGATCAGGTACAAGAGTCTATCAAGAAAATGCGTTATCACAAATGACTTCATCCTCTTATTTAGTAGAAATTAATAACACAAATCTAATTAAAAATATGGTTCATGCTGATAAAGGCTTTTCTATTGTTTCTAAATCGACATTAACACCTTATGATTTAGAAAAGCTAGAAGTAACAAACTTAGACATTACACGCTATTTCTATTTAGTCATACATAAAAATAAGTATATTGATACGAAGCTTAATGAAGTTATCAAAAATTTGATTTCATGAATTTTGATCTTTGTATTATTTATTCTAAATTTAATGCATGTTCTAATGACAATCTATTTAAAAAAGGATAAACTCTCAATATATAACATTCATAACTTATCCTTTAAATTATTGGCAATTAGCGTCAAAAATATTAGAATGACGCATTGTAACTAATATCATACATATCACTTTGCATTCCTCTACTAACCAGTGTTATAATCTACTTAACAAAGTTATTAAGCATAATACACCAATCCCCTCACTATCGGAAGTAGTGAGGGGATTTTTAGGCGTGACTATAGTCGCCTATTTTTTCTTATTGTTGCGATTGCGTAGCCAATGCGCAAATAATGCGACGATACAACCACTCGCTGCTGTGGTCATGATGTGAACAAAGTTATCAAGCATAATTACACCTCCTCTCTACGTCTAGATTGACGCCTGAGAGATAGGCGACCTTTATATTGTATCATCCGTAATGGGTGAGTTACATATAACTTCTGATAAGTCATCTTACGTAGTGTTTTAAAACTGCTTGATTTCTTATAGTACTATACTTACAGAATCCAAAAACTCTATCAATGAAAAAAGAGATCTCATATATGAGACCTCTTTTTAATATCACTAAAAATTGAATTTGGTTTTATAAAACTAATATACGTAATAATTTTTATAAATATTTTGACTCTAATATTCTATGTTTGGTGCTTGGTTTACATGTTTTTGGTAACGTTTGAGTGCACAAAAACCAATAGTACTAATAATTGTTACTATTAATAATTTTTTCACGCTTAACATTCCTTTTTTAGCATTGTATTGTAGTCTACTTATTGTTTTGATAGTAATTTAATTCTAAATCTTTTGATGTCTGTTGACGGATTTTTTTCATTAACGCAGTATCATTAATGAGTGATTTACCATAAGATGGAATCATTTTTTGTATTTTAGGTGTCCATTCAGATTCATATTCAGGGAAGTTTTTCTCAAGTACTTCTAAAGCTACAGATACTGAAGTTGATGCTCCTGGAGACTCTCCTAATAAAGCTATTACCGAATGATCTTCAGAATTAACAACTTCTGTACCAAACTGAATAAATCCTTTACCATATTCGGGAGTATCTTTAATCACTTGTACACGTTTGCCTGCAGTGTATAACTGCCAATCTTCATCACGTGCTTCTGGATAAAATGTACGTAAATGATTCATACAACCTTCTTTAGTCATTAATATTTGATCAAATGAATATTTGATTAAAGGTAGGTTTTTAGCAGCAGCAGATAACAATGTTGTAATATTATATGGTTTGATTGATTTAAATAAATCAAGATTAGAACCATTTTTTAAGAACTTAGGACCCACACTAGCGAATGGACCAAATAATAATGTACGTTCACCATCAATATATCGAGTATCCAAGTGAGGTACTGTCATAGGTGGTGTGCCAGGTGGTTCTTTACCGTAAACTTTGGCATCGTGTTGGGCTATAATGTCTGGGTTAGTACAAATTAAAAATTGTCCTGTAATAGGGAATCCGCCCAAATGTTTACTTTCTGGAATTCCAGTTTTTTGTAATAGTGGAATAGCACCACCACCAGCACCAATAAATACATAATCAGCAAGTTCAGTTTGAACATCACCGCTGTTACGTTGACGCACTTTAACTTCCCATTTACCATCTTTTCGATGGTTAAAGTCTATTACTTCATGATTATATTGGACATTGGCATTAGGATGTTGTTCAATATTTTTAGCCATTTTACGAGTAAGCTCTCCAAAGTTAACGTCTGTACCTTCGTTAATCTTACTAGCAGCCATAATATCACTTGAGCTATGACCCTCCATCATTAATGGAATCCATTTTCTCATCTCTTCAATATCTTCTGTATATTCAATATTGTCGAACATTGGGAAATCCTTCATAGCATGATAACGATCCTTTAAGAATTGAACGTTATTTTTACCTCTAACAAAACTAATGTGAGGTAATGGTTGAATAAATTCTTTAGGGTTAGAAATACTATTATTTTTAACTAAATGACCCCAAAATTGTTTTGAAATCTCAAACTGTTCATTAATTTCTTTTGCTTTTTCTATATCAATTGATCCATCAGGTTGTTTCACTGTATAGTTCAATTCACATAAAGCAGCATGACCAGTTCCAGCATTATGACGCTCATTTGAACTTTCGATACCAGGACGATTTAGACGTTCATATAGTTTTATATGCCAACTTGGTTCTAACTCTTTAAGCATAGAACTAAAAGTTGTGCTTAAAACACCAGCGCCAATAACAACAACTGTTTTTGACTCTTTTGTATTCATAATTGACTCCCTTCTTTTAAGTACAAATATCAGGATAATACAAAACATACAGAAATTAAAATACTTATTTTTAATAGGAACTATTCTTTTATGGAATAGATACATATTATATTGATAAAAGGAAGGTGGATATTATGGAGGTAAATTTACAAAAAAAATCAATAGAATCAATTCAACATTCACATTTAATAGGATTATCATTAGTGAATTTCATTATTTTTGCATTTTACTATTTTATATATTCAGGCCCAGGTATAAAAGGTAATATGCCATTATATATGAAAATATATTTAATAGTATCATTATTATTACGGCTAATTCTTTATTTACAAGAACGCGAGTATATTTTTAAGAACTATAATCGAAAAAATTATAAGTTCAGAGTTGCAATATATATGAGTATCAATTTACTTTCAGGATACAACATTCCATTTTTAATTAGTTCTGCTTATGCTTTTTATTTTGCAGATTCTAGAGACGATACTTTTACATATTGGTTGTTAATTTGTGGGCTCATAATAGTCTCTGCTATAGGTCTATTTTTATTTTGTCTAGGTGAATTTGAGATGTTTGGTATCCAAAACGGTAGCTTTATTAGAGTGATTGGAATTTTAACTATTTTATTATCATTTGGACTATTGTTGTATGTATCATTAATTCTTCCTGTTGATTCTGAAGAAAATCAAACGATTTGGATGGGAATGATAATGTTATTTTGTAGCCACTTGCTTATTGGACGAACATACTTTTACTTAGGTCTGTTAAATTATGACATTAGTGAAGATGGGCTGAAATTATAATAGAATTAGTGGTTCTGTTGCAAAGTTAAAAATCATGTAATATTTATACTGAAAAACGAAAAATAATTAATACTAACAAAACTCTTTACTGTTAAAACAATATTTGCTTTTATAGTTTTGTATAGATTTACATATAATTTTAACTTTGCAACAGAACCATTCAGCATATGTATTTATCAAACGTCTCATTAAACAATTTGGTAAACCTCAAAAGGTAATTACAGATCAGACACCTTCAACGAAGGTCGTAATGGCTAAAGCCATTAAAGCTTTTAAACTTAAACCTGACTGTCATTGTACATCGAAATATCTGAATAATCTCATTGAGCAAGATCACCGTCATATTAAAGTAAGAAAGACAAGATATCAAAGTATCAATACGGCAAAGAATACTTTAAAAGGTATTGAATGTATTTGCGCTCTATATAAAAAGAACCGCAGGTCTCTTCAGATTTACGGATTTTCGCCATGCCATGAAATTAGGCATATGTTAGCCAGTTAAGGGAACAACGACATGATAAAATGGTAATTAGCTATATTTTTCTAACTATGCAACAGAACCGAAAAAAATTCATCCACAGTGGTACCAAATAGTCTTGCCAAATTAAATGCTAATGTCAATGTAGGATCATATATTGTTTTCTATTACATTAATAGTTTCTAATAATATTGATATGTGAGAATGATGTTACCTAAAAAAGAAACTACAATTTTAAAATATGTTGTTTATCTAGTATCGAATATATCGCACATCTCAATTTCTACCGTTGTTTAATATGTTTCTTCTAATTAGTTGAGTCATCGTGTGAAATCATTTTGCATTTCTCCACTCACCAGTGTTATAATTTAGTTAACAAGGAAACTAGCATAGATGCACCAATCCCCTCACTATTGCCGTAGTGAGGGGATTTTTAGGTGTGGCTATGGTCGCCTATTTATTATTGCGATTACGTAGCCAATGCGTGAATATCGCAATAATACAACCACTGATGATTGTGGTCGTGATGTGAACAAGGATTTCTAGCATAGATTAGCACCTCCTCTCTACGCCTAAATTGACGCCTGAGAGATAGGCGACTAGTATATTATATCATCTCCAAATACACGCTGATAGTTTACTTCTAATAAGTCATTTTATAGTAATATTTTCCAAGATTTAACCTATATACTGTTCTTTTTATTACTAAATTTATCAAAATAGATGATGATACTTATATATATCCTAAATACTTTAAAACTGAGAAGTATCACCTACATGCACTATCTAATTTATGCTATAATGTGGTGTATTATTTAGAAGCTAAGGTGAGGCAAACGTTGAATAAGAATATAGACGTTCAAACGAAACAAGTTCTAAAACAAAATGGTGAAAAACAAAAATTTGAATTTGCTGCTCAAGGTTCATGGCAAAAGAAAAACGCAGATTATATTCGATATCAAGAACAAATTGAAGATGCAGTCGTTGATGTAACAATTAAAATTGAGGAACGCGGTGTTAAACTAATACGCAAAGGCGATATTAATATGAATCTTCACTTTGTGGAAGGTCATGATACGACTACACTTTACGATATACCAGCTGGTCGTATCCCTTTAACTGTTAAAACACGTAGCATCCTGCATTTTGTGAATGAAAATGGTGGAAAATTAAAAATTCAATACGAGTTACATCAGAACGATGAAAAGATGGGCTCATATCAATATGAAATTAATTATAAGGAGATAAGCGAATGAATATTATTGAAAAAGTAAAATCAACTTTAATAGAAGAAATTAAAGCAAGTATTGAAAAAGCTAATCTGGCTGAAGATATTCCCGAAATTAAAGTAGAGATACCAAAAGATACTAAAAACGGGGATTATTCAACGAATATTGCAATGGTATTAACTAAAATTGCGAAACGTAATCCACGTGAAATTGCTCAAGCTATCGTTGATAACTTAGACACAAGTAAAGCGAACGTGAAGCAAGTAGATATCGCGGGTCCTGGTTTTATTAATTTCTACTTAGATAATCAGTATTTAACTGCAGTTATCCCAGAAGCTATCAATAAAGGTGACAAATTCGGTTGTGCAGAAGAATCTAAGAACACGAATATTTTACTAGAATATGTATCTGCTAACCCAACTGGTGATTTGCACATTGGTCATGCTAGAAATGCTGCTGTAGGTGATTCATTAGCTAATATTTTAATTGCTTCAGGTTATAATGTAACACGTGAATATTATATTAATGACGCGGGTAATCAAATTACTAACTTAGCACGTTCTATTGAAACACGTTTCTTCGAGGCACTTGGTGATACAAGTCATGAAATGCCAGCTGATGGTTATAACGGTAAAGATATCATCGAAATTGGTAAAGATTTAGCTGATAAACACCCTGAAATGAAAGACTACTCTGATGAAGAACGTCTTAAAACATTCAGACAATTAGGTGTCGATTATGAAATGGATAAATTGAAAAAAGATTTAGCTGATTTCAACGTCCACTTTGATAACTGGTTCAGTGAAACATCATTATATGAAAATGGTGCCATTGATAACACATTAGCTAAAATGAATGAACTAGGCTATACGTATGAAGCAGATGGTGCGACATGGCTACGTACATCTGACTTTAAAGATGATAAAGACCGAGTATTAATTAAGAAAGATGGTACTTACACATACTTTACGCCAGATACAGCATATCATTACAATAAAATTAATCGTGGTAATGATATCCTAATCGATTTAATGGGTGCCGATCATCATGGTTATATTAATCGTTTGAAAGCTAGTCTTGAAACATTTGGTGTGGATAGTGATCGTCTTGAAATTCAAATCATGCAAATGGTTCGTTTAATGCAAGATGGAGTCGAAGTGAAGATGAGTAAACGTACAGGTAATGCAATTACTTTACGTGAAATTATGGATGAAGTAGGCATTGATGCTGCACGTTATTTCTTAACAATGCGTAGTCCTGATTCTCATTTCGACTTTGATTTGGAACTTGCCAAAGAAAAGTCACAAGACAATCCAATTTACTATGCTCAATATGCGCATGCACGTATTTGCTCAATCTTAAAACAAGCGAAAGAACAAGGTGTTGAAGTTACTGCTGATGCTGACTTTTCAACGATTACAAATGAAAAAGCAATCGACTTATTGAAGAAGATTGCTGAATTTGAACCAACTATTGAAAGTGCAGCAGAAAGTCGCGCACCACATCGTTTAACAAACTATATTCAAGATTTAGCTTCTGCATTCCACAAATTCTATAATGCTGAAAAAGTATTAACAGATGATGCAGAAAAGACGAAAGCTCATATAGCTTTAGTAGATGCAGTAAGAATTACGTTACACAATGCATTAGCACTGGTTGGTGTCTCTGCACCTGAATCTATGTAATCAAGAGAATTATATAAATTTTGATAACACCCTCATAAATTTCGATTTGTGAGGGTATTATTATGTAAAGATTGGAGTGAGAGTATGCCAACGCTTACGACAGAAGAACTTTACGAAACTTTATTAGAGCATATGGGACAGCAACATTGGTGGCCCGCTGAGAGCCCGGAAGAAATGATGCTCGGTGCTATATTAGTCCAAAATACGAATTGGAAAAATGCAGACATGGCTTTACTTCGGTTAAAAGAAAAAACAAACTTTAATCCTCAAAAAATTTTATCGTTGCCATTAACTGAACTACAAGAAACGATCCGTTCCAGCGGCTTTTATAGGAATAAAGGGAAAGCCATTCATGCTTTGTTTCAGTGGTTAAATCAATTTAATTTTGATTATGAAAATATTGATCAACATTATGGAGATAATCTAAGAAGAGAATTACTAAAAATTCGTGGCATCGGTAGCGAAACAGCCGATGTTTTACTCGTCTATATCTTTAAAGGTATCGAGTTTATTCCTGATAGTTATACGAGACGTTTGTATAGTAAGTTAGGTTACGCCCATACAGAAAGTTATGATAAATTTAAAAAGCAAATTTCATTGCCTCCTCATTTTACGAATCAAGATGCTAACGAGTTTCATGCCTTATTAGATAATTTTGGGAAAAACTATTTTAATGGAAATGGGACTCAAAAATACACATTTTTAGAAGATTATTTTAATAAGAATGATTGACTTTAACGTTACGTCATAGTCTACACTCCTAAATAGATGAATGAGGTATTAATGATATTAAAAATAAAGTAAAGTGGAGAATAAAATAATGATAAATCATGACTATTTTACACCTAATGAAGTGAGCAAAGTGACGTCGGTTAGTACAAGAACTTTACGTTATTATCATGAGATTGGTTTACTTGTGCCTAGTTATATTGATGATAACGGGTATCGTTATTATCATTCTCAAGATATATCAAAATTACAAACAATTTTATTTCTTAGACAACTCAATTTATCGCTTGAGAACATTCAAGACTATTTTCAGCAAAGTATTAATGATAAAAATGTAATATTAGAAGAAAATTATGCTCAAATTATTCATCAACGAAATCACCTGAATCAAATCATTGATTACCTCAATCATCATCTAATTAATCATAGAAATGAGGAGATTAATATGGACAAATTTAATCAATTTGATGTGAATGAACAATATGATAAAGAAGCGGCGCTAAAATATGGTGACACGGATTACTATCAGTCATATCAAGATAATAGAACTCAATTTAGTGATTCTGAGAAGCAAGATAATGATGATCATACTAATGAACAATTCAATCAATTTTTTAATGAGATGAATCAACTATTGGAAGATGGCTATTCAGCGGATGACGCATTTACGTATCAAAATATCGAAACGTTAAAAAAGATATTACAACGACAAGTACCAAATGCGGACAATCAATTCTTAGAATATATGGCACTCACTTACGAAAGTGATGAACGTTTTGCTAAAAATATAAATAAAAATCGTAATGATTATTTAAATGAATATATTGCAAGAGCGATTCGAGCTTATATTAAATAAAGTATTTTCTTTAATCCTTTATTGTGTAATGATTATAGTGAATCATATTCAAAGGAGACGCTATAATGATTGAGTCGTATCAGCTATTCTGGAAAAATTATTTCAATGTACAAGGTCGAACTCGTAGACGACATTATTGGTTTGCAACATTAGCTAATATCATCGTACTTGTATTATTAAGTTTACTTGCAGACTTACTTAAATGGGTGTTTGGCGGTGGAGATACGTTTTTTAACATTGTGTATGAAACGATTGATGTCATCATTGTAATAGGTACATTTACTATGTCAGTACGTCGATTTCATGATGTTGGGCGCACAATGTTAATTCCGTTAATTATGTTAATATCGATGCTGTTACGAGGATTAATTGTATTAATAGAAACAATATCTAATGTGTATTTGAGTGGTTTTTATTCTGACGTATCGTTAATGATTGCAACGGTAGTTGTGTTAGTTATTTCGATCGTATTATTAATTGTATCTATTTTCGCATTGATTTATTGTGTTACAGATAGTGAAAAAGGTACAAATGAGTATGGAACTAATCCCAAGGCAACGTAATGTTAAGAGGTTCTATAATAAATTGGACTGATGACAAAATTCATCAGTCCAATTTTTATGTTTTTGAATAGAAAAAAGGCGCAA
>NZ_JBXARC010000008.1:0-93483 GCF_058807855.1 Staphylococcus sp. GW821-FHT11H10 | reverse complement strand
AAAAGACAATTTCTATATTATTTCAATAGAAATTGTCTTTTTTTCACTTATCCAAGAACTTTATGTCCCGGACTCTTAACAAATTATTTACTTGAAGACATTAATTGTGATTTAATGCGATCAGCTTTATTTGAATGAATTAAGTTACTTTGTGAAGCTTTATCAACTGATTTGATAGCGAAGTTAACTAATTCAGCTTTGTTATCAGCATTATTGTTGATTGCTGTTTTAGCATTTTTCACAGCAGTACGCATAGCGTTTTTTTGTGAAATATTACGAGCTTCAGCGTTTTCAGTTGTTCTAACACGTTTAATAGCAGATTTAATATTTGGCATTACTGTCACCTCCTAAAAGTGATCTTAAGCATATCAAATTTTATTTTGATTACAACAAGAAATATTTTATCAAAACATACATATTTGTGCAATCATTAATTAAGTATAGTGTAATTAAAATCTGAATTAAATCATAATTAGTGTTGGAATGCACTCTTTAACACTTTATAATTAGTATGTAATCTAAATGAAAAAGTAATGTAAGTAATGAATTATTAAGCTTATGCTCAAATTTTTAATAGCACAATTAAGTTTGCAATTAAGCATTAAAAACGTTATTATATCAAAGATGTATACATATACGGGCTAATTTTATGAAAGCGAGAATGATAGGCTATGGATATGCAAGAACGCTATAACAGAAGAGAAAATATACGAAATTTTTCTATTATTGCTCATATTGATCATGGTAAATCAACATTAGCAGATAGAATTTTAGAAAATACTAAATCTGTAGAAACAAGAGAAATGCAAGATCAATTATTAGATTCAATGGATCTTGAAAGAGAACGTGGCATCACAATTAAATTAAATGCCGTGCGATTAAAATATGAAGCAAATGATGGTCAAACATATACATTTCATTTAATTGATACACCAGGGCATGTAGACTTTTCATACGAGGTTTCACGATCTTTAGCAGCATGTGAGGGTGCAATATTAGTGGTGGATGCAGCACAAGGTATTGAAGCACAAACATTAGCAAACGTATACTTAGCACTTGATAATGATCTAGAATTATTACCTGTTGTAAATAAAATTGATTTACCTGCAGCTGAACCTGAAAGAGTAAAACAAGAATTAGAAGATGTAATTGGTTTAAATCAAGACGATGTAGTACTGGCAAGTGCAAAGTCAAATATTGGTATTGAAGATATTTTAGAGAAAATTGTAGAAGTTGTCCCACCACCTGAAGGTGACCCTAGTGAACCATTGAAAGCATTAATTTTTGATTCAGAATACGACCCTTATAGAGGTGTTATTTCATCAATACGTGTGATGGAAGGCGTTGTTAAAGCTGGTGATAAAATTAAAATGATGGCTACAGGTAAAGAATTTGAAGTTAGTGAAGTAGGCATTAATACTCCTAAACAACTACCTATAGAAGAACTAACTGTAGGTGATGTAGGGTATATTATTGCAAGCATCAAAAATGTTGATGACTCACGTGTGGGTGATACAATTACTCATGCTAATAGACCAGCTGAAGCACCATTAAAAGGTTATAAAAAAATGAACCCAATGGTATATTGTGGTTTGTTCCCAATTGAAAATAAAGACTATAATGATTTAAGAGAAGCGCTTGAAAAATTACAATTAAATGACGCTTCATTAGAATTTGAACCAGAATCTTCTCAGGCTCTTGGTTTTGGTTTTAGAACAGGTTTCTTAGGAATGCTTCACATGGAAATCATTCAAGAAAGAATTGAAAGAGAATTTGGTATTGAATTGATTGCTACCGCGCCATCAGTAATTTATCAATGTATTATGAAGGATGGATCAGAGGTTACAGTAGATAATCCGGCTCAAATGCCAGAAAGAGATAAGATTGACTCAATTTATGAACCATATGTGAAAGCTACAATGATGGTTCCAAATGATTACGTTGGAGCAGTTATGGAGTTATGCCAACGTAAACGTGGACAATTTATTAATATGGATTATTTAGATGATATTAGAGTTAATATCGTATACGAGATACCACTTTCTGAAGTTGTTTTTGATTTCTTTGATCAACTTAAATCCAACACTAAAGGTTACGCTTCATTTGATTATGAATTTATTGAAAATAAAGAAAGTAACTTAGTGAAAATGGACATCCTACTTAATGGGGATAAAGTTGATGCTTTAAGCTTTATTGTCCATAAAGACTTTGCATACGAACGTGGAAAAGCATTAGTTGAAAAATTAAAAACGCTTATACCACGTCAACAATTTGAAGTACCTGTACAAGCAGCTATTGGCCAAAAAATTGTTGCAAGAACAAACATCAAATCAATGGGTAAAAATGTATTATCTAAATGTTATGGTGGGGATATTAGCCGTAAACGTAAGTTACTTGAAAAACAAAAAGCAGGTAAGGCTAAAATGAAAGCCGTTGGTAGTGTTGAAATTCCTCAAGATGCTTTCCTAGCTGTACTAAAAATGGATGATGAATAGAACATAAAAGAGGTCGAGACGAATATAAATTGGTAGATATCATAACAATAATGAATATTATTGATAAAGAAGCTACTAACTTATATTACAAAGTCTCAATCTCTTTTTTAAGTTATAAAAAGGGGTGTAACATTGGAAGTTAAAAGTGCGTACATACACATACCTTTTTGTGTGAGAATTTGTACTTATTGTGATTTCAATAAATATTTTATTGATAAACAGCCAGTAGATGAATACATTGCTGCCTTAATAAAAGAAATGTCATTTAGTAAAACAAAACAACTAGAGACAATGTACGTTGGAGGAGGCACACCCACTGCACTAAGTGAAATGCAATTAGAACGTTTATTACAAGCGATAAATTCAAAATTCTCGATAAATGGCGAATTTAGTTTTGAAGCAAATCCAGATGAACTTACTTTAAATAAAGTTAAGTTACTTAAACAGTATGGTGTTAATCGAATTTCAATGGGTGTGCAAACGTTTAAACCTGAGTTATTAAAAATATTAGGACGAACGCATAACACTCAAGATATCTATAATGCAGTAAATAATGCTAGGAAAGCTGGTATTAATTCAATAAGTCTTGATTTAATGTACCATTTACCTGAACAAACGATAGATGATTTTGCAGATAGTTTAAACCAAGCAATTAATATGGATATTGACCATATTTCAAGTTACGGTTTAATACTTGAACCAAAGACACAGTTTTATAATATGTATCGTAAAGGGAAATTGAAATTACCGAATGAAGACTTAGGCGCTGAAATGTACCAATACCTAATGAAAACATTAAATCAAACCGACTTTAAACAATATGAAATTTCCAACTTTGCTAAAACTAATCATGAATCCGATCATAATAAAGTGTATTGGTTTAATGAGGAATATTACGGATTCGGAGCAGGTGCAAGTGGATATGTTGAAGGTGAACGCTATACAAATTTAAATCCAGTTCGCCACTATATTGATGCTATTAATAATGGAAAACGACCTGTTTTAACCTCTAGTTGTCCAACCTTGAACGAAAAGATGGAAGAAGAAATGTTTTTAGGCTTGAGAATGAATCAAGGAGTCAATCGTGAACGTTTCAAGTTAAAATTTGGTCAAACATTAGATGACATATTTGGAGAAACAATATATGATTTGAAATCAAAACAACTTTTGATTGAAACGGACGGAAACATATCACTTACTGAAAGAGGAAAGGTTATAGGCAACGAAGTATTTGAAGCTTTCTTATTAAATTAATAAAAAATCCAAAAAGTAAAGCTTTAACGTTGACTTACTTTGACCAATTTGATAAATTATAATTAGCACTTAGGACAAAAGAGTGCTAATGAGGTGAAAACATGATTACACAAAGACAATTAAGCATTTTAAATGCAATTGTTGAAGATTATGTTGATTTAGGACAACCTATAGGTTCTAAAGCTTTAATTGATAGACATCATTTAGATGTCAGTCCTGCAACAATAAGGAATGAGATGAAGCAACTTGAAGATTTGAACTTTTTAGAGAAGACGCATTCTTCTTCAGGGCGTTCACCTTCCGAAGAAGGGTTTAGACTTTATGTCGATCAATTGTTAAAACAAACCTCTCGTCAAAACAAAAATAAAATACAACGTTTAAATCAACTATTAATTGAGAATCACTATGATATTTCTTCAGCATTAAGTTACTTTGCAAATGAGTTATCAATGAAATCTCATTATGCAACATTAGTTGTTCGTCCAAAACATAGTGAAGAAATGATTAATAATGTTCATTTAATTAAGGCAAATGATTCAATCATGATTTTAGTAATTATTTATAATTCTGGTCATGTTGAGCATTTTCACTTGAATTCTGCACTTGAGTTATCATCCGATAGATTAATCGCCATTTCTAATTTTATTAGTAATAATAATATAGAAATAAGCGCTAAACTATCAGATAAAATTCGTTCTTTCGCCAACTCAAATGAAGAAAATCAATTCATTAATGACATTGTTAAGATGATAAATTCTCATATTAGCAAACAAAGTAATAGCATTTTCTTAGGTGGAAAGGTTAAACTAATTGATGCGTTAAATGAATCTAATGTTTCGTCAATTCAACCAATTTTGCAATATCTAGAATCTGAAAGAATCACTGAATTACTACAGACAATTTCAACTAATGATATTAACGTTAAGATTGGAAAAGAGATTGATGAAAGCCTTAGTGATATATCGATTGTAACGAGTCAATATCACTTCGACAATTCATTGAAAGGTCAAATTGCGGTTATTGGACCTACAGCAATGCGTTATCAGAATGTGATTCAATTACTTAACCAAATATGGTGATTTTAATTGTAATTATATTGGAGGGTAAAAAATGACAGAAAAAGATGAATCAGTAAAAAGTAATTCTGAATATACTGAAGAACAAGAAGTAAAGAATGAAGACACATCAACAGTTGAAAATGTTGAAGATACTACTTCTGATAGTGATAATTCATCTAACGACAGTTCGAACGAAGAAAGTTCTGAAGAAACTGCAGTTGATCCTAAAGATGAAGAAATTCAGCAATTACAATTAAAAGCTAATGAAAATGAAGAAAAATATTTAAGATTATATGCTGAATTCGAAAATTATAAAAGACGAATTCAGAAAGAAAATGAAACAAATAAAACTTATCAATCTCAACGTGTTTTAACGGATATTTTACCAACGATTGATAATATTGAACGCGCACTACAAATTGAAGGTGATGATGAATCATTTAAATCACTTCAAAAAGGTGTTCAAATGGTACACGAAAGTTTACTAAGAGCACTTAAAGATAATGGTTTAGAAGAAATTGAATCTGAAGGTCAAGCTTTTGACCCTAACTTCCACCAGGCTGTTGTTCAAGATGATAATCCAGATTTCAAATCTGGTGATATTACTCAAGAACTACAAAAAGGTTATAAGTTAAAAGATAGAGTATTGAGACCATCTATGGTAAAAGTAAATCAATAAATTGACGAAAAATACCATATATTAAATTTTAAAATTGGAGGAATTTTATTATGAGTAAAGTAATCGGTATTGACTTAGGAACAACAAATTCATGTGTAGCTGTTTTAGAAGGCGATGAACCTAAAGTAATTCAAAACCCAGAAGGTGCTAGAACAACTCCATCAGTTGTGGCATTCAAAAATGGTGAAACACAAGTCGGTGAAGTAGCAAAACGACAAGCTATCACTAACCCAAATACTGTACAATCAATAAAACGTCATATGGGTACTGACTATAAAGTAGATATTGAAGGTAAATCTTATACACCTCAAGAAATTTCAGCTATGGTATTACAAAACCTTAAAAACACTGCTGAAAGTTATTTAGGTGACAAAGTAGATAAAGCTGTTATTACAGTTCCTGCATATTTCAATGATGCTGAACGTCAAGCAACTAAAGATGCTGGTAAAATTGCTGGTTTAGAAGTTGAGCGTATTATCAACGAACCTACTGCAGCTGCATTAGCATACGGTTTAGATAAAACTGATCAAGATCAAAAAGTATTAGTATTCGACTTAGGTGGCGGTACTTTTGACGTATCAATTCTTGAATTAGGTGACGGTGTATTCGAAGTACTATCAACTGCAGGTGACAACAAACTTGGTGGTGATGACTTTGACCAAGTAATTATTGACTACTTAGTATCAGAATTCAAAAAAGAAAATGGCGTAGATTTATCTCAAGATAAAATGGCGTTACAACGTTTAAAAGACGCTGCAGAAAAAGCTAAAAAAGACTTATCTGGCGTTTCACAAACTCAAATTTCATTACCATTTATTTCAGCTGGTGAAAGTGGTCCATTACACTTAGAAATTAGTCTTACTCGTTCTAAATTTGAAGAATTAGCTGATTCATTAATCAGAAGAACTATGGAACCAACTCGTCAAGCATTAAAAGACGCTGGTTTATCAACTTCTGAAATTGACGAAGTTATTCTTGTAGGTGGTTCAACACGTATCCCAGCAGTTCAAGAAGCTGTTAAAAAAGAAATTGGTAAAGATCCTCATAAAGGTGTAAACCCAGATGAAGTAGTAGCAATGGGTGCTGCAATTCAAGGTGGCGTTATCACTGGTGATGTTAAAGATGTTGTGTTATTAGACGTAACACCATTATCATTAGGTATTGAAATTATGGGTGGACGTATGAATACGTTGATCGAACGCAATACTACAATCCCAACTTCAAAATCTCAAGTTTATTCAACTGCAGCTGACAATCAACCAGCAGTGGATATTCACGTATTGCAAGGTGAACGTCCAATGGCATCTGATAACAAAACTTTAGGAAGATTCCAATTAACTGACATTCCACCGGCTCCACGTGGTGTGCCACAAATCGAAGTAACATTTGATATTGATAAAAATGGTATCGTAAATGTTACTGCGAAAGACTTAGGTACTAATAAAGAACAAAATATTACTATTCAATCAAGCTCTGCGCTTTCTGATGAAGAAATCGATCGTATGGTTAAAGATGCCGAAGAAAACGCTGAAGCAGATAAAAAACGTCGTGAAGAAGTAGATTTAAGAAATGAAGCAGATAGCTTAGTATTCCAAGTTGAAAAAACAATTACTGACCTTGGCGACAATATTAGTGAAGAAGATAAATCTAATGCGGAAAGCAAAAAAGATGCTTTAAAATCTGCGCTTGAAGGACAAGACATCGAAGATATTAAAGCGAAAAAAGAAGAACTTGAAAAAGTAATTCAAGATTTATCAGCAAAAGTATATCAACAAGCTCAACAAGCTCAGCAACAAGCACAAGACGGTGCTCAACAAACTCAAAACGATAGCAATGTTGAAGATGCTGAATTTAAAGAAGTTAATGATGATGAAGATAAAAAATAATTGCTAACCGTTTGTAAAGTATGCTTTAATTAGCAAACTATTATGAATGTAAGCCAAAAAGTCAAAGTCAATTGAACATTGGCTTTGACTTTTTCTTTTATAACTTCGTTCTTTTAAACCTAGTTAATAATTAAGTTAAGGGAGAGATGATTGTGGCTAAAAGAGACTATTATGAAGTCCTAGGTGTAAGTAAAGATGCATCTAAAGATGAAATCAAAAAAGCATATCGTAAATTATCAAAAAAATATCACCCTGATATCAATAAAGAAGAGGGTGCAGATGAGAAATTTAAAGAGATTTCAGAAGCTTACGAAGTCCTAAGCGATGATAATAAAAAAGCAAATTATGACCAATTTGGTCACGACGGACCTCAAGGTGGTTTTGGTGGTCAAGGATTTAGTGGCCAAGACTTTAGTGGATTTGGTGGAGGTGGATTTGAAGACATCTTCAGTACATTCTTTGGTGGCTCACGTCAAAGAGATCCTAATGCACCAAGAAAAGGTGATGATCTACAATATACAATGACACTAGAATTTGAAGAAGCTGTATTTGGGACTAAAAAAGAAATCTCAATTCGTAAAGATGTGACATGTCACACTTGTAATGGCGATGGTGCTAAACCAGGTACTAGTAAAAAAACATGTAGTTATTGTAATGGGGCAGGTCACGTGTCAGTTGAGCAAAATACAATTTTAGGCCGTGTACGAACGCAACAAACATGTCCAAAATGTGATGGAACAGGTCAAGAATTCGAAGAACCATGCCCAACTTGTCATGGTAAAGGTACAGAAAATAAAACAGTTAAATTAGAAGTAACTGTACCTGAAGGTGTAGATAATGACCAACAAATTAGACTTGCTGGCGAAGGAACACCAGGAGAAAACGGCGGACCACATGGCGACTTGTATGTCGTATTTAGGGTCAAACCATCTGATAAATTTGAACGTGACGGAGACGATCTTTATTACAATTTAGATGTTAGTTTCCCTCAGGCTTCTCTTGGGGATGAAATAAAAGTTCCAACACTCAATGGTAATGTTATGTTGACAATTCCTTCTGGCACTCAAACTGGTAAACAGTTCCGATTAAAAGATAAAGGTGTCAAAAATGTTCATGGATATGGTCATGGTGATTTATTTGTTAATATTAAAGTAGTTACACCTACAAAACTAACAGATAGACAAAAAGAAATAATGAGAGAGTTTGCTGAATTAAATGGTGAATCGATTGAAGAACAACCATCTAATTTTAAAGACAGAGCACGCAAATTCTTTAAAGGAGAATAACCGAATGAACTGGACAGAACTTTCGATTGTTGTAAACCATGAAGTTGAACCTTTAGTAACTGATATATTAGAAAATTATGGATCAAATGGTGTTGTAATTGAAGATTCTAATGATTTAATTAATCAACCTGCCGATAAATTCGGTGAAATTTATGAACTGAAACAAGAAGATTATCCTGAAAAAGGTGTCCGATTAAAAGCTTATTTCAACGAATTAAAGTTTGATGATTCTCTAAGAAATAAAATTAAGACAGCTGTTACTAACCTTGAAAATATTGATTCAACTGTTTTAAATTTTTCTGAGCAAACTATAGCTGAAGTAGATTGGGAGAACGAGTGGAAAAATTATTTTCATCCCTTTAGAGCCTCAGAAAAATTCACAATTGTGCCAAGTTGGGAACAATACACTAAAGAAGATGATTCTGAAATGTGTATTGAATTAGACCCAGGTATGGCATTTGGAACTGGAGATCATCCAACAACAAGCATGTGTCTAAAAGCAATTGAGACCTATGTTGATCCTGACAATTCCGTCATTGATGTTGGAACAGGTTCTGGTATATTAAGTATTGCCAGTCATTTACTTGGAGTTAAAAGAATTAAAGCTTTGGATATTGATGAATTGGCTGTTAACGTTGCTAAAGAAAACTTTGCTAAAAATCATTGTGAAGATGCAATTGAAGCTGTACCAGGAAACTTATTAAAGAATGAAACTGAAAAATTTGATATTGTTATTGCAAATATTTTAGCTCATATTATTGAAGATATGATTGAAGATGCTTATAATACTCTAAATAAAGATGGTTATTTTATAACATCAGGCATTATAGAGGAAAAACATAAACAAATATTAAATAAAATGCAAAATGTTGGATTTGATATTAAATCAGTAAATCATGACAATGGTTGGGTATGTATTGTAGGTCAGAAAGTGAGTGAATAATTTGCAAAGATACTTTATCGATCAAAACGCTGATGAAAGTCAGCGTTTTTTTATAACAAATAAAGAAGATATACATCATATTACTAATGTGATGAGAAATACAATTGGTAATCAGATTATTATAACATTTAAAGATAAAATAGTTTTTAAATCGGAAATTATTACTATTGAAAATGAATCAATTGAAATTAAACTAATAGAGCAGATTGATATCAATTCAGAGTTACCAGTACAAGTTACTATATGTAGTGGATTAATTAAAGCCGATAAATATGAATGGCTAATTCAAAAAGCTACTGAATTAGGTGCTGATAGTTTTATAGTTGTAGAAATGGACAGATCTGTAGTAAAACTTACCCCAAATAAAGTTCAAAAAAAATTAGAACGCTGGCAAAAGATTATTAAAGAGGCTGCTGAACAAAGTTATCGCTTAATTATTCCTAATATAATTTTTAAGTCGAATTTAAATGAGATTTATGATACTATTAATCATTATGACTATATCTTGTTAGCATACGAAGATGAAGCAAAACGTGGTGAAGTTAGTCTTTTTAAAGAAACCTTGAAAAAGTTTAAAACTAACGATCGTATTTTATTAATATTTGGTCCTGAAGGCGGCTTTTCAGAAAAAGAAATCACTTTATTAAATGAAACGAGTTTCAATGTTGGTTTAGGACCTCGAATTTTACGGGCAGAAACGGCGCCACTTTACGCTTTAAGTGCTATCAGTTATGAAAATGAATTAATGGGGTGAATATTATGTCAACAGTTGCGTTTCACACATTGGGTTGCAAAGTAAACCATTATGAAACTGAAGCAATTTGGCAATTATTTAAAGACGCTAATTATGACAGAGTTGATTTTGAAACTAATGCAGACGTCTTCGTAATCAACACTTGTACAGTAACAAATACTGGAGATAAAAAAAGTAGACAAATAATTAGAAGAGCAATTCGACAAAATCCAGACGCAGTGGTATGTGTGACAGGGTGTTATGCTCAGACATCTTCTGCAGAAATCATGGAAATTCCTGGCGTAGATGTAGTGGTGGGTACACAGGATAGACATAAACTATTAGACTATATCCAACAGTTCAGAGAAGAACGTCAACCAATCAATGGTGTTGGAAATATCATGAAAAATCGTACGTATGAAGAATTAGATGTACCATATTTTACTGATAGAACAAGAGCTTCACTAAAGATCCAAGAAGGGTGTAATAATTTCTGTACATTTTGTATCATACCATGGGCGCGTGGACTAATGCGTTCACGTAATCCAGAAAAAGTGGTTGAACAAGCTACTCAATTAGTTAACGCTGGTTATAAAGAAATTGTTTTAACAGGTATTCATACCGGTGGCTATGGTCAAGATTTAAAAGATTATAATTTGGCACAGTTACTCCGTGATTTAGAAGAAATTGATGGACTTGAACGAATTAGAATTTCTTCTATTGAAGCCAGTCAATTAACTGATGAGGTCATAGATGTTCTAAAACGTTCAAATAAAGTTGTTAGACATTTACATGTTCCATTACAATCAGGTTCAGATACTGTTTTAAAACGAATGAGACGTAAATATACTATGGAACATTTTTCAGAAAGAATCACGAAATTACATGATGCGCTACCAAATTTAGCTGTTACAAGCGATGTTATAGTTGGATTTCCAGGTGAAACGGAAGAAGAATTCCAAGAAACTTATGATTTTATTGTTAAACACAAATTCTCTGAATTACATGTCTTCCCTTATTCAGCTAGAATTGGTACACCTGCTGCTCGTATGGATGATCAAATTGATGAAACTATCAAAAATGAACGTGTGCATAAATTAATCACGTTAAGTGATCAATTAGCTAAAGAATATGCCTCTAAATTTGAAGATGAAGTTTTAGAAGTTATTCCTGAAGAAGCTGGTGAGATAGAAGGAACATTGGTGGGATATGCTGACAACTATATGAAAGTACAATTTGAAGGCAATGACTCTTTAATCGGTCAAATTGTAAAAGTAAAAATCGCTAAAGCTGATTATCCTATTAATAAAGGTAAAGTCGTGAGAATTGTGGAACACGCAACGAACAAATCTGAAGAAGGCGTATTATTATAATTTTTAAAATTTATAATAATTTGGAATTGACCATAATAAATTCATATATTATACTAAGTAAAGCATAGTTGTATCTTACTATGCAATGACTTTAAAGTTCCGTTGATATTTGGAGGGAGGGAAATACAGATGTCTAAAACAGTAGTACGTAAAAATGAATCACTTGAAGATGCATTACGTAGATTTAAACGTTCAGTATCTAAAAGTGGTACTATCCAAGAAGTACGTAAACGTGAATTTTACGAAAAACCAAGTGTTAAACGTAAAAAGAAATCAGAAGCTGCACGTAAACGTAAATTCAAATAATTAATAACTCTGTTGACTCCCTCAACAAGAATATTAATTATATATATGCTCTCGATTAGTTAAACTAGTCGAGAGCTTTTTTATGTTAAAGATTCTACTATCACTATTATAACTAAGTGTATTCATGTATAATCGAAATTGAGAGCGAGGTGAAATTGTGAACTATTTCAATGCAATACATACAGTTATCAATTCCATTTTAACTACTAATAATTTATTCAATAATCTATCTCAGATTGTAACGAGTCCATTAATATCACTTATATTAACGTGTATCATTTTTTTAGGCTTTTTATATCAATTGTATTCGAAGCGTATTAATTTTGCAGGAATTATCGCAATGCTTGCACTTTTAATTCTCTTCCTCGGCTTTTTAATTAACGGTGATGTTAATCTTATTTCTGTATTGCTATTCTTCGTTGGAGCAATACTCGTTATTATCGAATTATTTGTCATTGGCGCAATCATAGGTATTATTGGCATATCATTGATTATACTTAGCATCATTATGTTAGGAGATAACATTCTTTTAATGCTATTAAATGTTGTGATTGCATCAATATTGGCAATTATTGAATGGGTGATATTAGTGAAATGGTTTAAAAGGAAAATTCCATTTTTAGATAAAGTTGTGTTAAAAGATTCTACTAATTCAGAAGCAGGATATAGATCTCACGATGATCGTTCTCATTTAGTTGGTCAAACAGCTCGTACTGTGACAGATTTAAGACCTGCAGGAATTATAACGCTTGATAATGAAAGAATAGATGCCGTATCAGATGGCGCTTTTATTTTAAGAAATAAGGAAGTTAAAATTCTTGAGGTAGAAGGATCTAGAGTTGTTGTTAGAGAAATTGAAAATACATAGAGGAGTGGTTAAATGTTTGGATTAGGCATTATAGTTATAGCAGTTATCATTGTTATTGCTTTACTAGTGTTATTCTCATTTGTCCCAGTAGGACTTTGGATATCAGCAATTGCTGCTGGAGTTAAAGTAGGTATTGGAACATTAGTAGGTATGAGATTACGTCGAGTATCACCGCGTAAGGTAATTGGTCCATTAATTAAAGCACATAAAGCAGGTTTGAACCTTACAACAAATCAATTAGAATCACATTACTTAGCAGGTGGTAATGTAGATAGAGTAGTCGACGCTAATATTGCTGCTCAACGTGCAGATATTAACTTACCATTCGAACGTGGTGCAGCTATTGACTTAGCTGGACGTGACGTTCTTGAAGCAGTTCAAATGTCTGTAAACCCTAAAGTAATTGAGACACCGTTTATTACTGGTGTTGCAATGAACGGTATAGAAGTAAAAGCGAAAGCTAGAATTACTGTACGTGCAAACATCTCTCGTTTAGTTGGTGGTTCCGGAGAAGAAACAATCATTGCTCGTGTAGGTGAAGGTATTGTTTCTACTATTGGTTCAAGTGAGCATCATACACAAGTACTTGAGAACCCTGATAACATTTCTAAGACTGTCTTAAGTAAAGGTCTTGATTCAGGTACAGCCTTCGAAATTTTATCTATTGATATCGCTGACGTAGATATTGGCAAAAATATCGGTGCTGACTTACAAACAGAACAAGCACTTGCAGATAAGAATATTGCACAAGCTAAAGCTGAAGAACGTCGTGCTATGGCCGTAGCTTCTGAACAAGAAATGAAAGCGCGTGTTCAAGAAATGCGTGCTAAAGTGGTTGAAGCAGAATCTGAAGTTCCACTTGCGATGGCAGAAGCATTACGTGAAGGCAATTTGGGTGTCAAAGATTACTACAATTTAAAAAACGTAGAGGCTGACACTGGCATGAGAAATGCGATAAACAAACGTACTGAACAAAATGAAGATGAATCACCAAAGTAAAATTTAAGGGGTGATTAGATGAATATTGGTATTATAATTTTTATAATATCCATAATTGTTACAGGTATTAGTGCGATGAGGGATAAAAGTCATGAACATAGAAAAAATCAAAGACCCCCTCATCCAAAAAAGTCAACTTCTGACAAAAAAGAAACTCATGAAAAAGGGTTTTTTGAGCAAATTGAAGAAGCATTTAGTGAGTTAGAAAAGGAATTTACAAACGAAGATAAAACAACTAACCAACAAAAGAAAGATAAACAAACTAACACTAAACGTGTTTATCAGGATCAAAAACTTGAAAAAGAAATCGAAAAAGAGAGCGTACCAGAGGAATTAGAGCGTTCTGCAAGACAACGTGGCAGAGTTGAAAGAGAAACACGTCAATCTGCCAATTCACGCGAGAGCAATAGAGACTCGAATAAACTTCAAAAAGAATTAGAAAAACAACTTGTAGACGATTTATATAACGTACGTACAGAAATCGACCGTGAAAAAGAAAAACAACTTTCTAGAATTGAAAATAATGCAAGAGCTATTATCAATGATAAAAATCTATCTGAACGTACCAAACGCTATAGATTAAAACAATTGTTAAATAGTAAAGCAATAGAACAAGATATGACACATCAAAGTTTTCAGTTTGATAATGATCCTGTTGTAAATGGTATTCTATGGCAAGAAATTCTCAATAAACCTAAACAATTATAATTTGAAGAAATGTTATTATTTTATAATTAAAGATTATATTTAACCCGAATTTCATTTTTAAATGATTTTCGGGTTGTTTTATTTAATTAAAAAGAAAAGGCTCATATTACAATTTAATAAATCAGCACATAAAGCCAATTAAATTTGTATACTTTAACAGACTTTAGTAAAATTTAAATGAAAGTAAATTTACTAAACTCAATTAAGTTTTATTTTTTTGAAGATTAACAAATCATGTTTAATTTTTGAATCTTAAGTGAAACTGATATAATCAAAAGATTTTACATTGTTTAAGTGAAAAGGAGCGCTTGTATGCCAGGAATAATTCAAATAGACGATATTAACCATTCTCAAGCATTAATTGGTAATAATGATGAACATATTAATGCGATTGAGGAGGCATTTGATGTCGAAATACATGCTCGTGGCCAAGAAATAGCAGTCAAAGGCCAAAAAATAGAGCCTGTAGAAAAGTCAGAATTAGTTCTTAAAAATTTATTAAAAGTAATTGAAATGGGTAACACAATTACATTAAAAGATGTAGAAGCTGCAATAAAAATGGCTAAAAATGATACAATACATCACCTTATTGATTTATATGACGAAGAAATTACAAAAGATGCTTACGGAAAAACTATTAGAGCAAAAACTATGGGACAAAGACTATATGTTAATGCAATGAAGAATAATGACTTAGTCTTTGGCATTGGGCCTGCAGGTACTGGTAAAACTTTTTTAGCAGTGGTATATGCAGCTAAACAACTAAGAAAGGGCTCAGTAAAACGTATTGTATTAACAAGACCAGCTGTAGAAGCAGGAGAGTCTCTTGGATTTTTACCCGGTGATTTAAAAGAAAAAGTAGACCCTTATTTAAGACCTCTTTATGACGGATTAAACACTGTATTAGGAAGAGAACAAACTGCCCGATTTATAGAGAGAGGTACTATTGAAATTGCGCCTTTAGCCTATATGCGTGGTCGTACACTTGATGATGCGTTTGTAATTTTAGATGAAGCTCAAAATACAACGCATGCTCAAATGAAAATGTTCTTAACACGACTTGGGTTTAGTTCTAAAATGGTAGTAACAGGAGATCAAACTCAAATCGATTTACCAAAAGGTGTTAAAAGTGGATTAAAAGAAGCTGTCAAAAAATTACATGGTGTCAAAGGAATTAATATTATGCAATTAGATCAAAGTGATGTTGTAAGACACCCATTAGTAAGTAAAATAATTGATCGCTATGAAGGAGACATTTAAATGTTTACAATTGATTTTAATGATCATACAGACCTGGTAAATGAATCTTGGTATCATCAGATTGAAGATTTACTAAATTTTGCTAAAGAACAAGAGCAAATTAACGAGGATGCTGAACTTTCAGTCACATTCGTAGATAAAAATGAAATTCAAGAAATAAATAAAACTTATCGCGATAAAGATAAAGTAACAGATGTTATTTCATTCGCTCTTGAAGAAGACGAACCAGAAATTGTTGGACTAGATATGCCTAGAGTTCTTGGTGATATTATTATCTGCACTAATGTAGCTGAAGAGCAAGCTGACTCATTTGGGCATTCATTTGAAAGAGAACTTGGATTTTTAGCGCTTCATGGATTTTTACATTTATTAGGTTATGATCATATGAATGAAGAAGATGAGAAAGTAATGTTTAGCCGTCAAGACACTATACTAAACGCATATGGATTGACTAGAGATTAAACATATTAAACGTTTTAAACATACGTATGATGGGTTAAAAACGCTTCTTCTAAAAGATCATAATTATTTACTACATATCATTATTGCTTTTATAACAATTATTTTAGGTTATATTTATCAATTGAGTGCTATAGAATGGTTATTTATATTATTAGCCATCTTTTTAGTATTAACCTTAGAAGCAGTTAATACTGCAATTGAATGTGTAGTTGATTTAGTTACAATGGATTATCATGAACTTGCTAAACAAGCTAAAGATATTGCCGCATTTAGTGTTATGTTGGTATCAATATTTGCTTTAATAACTGGATTAGTTGTATTTTTACCTCATATTTTCTAACTATAAAGGGGATGTTTAAATGACTTATCAATCACATTATTTTCAAGAAGCTAGAGAGGCTCAGAGCCGTGCGTATGTACCATATAGCAACTTTAAAGTAGGTGCTTATTTAAAGACCAAAGACGGCCGTACGTTCTATGGCGCTAATGTTGAAAATGCAGCTTACCCTGCTACCATTTGTGCTGAACGTTCTAGTTTAGTGGCCGCAATTTCTGAAGGTTATCGACCTGGAGATTTTGAATCAATAACAGTAACTGTTGATTCTGAAAAACCTTCTTCTCCTTGCGGAACTTGTAGACAGGTACTTAAAGAATTATGCGATGATGATATGCCGGTATATATGACAAACCATAAAGGGGAATTACTTGAGTCAACTGTGGGTGATTTATTACCACATGGCTTTTCAGGAAAGGATTTAGAATAAATGACAGAACATAAGTCAGGATTTGTATCAATAATAGGAAGACCGAATGTAGGAAAATCTACATTTATGAATAGAGTTATTGGCCATAAAATTGCAATTATGTCCGACAAGGCTCAAACAACTCGAAATAAAATTCAAGGTGTAATGACTAGAAATGATGCGCAAATCATATTTTTAGACACACCAGGTATTCATAAGCCTAAACACAAATTAGGTGATTATATGATGCGTGTTGCAAAAAATACTCTATCTGAAATTGATGCAATCATGTTCATGGTTAACGTCAATGAAGAAATTGGTCGTGGCGATGAATATATCATGGAAATGCTAAAGAATGTTAAGACACCCGTTTTCTTAGTATTAAATAAAATCGATTTAGTTCATCCTGATGCTTTAATGCCAAGAATAGAACAATATCAAAAATACATGAATTTTACTGAAATTGTACCAATATCTGCATTAGAAGGACTAAATGTCGACCATTTTATAGATGTGCTAAAAACATATTTACCTGAAGGTCCAAAATACTATCCGGATGATCAAATCTCAGATCACCCTGAACAGTTTGTAGTCAGTGAAATCATACGTGAGAAAATTTTACATTTAACTAGTGAAGAAATCCCGCATGCAATAGGCGTAAATGTAGATAGAATGATTAAAGAAAATGACGAGCGTGTTAGAGTTGAAGCTACTATTTATGTTGAGAGAGACTCACAAAAAGGTATTGTTATCGGTAAAGGCGGCAAAAAACTAAAAGAAGTCGGTAAAAGAGCAAGACATGATATTGAAATGTTACTAGGCTCAAAAGTTTATTTAGAACTTTGGGTAAAAGTTCAAAAAGATTGGAGAAATAAAGTTAATTTTATTCGTCAAATGGGATATATTGAAGATCAAGATTAAACATATTTGATTTTAGAAAGGTCGTGAAACTATGCTCGAAAAGCAAAAAGGTATCATCATAAAGTCCGTAGATTATGGAGAATCTGATAAAATTATTACAATATTAAACGAGCATGGTGCAAAAATACCATTAATGGTTAGACGAGCTAAAAAATCAAAAACAGGTTTACAAGCCCATACGCAACTATTTGTGTATGGCTTATTTATTTATAATAAATGGAAAGGTATGGGTACATTAAGTTCAGTTGATGTTATCAATCAATATTATGATTTACGTTTAGATATATTTAATAGTAGTTATGCTACGTTATGTACAGAGGCAATTGAACGTTCTATGGATAATGATGACATTTCACCATTCCATTACAAACTTTTACACTTCGTACTTGAAAAGATCTCAAATGGTGATTCAGCTCAATTAATGTCAATTATAGTTCTTTTAAAATGTATGAATCGTTTTGGGTTTACAGCATTTTTTAATCACTCAGCTATTTCAAATAGCTATGATCAATCAAAATTAGTTGCGTATAGTTTTGTATATGATGGAACTATTCTTGAATCAGAATTATATAAAGACCCACATGCCTTTCGAATATCTAACAAAACGTTATACTTATTAGATGTTTTACAAAAATTACCCATTGATAAAATGAATCAATTTAACATTAGTCAAGAAATATTAGATGAAATGTCTGAATTAATATTATTAATCTATAAAGAATATGCAGGCATGTACTTTAAAGGTCAAAAGCTAATTAACCAACTTAAACGTATAGAATATTAATATACAACAATACTCACACTTAAAACCCCACCACAAAGAAATTTGAGGTGGGGTTAGTACTAATTATTCATTTTTTATTAGAATGCCACTTTTTCTGCTAAAAATGTTTCTAACTCTGAAATAGGCATACGCACTTGTTCCATTGAATCACGGTCACGTACTGTAACTTGATTATCTTCTAATGAGTCAAAATCAAATGTAATACAATATGGTGTACCAATTTCATCTTGTCTACGGTAACGTTTACCAATTGATTGAGACTCGTCAAAATCAATTGCAAATTTAGAACTTAATTGTTCGAAAATCTTAATAGCTTCTTCAGATAATTTTTTACTTAATGGTAAAACAGCCGCTTTATAAGGTGCTAGAGCAGGGTGGAAATGCATCACTGTACGAGCATCTTTGCTTCCTTCAACACCTTCTTCTTCATATGCATCACATAAGAATGCTAATGTAACACGATCAGCACCAAGAGATGGTTCAATACAGTATGGAACATACTTTTCGTTTGTTTCAGGGTCGTGATATTTAAAGTCTTCACCTGAATGTTCACTATGTTTTTTCAAGTCAAAGTCAGTACGGCTTGCGATACCCCATAATTCACCCCAACCAAATGGGAAGCGATATTCGATATCTGTCGTAGCATTAGAGTAATGAGATAACTCTTCTTCGTCATGGTCACGTAATCTCATGTTTTCTTCATTGATATTTAAATCTTTTAACCATTGACTAGCAAATGTTTTCCAATAATTTTGCCATTCAATTTCTTCACCAGGTTTACAGAAGAATTCCAATTCCATTTGTTCGAATTCTCTAGTTCTGAAGATGAAGTTTCCTGGTGTAATTTCATTACGGAATGACTTACCAATTTGGCCAATACCAAATGGTAATTTTTTACGCATAGAACGTTGCACGTTTTTGTAATTCACAAAAATACCTTGTGCTGTTTCTGGTCTTAAGAAGATTTCATTTGTAGAATCTTCTGTAACACCTTGGAATGTTTTAAACATAAGATTAAATTGACGAATATCTGTCCAATTAGCAGTTCCACTTACCGGACACACAATACCTTCATCATCAATAATACGTTTCATTTCATCGAAACTCAAACCATCAGCGATAAAGTTTTCGTCGCCTTTTTCTTTTTGCATGTAATCTTCAATTAATTTATCTGCTCGATAACGAATCTTACTATCTTTATTGTCAATCATAGGATCATTAAAGTTACCTAAGTGACCTGAAGCTTCCCAAGTTTTAGGATTCATTAAAATTGCAGCATCAATACCAACATTAAATGGTGATTGAGTTATGAACTTCTGCCACCATGCTTTTTTTACGTTATTTTTTAATTCAACACCTAATGGGCCATAATCCCATGTATTTGATAATCCACCATAAATATCACTACCAGGAAATACAAATCCTCTGTGTTTCGCTAATGATACAATTGTTTCCATATCTTTAACCATATAATCTCTCCTTATTTAATACATAAAAACGCCCCAAGACAATAAATAAATGTATTAATTACATTTATCATTATCTTGGGACGAGTTAATTTATTATACTATATTGTTTTAATATAGTTGATACCTTAATAACCCGCGGTTCCACCCAAATTAGTGTAGCCACTCTCTTTTATAAAGTTTTAATATTAGCCAAATTAAAATTGTTAAGCTTACACCATCCTTAACTCGCTTACTATTAGTTTAATAGATTGATTATTTAATAGCAAGAAATTATATGTATTTGTAGCTACATTAATAAATAGGTATAATAGACGTGAATAAAAAAGGGGTGAAGACCTATAGAACTTAGTAAAAGACAAGAGCAAATCATTGAAATAGTCAAAAGCGGTGGACCAATCACTGGAGAACACATTGCCGAAAAATTAGATTTAACGCGTGCTACTCTAAGACCTGACCTAGCAATTTTAACTATGTCCGGTTTTTTAGAAGCTAGACCTCGAGTTGGTTATTATTATTCAGGAAAATCTAAAAACAAATTAATGACCGATAAATTACGCCAATATGTTGTTAAAGACTATATGTCTCCACCAGTCATTGTAAAAGAAGATATGACTGTTTATGATGCAATTTGTACCATCTTTTTAGAAGACGCAGGCACTTTATTCATTACAAATGAGCATAATGATTTTATAGGCGTTTGTTCAAGAAAGGATTTGTTACGAGCATCTATGATTGGAGAGGATATTCATACAATGCCTATCAGTGTAAACATGTCTAGAATGCCTAACTTAACTTATTTAGAAGAAGATGAACTTATTATATATGCTGCAGATCAAATGATAGAAAAAGAAATCGACTCAATACCCATTGTGAAAAATAAAGGTAATAATAAATATCAAGTCACTGGTAGAATTTCAAAAACAACAATTGCAAAATTATTTGTATCATTATTTAAAGAATAGGTGGTAGAACGATGGAGAATATAAAGATAATCATCGCATCTGATTCAATTGGAGAAACTGCTGAATTAGTAGCAAGAGCATGTATTTCTCAATTCAATCCAAAGGAATGTAAACATGAATTTTTAAGGTATCCCTATATCGAGACAAAAGAGGACATTGATGAAGTTATTCAAGTAGCAAATGACAGAAATGCAATTATAGTTTATACGCTAGTTAAACCAGAAATGAAAACTTATATGGAAAGTAAGATAGGTACTAATAAGTTACGTTCTATTGATATTATGGGACCATTAATGGGCTATTTGAAAGATGCTTTTGAAGAGAATCCATATAATCAACCTGGTAGAGTCCATCGTTTAGATGACGCATATTTTAAGAAAATTGATGCAATTGAATTTGCGGTAAAATATGATGATGGAAAAGACCCTAAAGGATTACCTAAAGCGGATATAGTATTAATTGGTGTTTCAAGAACATCTAAAACTCCTTTATCTCAATATTTAGCCCATAAAAGTTATAAAGTAATGAACGTTCCAATTGTACCTGAAGTAACGCCACCGGACATGTTATTTGACATTGACTCATCAAAATGCATCGCTTTAAGAATTAGTGAAGAAAAATTAAATCGTATTAGAAAACAACGTTTGAAACAACTTGGATTAGGTGATTCAGCAAGATACGCTAATGAAATACGTATTAAAGAAGAGATTAAATACTTCGAAGATATCGTAGACAGAATTGGATGTGCAGTCATTGATGTATCAGATAAAGCAATTGAAGAAACAGCTAATGATGTTATTAACATAATCGAAAGCCAATCAAAATAGTTTTAATTTATCTTTAAACAAAGTATAATATTATGACTACAATTTATAGGTGATATATATTGCGTATTGAACAATCAGTAATTAATGAAATTAAAGATAAGACCGATATTTTGGATTTAGTAAGTGAATATGTAAAATTAGAAAAGAGAGGACGCAATTACATTGGTTTGTGTCCTTTTCATGATGAGAAGACTCCTTCGTTTACTGTATCTGAAGATAAACAAATTTGTCACTGCTTTGGTTGTAAAAAAGGTGGTAATGTCTTTCAATTTACTCAAGAGATAAAAGATTTATCATTTGTAGAGGCTGTAAAAGAGTTAGGAGAAAGAATTAACATTTCAGTTGATATTGGTAATAGTAGTGACTATACAAGTCAAATAGCATCGAATGATTTAACAATGATTGAGATGCATGAATTAATGCATGAATACTATCAATATGCTTTGCTTAAGACAGTAGAAGGTGAAGAGGCATTAAATTATCTAACAAAACGTGGTTTTACTGAAGAGCTTATTAAATCACGTGGTATTGGTTATGCTCCTAATCATACTCACTTTTGTCATGACTTTTTACAACAAAAAGGTTATGATATAGAACTCGCGTACGAAGCTGGTCTTTTATCGCGAAATGAAGAAAATTTCAGCTATTTTGATAGATTTAGAGATCGCATTATGTTCCCTTTAAATAATGCTCAGGGTCGTATTGTGGGCTATTCAGGTAGAACATACAATAATCAAGAACCTAAATACTTAAACAGCCCGGAAACACCCATATTTCAAAAGAGAAGATTATTATATAATCTTGATAATGCTAGAAAACATATACGAAAAAATGATGAAGCCATATTATTAGAAGGATTTATGGATGTAATTAAATCCGATTCATCAGGACTAAAACCAGTCATCGCAAGTATGGGAACAGCTATATCAGATGAACACATTACTGTTCTTAAAAAATTAACATCTCATATTACTCTAATGTTTGATGGTGATTTCGCTGGTCAAGAAGCAACAATTAAAACTGGGCAACACCTTCTACAACAAGGATTCAATGTTTTTGTTGTTCAATTACCTAAAGATATGGATCCAGATGAGTATATAACAAAATATGGTAATGAAAAATTTCTTGAATATGTAAATAATGAAAAGAAATCATTTATCATTTATAAAGTAAATAAACACAAAGATGAAATTGCTAATAATGACTTAGCTTATGAACGCTATCTTAAAGAAGTTACCCAAGATATTGCATTAATGAATTCTCAAATTTTGCAGAATAAGATAATCAAAGATGTAGCACATTTATTTAATGTGGATTCTAATACTCTAAATAGCAATGTATTGAATCAACAACAATATATTCCTAGCGAGCCTTATATTAATGATTATCAATCATATGATATTGAAATACAAAATAACTCAAATAATTTATTTAGTCATTTATCAAAACATGAAAGTGCTGAAAGAGCCTTACTTAAACATTTTATGAATGATAAAGACTTATTCTTAAATTATCATAAGCAACTTGAAAGTGATGACTTTGATAATCAATTTTTCAAACGTATATATAGTGTTTTAGAAGATTTTTACGCTGAAAATGACAGTTATACAATTAGCGATATGATACTTTACACAGATAATGATAATTTGAGAGATGCAATTATCGCTTTGGATAATTATGATATAAATCAAGAACCTTATGATAGTGAAATAGAAGATTACATGAATGTCATCAATGAATCAAAGTATGGAGATACACTTGAAGAATTAAATCATAAATTACGTGAAGCGTCACGGATAGGCGACGTAGAATTGCAAAAATATTATTTGGAACAAATCGTTAATAAAAATAAAGCTCGTATGTAACTATTACTATAAAACTGCTATGAAAATGCATACTTTAATAAATCATATAAATAGTATTTCTATTTAATAACCATTATTGTATAATGGTTATTATGCGTTTTTAACGGGTAGATATGGAACATAAGTAATATTTAATTAATGTGATGTCGTTTAAATATAATTGATATTAAACATTCAAATATTGAATATGAAATGTTACCATTATTATGAATTTTTATTAATACTTTTCTTATTATATTGAAATATTATATAATTAAATATCTTGTTTGAAAGCATATATTACTATTGGGAGGCCTTTTCATGTCTGATAACCAAGTTAAAATTAAAAAACAAACAATAGATCCGACATTAACATTAGAAGATGTTAAGAAACAATTAATCGATAAAGGTAAAAAGGAAGGTCACCTTAGTCATGAGGAAATAGCCGAAAAATTGCAAAATTTCGATATGGATTCTGATCAAATGGATGATTTCTTTGACCAATTAAATGATAATGATATTAGTTTAGTAAATGAGAAAGATAGCTCAGATACTGATGAAAAATTAAACCCAAATGATTTAAGTGCCCCTCCAGGTGTCAAAATTAATGACCCTGTAAGAATGTACTTAAAAGAAATTGGCCGAGTTAATCTACTAAGTGCTCAAGAAGAAATTGAATTAGCTAAACGAATTGAGCAAGGTGATGAGATTGCTAAGTCTCGTTTAGCAGAAGCTAACCTACGACTTGTTGTAAGTATTGCAAAAAGATATGTAGGTCGTGGCATGTTATTCCTAGATTTAATTCAGGAAGGTAACATGGGATTAATAAAAGCTGTTGAGAAATTTGATTTTAGTAAAGGATTTAAATTCTCCACTTATGCAACTTGGTGGATTCGACAAGCAATTACAAGAGCGATTGCCGACCAAGCACGTACAATTAGAATTCCAGTTCACATGGTTGAAACAATTAATAAGTTAATACGTGTTCAAAGACAATTATTACAAGATTTAGGTCGTGATCCTGCACCTGAAGAAATCGGAGAAGAGATGGATTTACCTCCAGAAAAAGTACGTGAAATTCTTAAAATTGCTCAAGAACCAGTATCATTAGAAACGCCAATAGGTGAGGAAGATGATAGTCATTTAGGTGACTTCATTGAAGACCAAGAGGCGCAAAGTCCATCTGATCATGCAGCTTACGAACTTTTAAAAGAACAATTAGAAGATGTTTTAGATACGCTTACTGACCGTGAAGAAAATGTTTTACGCTTAAGATTTGGTTTAGATGATGGTCGAACAAGAACACTTGAAGAAGTTGGTAAAGTCTTTGGTGTTACGCGTGAAAGAATTCGTCAAATTGAAGCTAAAGCTTTAAGAAAGCTTAGACATCCAAGTCGTAGCAAGCGACTAAAAGACTTTATGGATTAATAAATAAAATAATTCGAGTTTAAATTGATTTATTTTTCATTACACATTATAGATTGAACACTTATATACGAGTCGAATTAGTAATGATTACACTTTGTTATAGGTGTTACTATAATGTGCTTTAGAAAAATGCTAGACTGAGACACTTAACTTTGTCCCAGTCTCTTTTTATAGTAAAGGAGATATCTATGATAACTTTAAACCAAAGATTAACTACTGTGTGCAACTATCTTGTTCCGGGAAACTTAGCTGACATTGGTTCAGACCATGCCTATCTTCCTATCTATGCGATTCAACATGGTCTAATTACACATGCTATTGCAGGTGAAGTCATAAAAGGGCCTTTTGAAGCAGCGAAAAAGAATGTGTCAGATAATCAGCTCAATAATGTTATCGATGTTCGATTAGGGGACGGATTAAGTGTACTTCGTCAGAATGAATCTATTCAAAATATAACAATTTGTGGCATGGGTGGTCCGCTTATAGCAAGAATATTGAATGAAGGACGCATTCACTTAGCAAATGGTCCTAGATTAATCTTACAAAGTAATATTCAAACTGAAGTATTAAGATACACGCTCATGACACTGAATTACCAAATCATAGAAGAAGTCATTTTAGAAGAGAAAGGACATATCTATGAAATTGTGGTTGCAGCGCATATGGGTCATCAGGAACATTTAGACAAAAAAGAATTAAAATTTGGACCGAAATTATTACAAAATAAAAATGAAATATTTTATAAAAAATGGCGTCATGAATTAGAAGCTTTAAATCACATTCGTAATCAATTGAATTCAGAGTTACATCATGAGAGACTTAAAGAGATAGATAATGATATATCATTAATAACAGAGGTGTTAAATAATGAAAATTAAACAATTAATGTCTATTATCGATACACATGTGCCATTAGAGACAGCTGAGAATTGGGACAATGTTGGATTACTTATAGGTAATCATGAATCTGAAATCAATGGTATATTAACGACTTTGGATTGTACAGATGTGATTGTTAACCAAGCTATCGACAAAGGCTATAATACGATTATTGCTCACCATCCTTTGATTTTTAAAGGGGTAAAATCAATCATTGATGATGGCTATGGTCAATTAATTAAAAAAATAATTCGTCACAATATCAACCTTATTGCGTTGCACACAAATCTAGACAATTACGTTTACGGTGTTAACCAAATGTTGGCTAATAAATTAAAATTGCAAGATATACAATTTTTAAATCAAGAGAATGAAACGTATTATAAAGTTCAAACATATATACCTAAGGATAATGTAGAAAACTTTAAAGATAGTCTTGATAAACATGGACTTGCCAAAGAAGGTAATTACGAGTATTGTTTTTATGAAACTGAAGGTAAAGGCCAATTTAAACCTGTAGGAAATGCTAATCCACATCTAGGTCAGCTGAATAACATAGAATATGTAAATGAAGTTAAAATTGAATTCATGATTAAAGCTAGCCAATATGCATTAGCTGAAAAAGCAATTATAGACAATCATCCTTATGAAACTCCTGTCTATGATTTTATTAAAATGACTAAAACTGCAAATTATGGTCTTGGCAAAATTGGCACTTTAGAAGATGCGATGTCATTAACAGACTTTGTAAAATTTGTGAAACATGAACTTGATATCCCAAGTGTTCGATATACAGGCGATGCTAATAAACATATCCAAAAAGTAGCTATCATCGGTGGTGCGGGAATTGGTTATGAGGCACTTGCATTTAACAAAGGTGCAGACATCTTTATAACTGGAGATGTTAAACACCACGATGCATTAGATGCACAAACGTATGGTATGACCATTTTAGATATCAATCATTACAGTGAGTATGTGATGAGAGAGGGACTTAAAGAATTATTAGAACAATGGCTATATGATGAAAGTATAGATTTTCCAATTGATGCTTCTAATATCAATACCGATCCATTCAACTACATGTAAATTGAATTAAAACAACTTCAACTGAATATTTTAAGGAGGCCAAATCGATGGCAACTCACCCATTTGAATTATTTAATTTAGACTCAAAACTTATAGAAGCAATTAAAGACTTAAAATTTGATAAACCAACTGAAATACAAAATAGAATAATTCCAAGAATTAAAAAAGGCGTAAATTTAATAGGTCAATCTCAAACAGGTACAGGGAAATCGCATGCATTTTTATTACCGTTAATAGATAAAATAGATGTTGAAAATAAAGAACCTCAATCTATCGTGGTGGCACCTACAAGAGAATTAGCACAACAGTTATATCAGGCAGCAAATCATCTAGCTACTTTTAAACAGGGCATTAAAGTTAGTTTGTTTATTGGTGGTACAGATATTGAGAAAGATAGACAGCGTACAAGTAATCAACCGCAATTAGTAATAGGAACACCGACTAGAATTAATGATCTAGCTCAAAGTGGGCATCTACATGCGCATTTGGCATCTTATCTTATAGTGGATGAAGCTGATTTAATGATTGATTTAGGATTAATTGAAGATGTAGATTTAATTGCTTCACGCTTAGATGAAAATTCACATATAGCTGTCTTCAGTGCTACAATTCCTAAATCATTACAACCATTTTTAAATAAATATCTAAGCAATCCGGAATATGTAGAAGTGGATTCCAAGTCTCAAAATAAAAAAAATATTGAATTCTATTTAATTCCAACTAAAGGAACTGAAAAAGTAGATAAAACACTTCAATTAATCGATATTTTAAATCCATACCTAGGTATCGTTTTCTGTAATAGTAGAGATAATGCGGATGAGCTGGCAAATTCACTCAATGCTGCTGGAATTAAAGTTGGCATGATACACGGAGGTTTAACACCAAGAGAGCGTAAGCAACAAATGAAACGTATACGCAATTTAGAGTTTCAATTTGTAATCGCAAGTGATCTAGCTTCTCGAGGTATAGACATTGAAGGCGTTAGTCATGTTATTAATTTTGACGTACCTAAAGATATTGACTTCTTTACACACCGTGTGGGCAGAACAGGTAGAGGTAATTATAAAGGTGTGGCAATAACACTCTATAGTCCGGATGAAGAACATTTAATCACACTAATTGAAGATAAAGGCTACCATTTTGAAAATGTTGATGTTAAAAATAATGAATTAACACCAATTAAAGCACATAATACTCGACGTAAGCGTGTAAGAAAAGACGATCACTTAACGAACGAAGTGAAGCATAAAGTGCGAAGTAAGACTAAAAATAAAGTCAAACCAGGTTATAAAAAGAAATTCAAACAAGAAGTCGAAAGAATGAAGAGACAAGAAAGAAAACAATTTAGTAAAAGACAAAATAGACAACAACGAAAAAATAATAAAAAGGGTTAGGTGAAAGCAATGTTACTTGGGTCACATGTTTCCATGAGTGGTAAAAAGATGTTAGAAGGTTCTGCAGAAGAAGCACACAAATTTGGTGAGTCTACATTTATGATTTATACTGGCGCACCTCAAAACACAAGAAGAAAGAGCATAGAGGATTTAAATATCGAAAAAGGACATGAGGCCATGGATAAATATGGTTTATCTAATTTAGTCGTCCATGCTCCATATATTATAAACATCGCTAACACTACAAAACCGGAAGTCTTTCAATTAGGGGTAGATTTCCTTCAAAATGAAATTGAACGAACACAAGCTTTAGGTGCTAAAGATATTGTTCTACATCCTGGTTCACATGTGGGCGCTGGTGCTGATAAAGGTATTCAACAGATTATTAAAGGTTTGAATGAAGTTTTAACTCATGATAATGATGTGCGTATCGCTCTAGAAACTATGGCTGGAAAAGGATCTGAAGTAGGACGCACGTTCGAAGAAATTGCTCAGATCATTGATGGCGTCACACATAATGATCGATTATCAATCTGTTTCGATACATGTCACACTCATGATGCTGGATATAACATTAAAGAGGATTTTGATGGTGTATTAAATGAATTTGATAAAATTATTGGCTTAGATCGAATAAAAGTGGTTCATGTTAATGATAGTAAAAATGAGCAAGGTGCTCATAAAGATAGACATGAAAATATTGGATTCGGTCACATTGGATTTGACGCATTAAATTATGTAGTACACCATGATGTTTTCAAAGATATTCCTAAAATTTTAGAAACACCCTATGTTGGTGAAGATAAAAAAAATAAAAAACCACCTTATAAATTTGAGATAGAGATGTTAAAAGCACAACAATTTGATTCAGAATTAAAAGATAAAATTCTTCAACAATAATTACTATTAATTGGAAGCTGAATCAACTATTAATATTTAGGGCTATGATGAAATAAAGCAATAGCTGTATAACCTTAAGAAGCGTTAGACCTTAACTTTTCACAGACTTAATAATTTTCACAGGAGTGATACATTGAATTTTACAATAATTCTGTATCGCTCCATTTTATTATCTTTCAAATCAAGTCGTAAACATTACTATTTACAACTTCCAAACTTAATTGTATAGTATTAAACGAGGTGAAATAATGAATCAACCTGTTTTTGAATTAAAAAATATCGATTATCAATTTGATAATAAACAAGTTTTAGAAAATATTAATATACACATAAATAAAGGTGAATTTTTAGCAATTGTGGGTCCCAATGGAGCAGGTAAGTCTACTTTACTAAAAATCATATTAGGGTTGCTTCCGTTGCAAAAGGGCGAAATATATATAGATGGTAAATCATATAAAAAGCAAAATCAATCTGCTTTAAAGATAAGTTACGTATCACAAAAAGCTACAGCTTTTAATGCTGGATTTCCAGCAAGTGTTAAAGAAGTGGTACTTAGTGGTCTTACTAAAACTAAAAAGTTATTTCAAAAATTTAATAAAAAAGATGAAGCACTTGTCGATAAAGTTTTAACAAGATTAAATATCAATCATCTTATCAACAAAAATATTGCAGAACTTTCCGGCGGACAACAACAGCGTGTATTAATTGCGAGAGCTTTAATCTCCAATCCTTCTGTCTTAGTTTTAGATGAACCTACAAATGGTATTGATGCAAAACATGTAAGTGAATTTTATGAAACGCTTGAAAAATTAAAAGATGAAGGTATAACGATTATATTAGTAACACATGACATTGGCGTTGTAGCTGATACAGCAACAAAAGTAGCATGCTTAAATAAACATTTACATTTCCATGGATCAACCGAGGACTTCAAAAGACTAGACGAAGTTGAAATTTCTAAAATTTATGGTCACCCCATTAAATTTGTAGATCATCAACATAATAGAGAATGTTGTGAAGTTTAAAATTTAATATATTAGGAGTAACAAAATGAATGTATTAATTAAACAAGTAAGTGGTGATATCTATGATTGAAGCGTTATTAAATTTCGACTTCATGAGATATTCATTACTTAGTGGTATTTTAATTGGATTTATTGCACCTTTAATTGGGGCTTTTATAGTTGTAAGAAGATTATCTTTGATTGCAGATGCGCTTAGCCATGTTACATTAGGCGGCATCTCATTTGGCATGTTTATACTAACTTTGTCACCCGCACTAGCTATTATTAATCCTATGTGGTTTGGTATATTATTTGCTATCGTAGGTGCGCTTTTAATTGAAAAGTTAAGAACATCGTATTCTAATTATCAAGAGATTGCCATACCAATTATTATGAGCGCAGGGATTGCACTAAGTGCCATTTTTATTTCTCTTGCAGATGGATTTAACCAAGAAATTGTAGGTTTACTATTTGGTTCCATAAGTGCGGTCAGCCTTAGTGATTTATTAACGGTTGTAGTTATATCAATTGTCGTTGTTTTATTTATTACTTTATTTTATAAAGAATTATTTATACTTTCATTTGACGAAGAATATAGTAGAGTTATAAATATTCCTAAATGGATTCAATTTTTATTTATAGTTATAGTGGCTATGGTAATTTCTGCTTCAATGAGAGTGGTTGGCATACTTTTAGTCAGTGCATTAATAACATTACCCATTGCTATAGCAATGAGAATAACTAAAGGTTTCAAACAATTAATCATTTTAAGTGTCATAATTGGCGAATTTTCAGTTATAATGGGCCTTGTTTTAGCATTTTATATGAATATTTCACCAGGTGGTGTTATTGTAGTACTATTAGTTTTATTATTAGGACTTACAATGTTATTCCAAAAATCAATTGTAAGACTTAAAAAGGGGCAATAACTTATGAATACAAATGATGCAATTAAAATTTTAAAAGATAATGGTTTGAAATATACTAAGAAACGTGAAGATATGATTAATATTTTTGTTAAAGAAGATAAATACATTAATGCAAAACATATTCAACAACAATTAGACAAAGATTATCCAGGTATCTCTTTCGATACAATTTATCGTAATTTACATTTATTTAAAGACTTAAAAATTATTGAGAGTACTGAATTAGATGGTGAAATGAAATTTAGAATTGCTTGTATGAATCATCACCATCATCACTTTATTTGTGAAAATTGTGGTGATACTAAAGTCATTGATTTTTGCCCAATTGATCAAATAAAGGTGTATCTACCTAATGTAGATATTCACACCCATAAATTAGAAGTTTATGGCGTATGCGAAGAATGTCAAAAACAAAACTCAAAATAAAATTTTATGAATTATAAATATCAATTGTTTTTGCTAATATACTTAAATAATTTAAAAATGAATTATTGTAAGACAAAATTGCAAATATATATTAGCAATCTAAACTGAGAAAGTGTTAATTGTAGCTTTCTCAGTTTTTTTGAGTCAGTTGACTGAAATTCCATTAAAAATTTAATAGATTTACAAAATAGAAAACAATTCATACTCCAGTTTAATTTAACAATCTTAAAATTAAATGTAATTAAAAAAATTTGATATACATAGGTCAAAAGTAGGAATTATTTAAAAATAACCAATTATAGTCTGTAATTATGTTTAAAAGTTATCATTTTGAGTTATATTATAAAAGTAAGATGATAATAAGCGTATTAATATTAGTTGCAAGCAAATATTTTGTTGCTTAGTTAATAACTTGTTATTATAAATGTAACGAATTTTTAGGAGGATGATTAATTATGGCTTTTGAATTACCAAATTTACCATATGCAGCAGATGCATTAGAACCACACATTGACAAACAAACTATGGAAATCCATCATGACAAACACCACAACACGTATGTTACCAAATTAAATTCTGCAGTTGAGGGAACAGATCTTGAATCTAAATCAATTGAAGAAATTGTTGCTAATTTAGATAGTGTACCTGAAGATATTCAAACAGCTGTTCGTAATAATGGTGGCGGACACTTAAATCACTCATTATTCTGGGAATTATTAACTCCTAATTCTGAAGAAAAAGGTACTGTTGTTGATAAAATCAAAGAACAATGGGGCTCTTTAGATGAATTCAAAAAAGAATTCGCTGACAAAGCAGCAGCTCGTTTCGGTTCAGGTTGGGCATGGTTAGTAGTTAACAATGGTCAGTTAGAAATTGTTACTACACCTAACCAAGATAACCCATTAACGGAAGGTAAAACACCTATCTTAGGTTTAGATGTTTGGGAACACGCATATTACCTTAAATATCAAAACAAACGTCCAGATTATATTAGTGCTTTCTGGAATGTTGTTAACTGGGAAAAAGTTGACGAATTATACAATGCAACAAAATAATTCTATATCTCCTATTTAACATGTGGTCTCTATAAGAGGCCACTTTTTTTATTAAAATGATGGTAATATGTTTGATTTTCATATATCATTTATGAGTAAACATGTTTAATAATTGAGGTAGGTTATCTTGCTTAAAAGGTTAAAGGAAAAGTCTAATGACGAAAAAATAAAGCACACAATGAATAAACGAATAAGTTTTGTGTTTGGTGCTATTGTAGTTATATTTGGAATTATAGTTTTAAGGTTAGGATATTTACAAATTGCGCAAGGCTCCCAATACAGCCAACTAGTAAAAAACGATGAAAACATAACTGTAAATGAATCTGTTCCTAGGGGAAGAATTCTTGATAGGAATGGAAAAGTATTAGTAGATAATGCTTCTAAACTAACGATTACATACACAAGATCTAGGAAAACAAGTCAAAAAGATATGCTCGATACTGCAAAAAAATTGTCATCTCTCATTACTATGAAAACTGACAAAATTACTGAAAGAGATAAACAAGATTTTTGGATTCAGAAACACCAAGATGAAGTAGACAAATTAATGAAAAAAGAAACTTCAATGTTAAATGAAGGTAGTATTACCCAAGATCAATATGATAAACAATTATATAAAAAGGTTGGAGACAAACAAATTAATAGTTTATCAAAAAAAGACTTACGAGTTTTAGCAATTTATCGTGAAATGTCTGCTGGTTCTACCATGAACCCGCAAACAATTAAGAATGAGGATGTAAGTGAAAAAGAATATGCTGCAGTGTCACAACAACTTGATAGTCTTCCAGGTGTAAATACAACTATGGATTGGGACCGACGCTATCCTTATGGTGATACATTAAGAAGTATATTTGGTAGTGTATCTACATCAAGTGAAGGTATTCCTAAAGAATTGACCGAACAATATTTAGCTAAAGGTTATTCTCGAAATGATAGAGTTGGTAAATCCTATTTAGAGTATCAATATGAAGATATTATACGTGGTAAGAAAAAAGAAATGAAATATACTACTGATAAATCTGGAAAAGTCATAAACTCTGAAGTCATTAATCCTGGATCTAGAGGCGATGATTTACAGTTAACAATTGATATAGACTTACAGAAGAAAGTAGAATCTTTATTAGAAAATCAAATCAAGACGTTACGCAGTCAAGGTGCTAAAGATATGGATAACGCGCTTATTGTAGTGCAAAATCCTAAAAATGGCGATATTTTAGCTATGGCAGGAAAACAAATCGATAAAAATGGTAAGCTAACAGATTATGATTTAGGGAACTTTACTGGTCAATTTGCAGTTGGTTCTTCAGTAAAAGGTGGAACCCTATTAGCTGGATATCAAAATAATGCGATTAAAGTTGGCGAGGAAATGATAGATGAGCCACTTCATTTTAAAGGTGGATTAACAAAGCGCTCATACTTTAATAAAAATGATAAAGTCAGAATTAATGATAAAGAAGCATTAATGCACTCTTCAAACGTATATATGTTTAAAACTGCTCTTAAATTAGCCGGAGATCCTTACTATAGTGGAATGGGCTTACCTACAGATATAAGTGAAGCTGGCCAGAAATTAAGAAAAGGGCTTAATCAAGTCGGATTGGGAGTTAAAACAGGTATTGACTTGCCAAATGAAACAATAGGTCAAATTGAACCATTAACAAACAATTCAGGCAATTATCTTGATTTATCAATTGGTCAATATGACACATATAGTCCAATTCAATTATCACAGTACGTTTCTACAATAGCTAATGATGGTTATAGAATTCAACCACACATTGGATTAGCAATTCATGATGCTACAAATAGTGATGACATAGGTCCAGTTAAACAAAAAATTAAAGGCAATGTCTTAAACAAAGTAAATAATTCAGAAGATGAAATTAAAGAAGTACAAAAAGGATTTGAAATGGCATTCAATGAAAAAGATGGAACAGGCTATTCAAGTTTCCACAAAACAAAAGTACCTTCTGCAGGGAAAACTGGTACTGCCGAAGTATTCCAAGATGGTGAATCAAGAGTTAATTCAACATATATAGGTTATGCACCAATCAATAACCCTAAACTATCATTTTCAATTGTTTACACCAATCAACCCGTTCCACCACCATGGTTAAATGGCGGAGATTTAGGTAGAGACGTCATTAATTATTATTTTGATGATAAAAAGTAACCAATTCACTTTTAATTGATTGAAATTATTAATGTATAAAAAATAATACTTTTCAATTATTGTACTAAGTGGTATGATAATAAAGTCGTATTTAGAAAAGGTAAGGAGGATTTAACATGCGCGTAAATGTAACATTAGCTTGTACAGAATGTGGAGATAGAAACTACATTTCTACTAAAAACAAAAGAACTAATCCTGAACGTGTTGAAATGAAAAAATATTGTTCACGTGATAATAAACACACTTTACACCGTGAAACTAAATAATAACTCATCTAAAGAGTTTGTTTCAAAAATAATATTATAAGACTACATTGCTAATTTGCAGTAGCCGACTTGATAGTTAAACGCTAGAGTTGCGTTTTTCGGCTCAAGTCATCCTTACAGGGGCAAGACTATGAATCCATAATGGATTCTGTCTAGCTCCTTTTTTTATTTCATCTAAATGACATCATCTTTTAATAACGTTATAATATATATAGTGTTTAGAGAGTGGGGATGTTATGAGTAAAAAAGAGATTAGAAAAGAAATATTATCTCAAATGAAACAATTAGATAAAGAACACAAACTTCGTGCAGACGCATGGTTGAAGAATCAATTAATCAATAATACTGAATATAAAAATGCGAAAAGAATAGGTATTGTTTTATCTATGACTCATGAAGTAGATACTTATCCCATCATCGAAACGATGTTATCTGATGGTAAGAAAGTCTTTGTTCCTAATACAAACTACAAATTAAAAGAAATGAATTTTAAACAACTATTATCTTTAAACCGTCTTGAAAAAGATGAAAAAGGCTTATTATATGTTAATGATGACACTGAAATTACTGATCAATTAGATTTAATTGTTGTTCCTGGAGTTGCTTTTAGAGATGATGGTTATCGAATAGGTTATGGTGGAGGATATTATGATCGCTTCTTAAGTGATTCAAATGCCAATACTATTAGTTTAATTTATGACCTACAATTAACACAGTTTGAAATCGAATCCCATGATCAACCTGTTGAAAAATTAATAATTTTCAATACTTAAATTTTGGAGGAATTAATGGATACAGAAAAATACTTCTGGAAGTCAATCTATTATTTTATAAAATATCACAATTATCACATTGTAAATATTGATAAAAATGATAGTGAAATTTGGCTTATACATAAAAAGAAAAACAAGCTAGTGATATTTAGGAAAGATATCGCTTCGAACCAAGAAATTCAGTTTGATAAAGCTAAAATGTTGGATAATTATCAACAATATGAGGATGACCTCAATTTTAAATTGAAAAGCGTTAAATATTATTATTTCACAGATCAAATATTTGATAATATCAAATCCGCTGACTCTAGTCCCATTAAAATAGAAAGCATGTGTATTTCAAATAACAATGATTTACATAAATTGATTCATAATAATATATTAACTAAATTAATGTTTAGACAAGATAACAAACTATCAAATTACTATAAGCGACGTGTATTGTCACAAAATCCAATTGATAAACATATGTTGCGTTTTACACCTATGACATATGGGTTAATCATAATTAACGTTTTAATATGGCTAATAATGATTCTTTATCTAAATCATTTTTCCGATGTTAAATTGTTAGATTTAGGTGGATTAGTACACTTTAACGTCGTTCATGGCGAATGGTATCGTCTTATAACATCCATGTTTCTACACTTTAATTTTGAGCACATTCTAATGAATATGCTGTCATTATTTATTTTCGGTAAGATAGTCGAATCTATAGTCGGCCCATTAAGAATGTTAGGGATTTATGTGATTTCTGGTTTACTCGGAAATTTTATTTCACTATCATTTAATCTTCATACTGTATCTGTAGGTGCTAGTGGAGCTATTTTCGGGCTAATAGGCTCAATTTTTGCAATGATGTTTGTAAGTAAGACCTATTCTAAAAAAACAATTGGACAAATGTTAATCGCATTATTAGTGCTAATTGTTTTATCATTATTTATGTCTAATATTAATATTATGGCTCATCTAGGAGGATTTATTGGTGGTGTTTTAATCACTTTAATTGGTTATTATTTCACACACAATCGTAATTTATTTTGGATTTTCTTAATTATATTGCTTGTTTTGTTTGTTGCATTACAAGTAAGAATTTTTACTATTAAAGAAGAAAATATTTATGATAAATTAATTGAGGATGCTATATTAGACTATAATTATAAAGAGGCAAGTTCAATTGTAAACCATACAATTGACAAAGGTTATGATGACGATCGAACGTATTATTTAAAAGGGCTTATAACTGCAGCTACAAGTTCTAGAGCAGAGGGCATGGCGGATTGGGAACGTGGTTTAAAAAACCATCCAAATTCTGGTCTTTTGAACTATGAACTTGCAATTGCAAATAGAGCACTTGATGATAATGAAAAAGCACTCAAATATGTAAAAAAAGCTTTAACTATTAATTCTGACGATAATGATTATAAAAATTTAAAAAAAGAGTTGGATCAATCAAATGAATCGAGAAATTAAAAATTTCTATGATGTATTACAGCTTTTAAAGCGTTATGGATTTATTATCTATTTTAAAAATCCAAACGACATGTATGAAATGATGCTACAAGAAATAAAATCATTATATCATTATGAACTATTATCTAAAGATGAATACCTAAAATGTATTTTATTAATTAACCAAAGAAGGAATGAGGATAAATGAAAAATATTATTTTAGCAGCAGATATTGGTGGGACAACTTGTAAACTGGGAATATTCAATGGCGAACTCGAACAACTACACAAATGGTCTATTAAAACAGATACGTCTGACCACACGGGTAAAACATTATTAAAGAATATCTATGATTCATTTAACGAAACACTTTCAACTCACCAATTAAAAATTGATGATGTCATTGGCGTTGGAATTGGTGTACCAGGGCCTGTTGATTTTGAAACTGGCATTGTTAATGGGGCAGTTAATTTGCATTGGCCAGGTAGTGTAAATGTTCGACAAATATTTAGTGAATTTATTAACTGTCCTGTGTATGTTGATAATGATGCTAATGTAGCGGCATTAGGAGAAAAACATAAAGGTGCAGGTCAAGGTGCTGACGATGTAGTTGCTATAACATTAGGTACCGGTTTAGGCGGAGGTATTATCTCTAATGGTGAACTTGTCCATGGCCATAATGGATCAGGAGCAGAAATAGGTCACATCAGAACTGATTTTGATCAACGCTTTAATTGTAATTGTGGTAAATCAGGTTGTATAGAAACTGTTGCTTCAGCTACTGGTGTCGTTAATTTGGTTAATTTTTATTATCCAAAATTAACGTTTAAATCATCAATATTACCGTTAATAAAAGACAATAAAGTTACAGCTAAAGCCGTATTTGATGCCGCTAAAGCAGGTGATCAATTCTGTATCTTTATTACTGAAAAAGTGGCAAACCACATCGCTTATTTATGTAGTATTATTAGCGCAACAAGCAATCCCAAATACATCGTTTTAGGTGGAGGTATGTCAACAGCTGGTTTGATTTTAATCGAAAATATAAAAACTGAGTACCACAACTTAACATTCACTCCGGCTCAAAAAGATACTGAAATTGTTCAAGCTCAACTAGGTAATGATGCAGGAATAACTGGTGCAGCAGGGCTAATTAAAACATATATATTAGAAAAGGGTGGTGTTAAATAATGGCTATTGTTGATGTAGTTATTATTCCAGTTGGAACTGAAGGACCAAGTGTTAGTAAATATATTGCAGAGATACAAATGAAATTAGAAAGTTTTAAACAAGAAGGCAAAATTGATTATCAATTAACTCCAATGAATACTCTAATCGAAGGGGATTTAAAAGACTTATTCGAAGTAGTACAAGCAATCCATGAATTGCCGTTTAATAAAGGTATTGATAGAGTTTGCACAAACTTACGTATAGATGATAGACGCGATAAATCTCGTAAAATGAACGATAAACTAAAATCAGTTCAAAAACATATCGATAATCAAGGAGAATAATATGAAAATCTCAAGCTTAACTTTAGGATTGGTAGATACTAATGCATATTTTATTGAAAATGAAGAAAGTGTTATATTAATCGATCCAGCTGGTGAACCTGATAAGATTTTTAAAAAATTAAATCAAATTAACAAACCATTAAAAGCAATTTTATTAACACATGCGCACTTTGATCATATTGGTGCATTAGACGATGTCGTTAATAAATATGAAGTACCTTTATACATGAATAAAGAAGAGTTTAGTTTTCTAAAGGATCCTGATAAAAATGGTTCTGCTAAGTTTAAGCAATATGGTATGCCTTTAATTACTAGTGACGTTAAACCAAACCATTTAGATGAAGGTGAGTACAATATTGAAGGATTTGAATTCAATGTACTGCATACTCCTGGTCATTCTCCTGGAAGTTTGACGTATGTATTTGAGGATTTCGCTGTAGTCGGTGACACGTTATTTAACAATGGTATAGGTCGTACTGACTTATATCGCGGTGATTATGAAACACTGGTTGATTCTATTAAAGATAAATTATTTGAATTAGAAGGCGATTTACCATTATTCCCTGGCCATGGTCCTTATACAACAGTAGATGATGAGCAATTAAATCCATTTTTAGATGGCCAATAAAATAAAGTAAATTCTTCACCTCTTACGTTTATATATGTAGGAGGTGTTTTTTTGAAACTATTATTCAGAGAGATAGTTAATAAAGCTATTTCAAAAAATGCGAGTGACATACATTTTATTCCTACAGTTGATGAAGTTCATATTAAATTTAGAATTAATGATTACCTTGAACTTTATGAAATATTCAACTTAGATGTATATCAAAAATTATTAGTATTTATGAAGTTCAAATCAGGTTTGGACGTTTCATCTCATCAATCCGCTCAAAGTGGTCGTTATACTTATCAAGCTAAATCTACTTTTTATTTACGGATTTCAACATTACCTTTGTCTTTAGGTATAGAAAGTTGTGTAATTAGGATAATTCCTCAATATTTTCAAGCAAAAAAAGAATATAAAGAATTTAACGATTTTAAACACTTAGTAAATAAAAAACAGGGATTAATTCTATTAACTGGACCCACAGGATCCGGAAAAAGCACTCTGATGTATCAAATGGTTCTACATGCATATAAAGAATTAAATCTTAATGTCATCACTATCGAAAACCCAGTTGAGCAATTACTAAAGGGAATTACTCAAATATCAATTAATAAAAAAGCAGGTATCGACTACGTAAGTTCATTTAAAGCTATATTAAGATGTGATCCTGATATTATTTTAATAGGTGAAATAAGAGACGCAGAAGTTGCTAAATGTGTAATTCAAGCTAGTTTGAGTGGACATCTTGTATTATCAACTATGCATTCCACTAATTGTAGAGGTGCATTACTTCGATTACTTGAGATGGGAATTTCAATTCAAGAATTAACTCAATCGATCAATATCATTTCTAATCAAAGATTAATAACGACTACTCAGAATGAGCGTCGCTTAATTTGTGAAACAATAGATAAAAAGCAGATACAATTTTTCTTCGAGCATGAACAAACAATGCCACATAATTTTAATAATTTACAACAGCAATTAAATTTATTATCTAAAGAAGGAACAATTTGTGAAGATACTGCAAGTAAATATTTTTAAATTGTCATCTAAGAATTTAACGAGTGCACAAATGATTCACTTACTTGAAACACTGTCAAACTTATTAAAAAGTGGCTTCACACTTTTAGAGAGTTTTGAGTTCATCAACCTATATTTCAAATACAGAGATAAAGAATTAAAAAATAAAATCATAGCATCTATTAAGTCAGGTGAAACATGTTATGAAGTATTAAATTTGATAGGTTATCCAAATTCAATTACAACTCAAATCTATTTTTCACAAAAATATGGTAATTTAGAAAACGCTTTAGAGGAGTCCATTAAATATTTAAAGACAAATTTATCTGCAAAACAGCAAGTAATTAAAGCTGTTCAATATCCACTCTTATTATGCTGTATTTTTATGTGTATGATAGTAGTTTTAAACTATACTGTCATTCCACAATTTGAACAACTATACATTTCTATGGATGTAAATTTATCATTTTACCAGAAATTCTTAACCTCAATGATTACTTCTTTTCCCGCTTTTTTAATCTTTTTCATTACTATTTGAATTTTAATCTTTGTAATTTTAACCATAGTATTATTACGAATAGAAACTTCTAAAAAAATAATTATTTTATCATCAATACCTTTGTTTAATAGCTATTATAAAATTTTTAAAACTTATCAAATATCTAATGATTTAAGTCTATTTTATAAAAATGGCGTAAGTTTACAGGACATTGTTACAACATATATTAAACAAAATGATAATGAATATTTAAGGTTTCTAGGAGAATTTTTAATGGATAAAACTAATAGAGGTGAAACTTTAGCAAATAGTTTAGCTATGATGCCGTGTTTTCAAAAAGACTTAATTAAATTTATAAAGCAGGGAGAAAAAAGTGCCAAATTAGATATAGAACTTAAAATTTACTCAAGTATTTTAATTAATAGATTTAAAGAAAAATCACTTCTTCATACAAAAATCATTCAACCAATTATTTTTCTGTTTCTAGGCTTGTTCATTGTTAGTTTGTATTTAGTAATTATGTTACCAATGTTTCAGTTAATGCAAAATATTAAATGATAAGGAGTTTAATATGAAGAATCACTTTAAAAATTTAAAAAAGTTAAAAGCCTTTACTCTAATAGAAATGTTATTAGTATTACTAATTATCAGCGTATTACTAATATTAATTATTCCAAACATTGCAAAACAAACAGCTCATATCCAGTCCACAGGTTGTGAAGCTCAAGTCAAAATGATAAATAGTCAAATAGAAGCATATACATTAAAACATAATCGAACACCTTCTAATATAAATGATCTTATAAATGATGGCCTTATAAAAGAAGGACAAAAACAATGCAGATCGGGAGAAACAATTACAATATCTAATGGTGAGGCTATTGCGAACTAGTAAAATTAATGCGTTTACTCTTCTTGAAACATTGCTTACCTTATTAATTTTAATAATAATTATTATGATTTCCCCAAGCATTTATACAAAAACTAAATTAGATTTAATCGAAAGTGAATTAAAAGTAAAAAATATTATCACCCAATTAGAGTATATAAAATCAAAAGCAATTGCTGAGAACCAATCAATTACAATTGTATTTAGCAAACAAGCCACAGAAATGAATATTATTGAACAAAATGGAAATAAATACAAATTAGGATTATTTGGCACTAAAATTATTTCAGTTGCAAAAGTACACACCATAACATTCAATAATGAAGGTAAAATCAATCGTTTTGGATCAATCATTTTGAAAGCTAAAGAGAATATTTACAGAGTAATTTTTAACATTGATAAAGGAAGGATAAGATTTGTTAAATTATCAAATTAGGGGAAGTTTATTAATTGATAGTTTATTAGGCTTTATGATTATAACTATTATTACTTTAATTTTTTTACCTCTATTACAACAATTAAATTTCAATTTACGTAATCAATACGAAATTTTAGATATGAAAAGTGCTATCATCACAAGTCAAAAATATTATAATATTAAAGAATTAAAAAAGGGGATTACTATAGGAAAATATGAAATTAAAATTTATAAAAATGCGATATGCAATAATAATAGTTTATCCAAGAATAAGGTCTGTGTTCACCTCAGTAACTAAAGGATTTACTTTTATAGAAATGCTAATATCCTTATTAATTACTATAATTATTTTAACTATAATACCCCATCTATTTCGTTTGACTGATACTTACTTAAGTGCGGCCTATGAATTTGACCAATTAGAATATTCATTTTTTCAATTGGACCTTAATAAAATGACCAATTCTAAAGCAATATCTTTAAAATTAATTGATGAACATTCAATTTTACTCAAACAACAAAATCAAAATAGTTTCATTAAATATCAAAATCATAAAATTATTTTTGTAAGTAACAATAGAGGAAATATTACACTACTAAATAATGTTTTAAATGCGAAGTTCATTTCCAATCATAAAGGAATTATAGGAGTGTTTCTAAGGATTGGAAGTAGGGAGAATTACTATGACAAATCACTTTACTTATAATTATAAAGGTTTTATAAGCATATATACTATGCTCATATTTATCATATATTTATCAATCATCTCTTTTTATACAACTCAATATAGTTTAAAATTGAAGACAATTCATAACATTAATAGTTATTATGATTTGAAGATAAATCAACTATTTGAAAAAGGGTGATGCTATTGAACAAAAAAAATTCGCCAATAATTCTTATCGGCTTTATGGGCACAGGTAAAAGTACTATTGGAGAATACTTATCATTAGAAAAACAATTAAGTTTCATAGATTTAGATGTATACATAGAAATAAAGGAAAATAAAACAATACCAGAAATCTTTGAAGAAGTTGGAGAAATCGGTTTTAGGAAGATAGAATATAACTATTTAACTGAATGCACAAAAAAATACGATGTTATTGCAACAGGTGGTGGCGTTATCGAATATATTGAATCACTAAATTATTTGAAACAGTATAAATACATTTTTTGGCTAGATTGTGACATAGATGTCATCGTTAAGAGAGTAACAAACGACAAACATAGACCAAATGCAATTGATAAATCCAAAAAACAGTTAAATAACTTGTATTTATCAAGGATTTCAAGATATAATGAAATCGCATTCATGAAAGTGAATAGTGATAAAACAATCAGAGAAATTTATAATGAGATTATAAATTATCTTACTTGCGGTTGATCAGTATTAGAGAGAATAAAAATATTGTACTTAAATTTAAGTACAATGATTTTTATCGCCGAAGGTGCAAGTTAACTACTAAACTCTCAGGCAAAAGGATAATACTGCTACGCATTCCTGGATTAAGTGTATAAACAGGGTAGCTATTTGCTACTCTGTTTTTTATAAAAATTATAGGGGGTTTTCTAATGACAAGCGAATTAAAAAAAACACCATTGTATCAAAATTATGTTGACAGTGGTGCAAAAATAGTAGAATTCGGTGGATGGGCAATGCCTGTTCAATTTACAAGTATCAAAGAAGAACATAATGCTGTTAGATATGAAGTAGGTATGTTCGATGTAAGCCATATGGGAGAAATCTCTATAAAAGGCAATGATGCAAGTAAATTTGTCCAATACTTACTTTCAAACGATACTAACAACCTTACTGATACTAAAGCTCAATATACTGCTTTATGTAACGAAGAAGGCGGTATTATTGATGACTTAGTAACATACAAAATTGGCGACAATGATTATCTATTAATTGTTAACGCTGCAAATACAGATAAAGATTTTGCTTGGGTACAAAAACATGCACCTAAATTTGATGTTGAAGTATCAAATGTATCTAATCAATTCGGTCAGTTAGCTGTTCAAGGTCCTAAAGCAAGAGATTTGGTAAGCGGATTAGTTGATATAGATGTAAGTGAAATGAAACCATTTGATTTCCAACAAAACGTTACTCTATTTGGAAAAAATGTTATCTTATCTCAATCTGGTTATACAGGTGAAGACGGATTTGAAATCTATTGTGAAGCAAAAGACACAGTAGACATTTGGAACGGCTTCATTGAACATAATGTAGTTCCATGCGGTCTCGGTGCACGTGATACATTAAGATTAGAAGCTGGCCTACCATTACATGGTCAAGATTTAACAGAATCTATCACACCATATGAAGGCGGAATTGCTTTTGCTGCTAAACCACTGATTGAAGAAGACTTCATCGGTAAATCAGTGTTAAAAGACCAAAAAGAAAATGGTTCAGAACGTAGAACTGTTGGCTTAGAGTTACTTGATAAAGGTATTGCAAGAACTGGTTATCCTGTTTTAGACCTTGATGGTAATGAAATTGGGGAAGTTACTTCAGGAACACAAGCACCATCTTCAGGTAAATCAATCGCTATGGCAATTATTAAGCGAGATGAATTTGAAATGGGACGTGAATTATTAGTTCAAGTACGTAAAAGACAGCTTAAAGCTAAAATTGTTAAGAAAAACCAAATTGAAAAATAATTAAGGGGTGTGTATTGTGAGTCATCGTTATATACCATTAACTGAAAAAGATAAAAAAGAAATGCTAGATAAAATTGACGCAAGTTCAATTAATGAATTGTTCGGAGATGTGCCTAAAGATATTTTATTAAATAGAGATTTAAATATTGCTAGTGGTGAAGCTGAAACTTCTTTATTAAGAAGACTTAATACAGTTGCAAATAAAAACGTAACTAAAGAAACTCATGCATCTTTCCTAGGTGCTGGCATTTATGACCATTATGCTCCAGCTATTGTAGATGCAATGATTTCACGTTCTGAATTCTATACAGCATATACACCGTATCAACCAGAAATTTCACAAGGTGAATTACAAGCGATTTTTGAATTCCAAACATTGATTTGTGAATTAACAGATATGGATGTAGCTAACTCATCTATGTATGATGGTATTACTAGTTTTGCTGAAGCTTGTATCTTAGCATTCAATCATACTAAGAAAAATAAAATTGTAGTATCTAAAGGTCTTCATTATCAAGCACTTCAAGTGTTAAAAACTTACGTTAAAGTTAGAGAAGAATTTGAAATTGTTGAAGTTGATTTAGATGGAACAATTACAGACTTAGAAAAATTAGAACAGGCTGTAGACGATGAAACTGCTGCAGTAGCAGTTCAATATCCTAACTTCTATGGTTCAGTGGAAGACTTAGAAAAAATCCAATCATTTATTGAAGGCAAAAAAGCATTATTTATCGTTTATGCTAATCCATTAGCATTAGGCCTATTGACACCTCCAGGTTCATTTGGTGCTGATATTGTAGTAGGAGACACACAACCATTTGGTATACCAACACAATTTGGTGGACCACACTGTGGTTATTTCGCAACTACAAAAAAATTAATGCGTAAAGTGCCTGGTAGATTAGTAGGACAAACACAAGATGATGAAGGTAACCGTGGATTCGTTCTAACTTTACAAGCCCGTGAACAACATATTCGTCGTGATAAAGCCACTTCTAATATCTGTTCAAACCAAGCATTAAACGCACTTGCATCATCAATTGCTATGTCAGCTCTTGGTAAACAAGGTATTTACGACATTGCAGTTCAAAACTTAGAACACGCAAATTATGCTAAAAATCAATTTAAAGACAATGGTTTTGAAGTGCTTGATGGTACTTCATTCAATGAATTTGTTGTCAAATTCGATCAACCAATCAAAGATATAAATAAAAAATTAGCAGAACATGGATTTATTGGAGGCTTTGATTTAGGTGAAGCCTCAGCAGATTTCGAAAATCATATGTTAATTGCTGTTACTGAATTAAGAACTAAAGATGAAATTGATACATTTGTTAAGAAAGCTGGTGAGCTAAATGGTAGTAAGTAAGTCAAGTCCATTAATTTTTGAAAGATCTAGAGAAGGTAGATATGCATACTCATTACCTCAAAGCGATATAAAAACAGATTCAGTTGAAAGTATTCTTGATGATAAATTTATTCGTAAAAATAAAGCAGAGTTTCCTGAAGTTGCAGAATTAGATTTAGTTCGTCATTATACTGAATTATCAAATAAAAACTTTGGTGTAGATTCAGGGTTTTATCCACTCGGATCATGTACTATGAAATATAATCCTAAAATCAATGAAAAAGTTGCTCGCATACCTGGATTTGCAGAGTCACATCCTTTACAAGAAGAAGAGCAAGTTCAAGGTTCTTTAGAAATTGTGTATAGTTTACAAGAAGAACTTAAAGAAATTACTGGTATGGATGAAGTTACATTACAACCAGCTGCAGGTGCTCATGGTGAGTGGACTGCTTTAATGATTTTCAAAGCGTATCACTTAGATAATGGTGAAGGTCATCGTGATGAAGTTATTGTTCCTGACTCAGCTCATGGTACAAACCCTGCATCTGCGTCGTTTGCTGGTTTTAAAGCTGTTACAGTTAAATCAAATGAACGTGGTGAAGTTGATATTGAAGACTTAAAACGCGTTGTTAATGAAAATACTGCTGCAATTATGTTAACTAATCCTAACACTTTAGGTATTTTCGAGAAAAACATCATGGAAATCCGTGAAATTGTACATGAAGCAGGCGGATTATTATACTATGACGGTGCAAACTTAAATGCCATTATGGATAAAGTACGTCCTGGAGATATGGGATTTGATGCGGTTCATTTAAACTTACACAAAACATTCACTGGTCCTCACGGTGGCGGTGGTCCAGGTTCAGGTCCAGTTGGTGTAAAAAAAGAATTAGCTAGTTATTTACCAAAACCAATGGTAATCAAAGATGGAGATACTTTTAAATACGATAATGATATTAAAAACTCAATTGGACGTGTAAAACCATTCTACGGTAATTTTGGTATTTACTTAAGAGCATACACATATATAAGAACTATGGGTGCTGAAGGTTTAAGAGAGGTTTCTGAAGCAGCAGTTCTTAATGCTAATTATATTAAAGCTAGCTTAAAAGACCACTATGAAATTCCATATGAGCAATATTGTAAACATGAATTCGTATTAAGTGGTTCTAAACAAAAAGAACATGGAGTCCGTACCTTAGATATGGCAAAACGTTTATTAGACTTTGGTGTTCATCCACCAACAATTTATTTCCCACTTAACGTTGAGGAAGGTATGATGATTGAACCAACTGAAACAGAATCTAAAGAAACGTTAGATTACTTTATCGATGCTATGATTCAAATTGCTGAAGAAGCTAAAAATGATCCAGATAAAGTATTAGAAGCACCACATAGTACAATAATTGATAGATTAGATGAAACTACCGCAGCGCGTAAACCTGTTTTAAAATTTGATAATCTACATGAAGAAAAAGAATAATTTAAAACTTTGACCCTGTAACCAATTTAATTGATTACAGGGTCTTCCCTATTTTAAACTTAAGTGAAATATTTTATGTTTATTCTATTTTTAGAAAACGTTTCTAAATGATTTTCACATAAATAATTAAAAAACTCTTAAAGAACATCTTTAAGAGTTAGTAAGCAGACAAGAGATTATTTTTTAGTTTTAATCTTACCTGTCCATTTTTTGTATCCACCTTTTAACATATAAATATCTTTATAGCCATTTTTTTTAAGGATACGTGCTGCACGATACCCTGCGACACCGTTTGCATCACAAAGATAAATAGGTTGATCTTTACGTAAACCTTGATATCTTTGACTAAACATTGATATTGGAATGTTACGAGCGCCATTAATATGTCCGTAATCATAGTCTACTTTCTCACGAACATCAATCACTTGAGCTTTTCTTAAACCTTTGTGAAATTCATTCTGCTCAAGTTCAGTGACTGCTCGTTTATTCATAAACCAATTTCCAAGCATATATAAAATAATTATGACTATAATAGCTAAAGCTATAATCAAAGATACATTCATATTGCATCCTCCCTAATTAACCGATATTATAATTATAAGGCTGTTAGCTAAATTTATCAAAATTTTTTATTGGCTATTTTTATCAAAGATTTATATGTAAAATTTAATATTTTTCTATAGATAATTATATGTTGTGATTGGAGATTATTTTATGACAGAGACATGGAATTTTATAAATACAGGAAGCCATGATCCATATTATAATATGGCAATGGATGAAGCACTCTTAAACTTCGTATCAAGAGGGGAAATTGACCCTGTTGTCAGATTTTACACTTGGAATCCTGCAACGTTATCTGTAGGGTATTTTCAAAGATTAAAGAAAGAAATTGACATTGATAAAGTTAATGAAAAAGGATTTGGATTAGTAAGAAGACAAACTGGTGGTAGAGGGGTTCTTCATGATAAAGAATTAACATATAGTGTTATTGTTTCGGAAGAACATCCTAATATGCCTTCTACCGTAACTGAAGCATATCGTGTCATTTCAGAAGGATTACTTGAAGGATTTAAATTATTAGGTTTTGAAGCATATTTTGCGATTCCACGTTCCAAAGAAGAACGAGAAAAATTAAAACAACCTCGAAGTGCTGTTTGTTTTGATGCACCTAGTTGGTATGAATTAGTTGTTGAAGGTAGAAAAATTGCAGGAAGCGCTCAAACTAGACAAAAAGGCGTTATTTTACAACATGGTTCCTTATTACAAGATGTTAACGTTGATGAGCTTTTCGATATGTTCATTTTTAAAAATGATCGTCTAAAAGATAAGATGAAAAAAGCGTTTGTTGATAAAGCTGTAGCGATTAATGATATTTCTGATAGACATATATCAATTGAAGAAATGGAAAAAGCATTTGAAGAAGGATTTAAAAAGGGGTTAAACATAGAATTCAAACCACTTACTTTATCAGATGAACAAATAAAAGAAGTAAAAGAATTAGAAGAAAAATATCGTTCTGATGAATGGTTATATAAAAAATAAAAAATCATAGGATGGCTAATATTTGGTCATCCTATGATTTTTTTTATTTTCTATTTCTCTTTTTATATTTTCTTGCTGCTCTTCTATATTTACGTTGATCTTCAGTTAAGAAAAAGAAATAGTATATTAAATAAATAATTAACGCAATGATTAAAAAGGTGAAAATCGTTTTAGCAAAAGACATCATAAATACATTTAAATTCAAAATCAAGCCAATTGCAGCAATTAAAATTACTAAATAAAACAATATATTTTTCAAATCAAAAACTCCTATTATGAATTGTTAGACATGTTCACTTGAGATAGTTTAGTCTTGCCTTTATTCAACTTATTCGTATTATTATTTTCATATCCGCTCTTAATATCTTTAAATGCCGATTGTAACTCTTTGTTAATTTGTCTAATATTTTTATCTTCATTTTTATTTGCACTAGATAAATCTTTTTTAGTCACGGCACCCTTATACTTACCATAAGCATCATCAATACCATTAGCAATAGTATTTAATTTTTCAAGATTTTGCTTTTTGTCTTCTTTCTTATTTTTAGACAAATCCAACTGATTATAATTACTAATAACTTTAGTAATATCTTGATAATATTTAGACGAAGCATCTAAAAATTTAGCTTCTTTATTATTATCAACTGTTTTGGAAACATTTTTTTTATCTTTATTAAGAGCCTCAACTTGTGCTTTTTGATTACTTATATCTTGATTTAGCTGTTGAATATCTAACTTCAAGTTATGGTTTTGATCTCTTAATTTGGTTGTCTTATCTTCCAATGGTCCTAAATTTTGAGAGCCACAACCAACCAATAAACATGAAGCTCCAATAATAACGATTAATTTTTTCATTAAAATCTCCCTAAACCAAAATCTCTTTATTTCTAAAATAATTATGCTATTATTTTAATGTAAATAGAGCAAATGTACAAACGTTATACTTGGAGTGATTTGTATGAATAAATTAGCAAAAGTTCAAGACTTACTAGATGTTCAACAATTGGATGCTTTAGTTATTTTATCAGATTATAATCGTAGATATTTATCAGATTTCACTGGTACAAGTGGTGCATTAATAATTTCAAAAAATAACTATCAATTAATTACTGATTTTCGATATATTGAACAAGCAACTAATCAAGCAACTAAATTTAACATCATCAAACGCAGTGGTGGTTTAATTGAAGCGATTGTAGAAATTATTAATCATGAACAATTTAATCATGTTGGTTTTGAAGGACACTTAGTGAGTTATGATACATACCAAACATTAGATCAATCGAAAGCTAAATTAATCTCTATTGGAAATGAGATTGAAAAAATCAGAGAAATAAAGACACACGAAGAGATAGAAAAGATTAAATACGCTGCTAAAATAGTTGATGATACATATAACTATGTATTAGATATTGCAAAGGTTGGAATGACTGAAAGAGAATTAAAAAGTAAATTAGAAGCTAAAATGTTAGAATTAGGCGCAGATGGCCCTTCATTTGACACAATTGTAGCATCTGGTTATAGAGGCGCTTTACCTCATGGTGTAGCAAGTGATAAAGTCATAGAGCAAGGCGATATGATTACGCTTGATTTTGGGGCATACTATAGAGGATATTGCTCTGATATAACAAGAACATTTGCTATAGGGGAACCTGACTCTAAGATGAAAGATATTTATAACATTGTTCTCAATTCCCAAATTAAAGCAATCAACGAAATAAAAGCTGGAATGACTGTAGCTGAGGCTGACGCGTTATCAAGAGACTATATTGAATCTCATGGTTATCGGGAGGCATTCGGTCACTCTCTTGGACATGGAATTGGATTAGACATTCATGAAGGACCATTATTATCTAAAAATGCAAAGGGTATAATACAAGTAAATAATTGTGTTACTATTGAACCAGGTATTTATGTTGATGGTCTTGGTGGCGTACGTATAGAAGATGATATTTTAATAACTGAAAATGGTTGTGAAGTCTTTACTAAATGTACAAAAGACCTTATTATTTTATAGAAAGCGCATATTTGAGGAGGAAACTGAATGATTTCGGTTAATGATTTTAAAACAGGTTTAACAATTTCAGTAGATAATGGCATTTGGAAAGTTATCGATTTCCAACATGTAAAACCAGGTAAAGGTTCTGCATTTGTACGTTCTAAATTACGTAATTTAAGAACAGGTGCAATTCAAGAGAAGACATTTAGAGCTGGGGAAAAAGTTGAACAAGCAATGATTGAAAATCGTCGTATGCAATATTTATATGCTGATGGAGATAATCATGTATTCATGGATAATGAGACGTTTGATCAAACTGAATTATCAGCTGATTATTTAAAAGATGAATTAAAATATTTAAAAGCTAACATGGAAGTTCAAATCCAATCATATGAAGGTGAAACAATCGGAGTTGAACTACCTAAAACTGTTGAATTAGAAGTTACTGAAACTGAGCCAGGTATCAAAGGTGATACTGCCACTGGAGCAACTAAATCAGCTACAGTTGAAACAGGTTATACTTTAAATGTACCTTTATTCGTTAATGAAGGTGATGTATTAGTTATCAACACTAGCGACGGAAGCTATATCTCAAGAGCTTAGTTAACAGTAGCTAAAGTCTTTCTAATTACTAATTGGAAAGACTTTTTTTAATATCTAAATCATTATTTTATATAAATTACAAAAGTCCATTTATCAATAATAATAAGCATTAAATAGTAAGATGTAATTCCCTAAAATGACACATGCTTGAATTGGCAAGTTCAGTCAAGTAAAATAGATTGGTAGATGAAAACTAATTCGAGGAGTCAGTAACTTATGAATTTTAAAGAAATAAAAGAATTAATCGAAATTCTTGATCAATCAAGTTTAACTGAAATTAATATTGAAGATAACAAAGGTAGTGTAGTCAACCTAAAAAAACAGAAAGAGACAGAAATAATCACACCACAATATACACAACAAGCACCATTAGCACCAGCAACATCAACGATGGCAACACCAAATCAAAGTGCAACAGAATCACCTGTTCCACAAAATAATGATCAAATCGATAAAGATGATTCATCATATCAAACAATCAATGCACCTATGGTGGGTACATTTTATAAATCGCCATCTCCAGAAGAAGATGCATATGTTCAAGTCGGAGATAAAGTTACCAATGAATCTACAGTGTGCATCTTAGAAGCAATGAAATTATTTAATGAAATACAAGCTGAAGTTTCTGGAGAAATAGTTGAAATATTAGTAGAAGACGGACAAATGGTAGAGTATGGCCAACCGTTATTTAAGGTGAAATAATGAAAAAAATCTTAATCGCTAATCGTGGAGAAATTGCGGTTAGAATCATTAGAGCTTGTCATGATTTAGGCATACAAACTGTTGCCATTTATTCTGAGGGAGACAAAGACGCGTTACATACTCAAATTGCTGATGAAGCATATTGCGTTGGTCCAACTCAGTCTAAAGATTCTTATTTGAACATTCCAAATATATTATCAATTGCGACTTCAACTGGTTGTGATGGTATTCATCCAGGTTATGGCTTTTTAGCTGAGAATGGTGATTTTGCAGAGCTGTGTGAAGCATGCCAATTGAAATTTATCGGTCCTAGCTATGAGTCTATCCAAAAAATGGGCATCAAAGACATTGCAAAAGCAGAAATGATTGCAGCTAATGTCCCAGTTGTTCCAGGTAGTGATGGGCTAGTTACAACCATTTCGGATGCAAAACAAATTGCTAAAGAAATTGGATATCCAGTAATTATTAAAGCTACTGCAGGTGGTGGTGGAAAAGGTATACGAGTGGCTAGAACAGAGAAAGAGCTTGAGAATGGCTATCGTATGACTCAACAAGAAGCAGAAACTGCTTTTGGTAATGGCGGTCTTTACCTTGAAAAATTTATTGAGAACTTCCGTCACATTGAAATTCAAATTATTGGAGATCAACATGGAAATGTCATTCATCTCGGAGAAAGAGATTGTACGATTCAAAGACGCATGCAAAAGTTAGTCGAAGAATCTCCATCTCCTATTTTATCTGATGAACAACGTGAAGAGATGGGTAATGCAGCTATAAGAGCTGCAAAAGCAGTTAATTATGAAAATGCAGGTACTATTGAATTTATATATGATTTAAATGATAATCAATTTTATTTTATGGAAATGAATACACGTATTCAAGTTGAACATCCTGTCACTGAAATGGTTACTGGCATTGATTTAGTAAAATTACAACTAAAAGTTGCGATGGGTGAAGCACTCCCATACACTCAAGAAGATATTACTATCAATGGTCATGCAATAGAATACCGTATAAATGCTGAAAATCCATATAAGAACTTCATGCCATCTCCTGGTAAAATCACACAATACCTAGCTCCAGGCGGATATGGTGTAAGAATTGAATCAGCTTGTTATACAAATTATACAATTCCTCCATATTATGATTCTATGGTAGCTAAACTCATTGTTCATGAACCAACGCGTGATGAAGCAATTATGACTGGTCTTAGAGCATTAAGTGAGTATTTAATTTTAGGAATCGATACAACAATTCCTTTCCATTTAAAACTTATGAATAATGATATATTTAGAAGTGGATCTTTTAATACTAACTTCTTAGAACAATATAATATTATGGATGACGAGGAGTAGGAGGTTAAACCAAATGGTTAAAGTAGCAGATTATTCAAATTCAAACTTAGGTAAAATTGAAATTGCACCTGAAGTTATTTCTGTAGTTGCAAGTATAGCTGTTTCAGAGGTAGAAGGGGTAACTGGACATTTTTCAGAATTGAAAAATAGTAACATTGAAAAAATAAGTCGTAAAAACCTCAATAGAAATTTAAAAATTGATGTTAAAGAAGATGGCATTCAAATTGATGTATATTGCTCTATTAAGCACGGTATAAATATTTCAAAATTTGCAAGTAAAATTCAAACATCTATTTTCAACTCAATTAAAACAATGACTGCTATTGAGCCAAAAGAAATTAACGTTCACATCATGCATATTACTGTCGAATAATATATAGATTACATTTAACAAGGAGTTATTTATGAGTCGTAAAGAATCAAGAATGCAAGCATTTCAAACTTTGTTTCAGTTAGAAATGAAAGACACAGAATTAACAATCAATGAAGCCATTAATTTCATAAAAGATGATGAGCCTGAATTAGACTTTGATTTTATACATTGGTTAGTAACAGGTGTTAAAGATCATGAGCCAGTTCTAGATGATACTATTAAGCCACATCTTAAAGATTGGTCACTTCAACGTTTATTAAAAACAGACCGAATAATATTACGAATGGCTACATTTGAATTATTGCATAGTGATACACCACCAAAAGTAATCATTAATGAAGCTGTAGAATTAGCAAAGCAATTTAGCGACGATGAGCATTATAAATTTATAAATGGTGTGTTGAGTAACATAAAATAATTAATTTGAGTGATGACAATGTCTGAATACTTAAGCGTTACAACTTTAACGAAATATATTAAATATAAATTTGATCAGGACCCACATTTGCAATCTATCTTACTAAAAGGTGAGCTTTCTAACTTTAAAAAACATTCAAGTGGACATCTTTATTTCAACGTTAAAGATAAGGATAGTGTGATAAGTGCAATGATGTTTAAAGGTAATGCGAACCAGCTTACTTTTGAGCCAAAAGAAGGTGATGAAGTCCTTTTAGAAGCACGTGTTTCAGTATATGAACGACGTGGAAATTATCAAATTTATGTGAATAAAATGGAATTAGATGGTATAGGGAACTTGTATCAAAAGTTAGAACAATTAAAGCAAAAATTAAAAAAAGAAGGCTTTTTTAATAATGAACATAAAAAGCCTATTCCTCGATTCCCTAAAAAAATCGCAATCTTAACTGCTAGTACTGGTGCCGCAATTAGAGATATTCAATCTACAATAAATAGTAGATATCCTTTGGCCGAAAAAATCCAAATAAGTACTTTAGTACAAGGTACACAAGCCAAAGAGGATATTATAAAAAATATTAAATATGCTGATTCACTTGGCGTTGATACTATTATTGTAGGCCGTGGTGGTGGATCTATAGAAGATTTATGGAACTTTAATGAAGAAGATGTTGTTAAAGCGATTTTTGAGTGTCAAACACCCATTATTTCAGCTGTTGGACATGAAACCGATTTTACTCTCAGTGATTTCGTAGCAGATGTCAGAGCAGCAACACCAACACAAGCTGCAGTTATGGCGACTCCAGATCAGTATGAATTGATGCAACAAATTAAGCAATACCAATTTTCATTATCAAGGTATATTAAACAGTATCTTGAAAAACAATATAAACAACTAGATCATTTAGCATCTTATTATAAGTTTAAACAACCCTCATTATTATACGATCAACAGATACAACGCAAAGATGACTTAGAAAGACAACTAACTCAATTATTATTATCCAAAATTGAGAATAAAAAATATCAATTAAAAGTTCTTCATCAGAATTTTAATGTAAAAACATTAAATCAAACTATATTACAAAATAAAAGGCAACTAATGAATGTTAAAAATCGTTTATCAAATCTAACAATGAAAAACATTCATAATAATAAATTAGAGCTCAAAAATAAAGTTGAACTATTAAATAATTTAAGTCCTACTAATACTATGTTGAGAGGCTATTCTATTATTAATAAAGATGATAAAGTCATTACAAGTACACAGGATTTAAGTAAAGATGATGAAATTACATTAGCAATGAAAGATGGTAACGTAGATGCCATCGTTAAAAAGGTTAGGTGTGAACATGAGTAAAGATCAACAAAGTTTTGAAGAAATGATGCAAGAATTAGAAAATATCGTTCAAAAGTTAGATAATGAGACTGTATCATTAGAAGAATCATTAGAGTTATATCAACGTGGTATGAAACTTTCAGCAACATGTGATGCAACACTTAAAGATGCTGAAAAGAAAGTCAATCAACTTATTAAAGATGAAGCAGAGGATGAAGAAAATGGCAAAGAAGTCAATGAATGAATTAATTAATCAAATTAATAGCGCTCTTGACGGTGTAATCGAAACTTCACCACTAAATACGAATCTAGAAGAAAGTATGCAATATTCTCTCAATGCGGGTGGTAAAAGAATAAGACCACTTCTTGTATTTTTAACATTAGATGTATTAAATCAAGATTATAAAAAAGGTAAAAAAACTGCATTGGCATTGGAAATGATTCACACGTATTCTTTAATTCATGATGATCTTCCTGCGATGGATAATGATGATTACCGTCGTGGTAAACTTACCAATCACAAAGTCTATGGTGAATGGAAAGCTATTTTAGCAGGTGATGCACTACTAACTAAGGCATTTGAAATCATTGCTGATGATGAATTATTAGAATCTGACGTTAAAGTTAAAATACTTTCCAGATTAGCGCATAATAGTGGTCACTTAGGCATGGTCGGAGGACAAACATTAGACATGCAAAGTGAAGATAAACCTGTTGATTTGGATACGCTTGAACAGATACATAAAGCTAAAACAGGAGCATTACTTCAATTCGCAGTATTAAGTGCAGCTGATATTGCTAAAGTAGATAAGTCTACATCACAAGCTCTTGAAGATTTTAGTAATCATATGGGTTTGATGTTCCAAATTAAAGATGATTTGCTCGACGTATATGGTGATGAATCTAAATTAGGAAAAAAAGTTGGTAGTGACATCGAAAATCACAAAAGTACGTATGTTTCTTTATTAGGTAAAGATGGAGCTGAAGATAAATTAAATTTCCATAAAGATGCTGCCATAAAATCAATAGAACAACTTTCTTCACACTATGATATTAAACCTCTATTAGATATCGTTGAGCTTTTCTACACACGTGATCATTAATTATCATTAGTATTAACCCTTCAAAGCTACTGTTTAAAAACTGGCGTTGAAGGGTGTTTTAGTACACTATTTTAAATTGAGGCAATACATTTATATCATAATTTTAATTTACATATTTATTTATTTGTTTATACATTTTTACAATACAAATTAACTAATTGTACCTATTAGTATTTAAATAAAACAATTTACGATTATTGAGTTATCAGTTACGTATGCATAATAACAATAGTAGTAGTAAAAAAAATGATGTGTTAAAATCATTGTATAATTATTCGAAACTAGGAGTGTTCATAATGGCAAAAAAATCTGTGAGACACATAAAGATTAGAGAAATTATCTCAAGCGAACAAATAGAAACTCAAGACGAACTAGTAAAACGTCTTAATGAATACGACCTTAATGTTACGCAAGCTACCGTATCACGTGATATTAAAGAATTACAATTAATCAAAGTTCCTGCACCATCAGGTCAGTATGTATATAGCTTGCCTAATGATCGAAAATACCATCCATTAGAAAAATTGGGTCGTTATCTCATGGACTCATTTGTAAATATAGAAGGTACAGGTAATCTACTTGTGTTAAAAACCTTACCTGGTAACGCTCAATCTATCGGCGCTATTTTAGACCAAATCGATTGGGATGAAGTTCTCGGTACTATATGTGGTGATGATACTTGCCTTTTAATTTGTAAAGATGAAGACGCAAGTAATACAATTAAAACAAGAATTTTCAATTTATTATAAGGATGCGATGAATTCATGTTACAAACCTTATCAATAAAACAATTTGCAATTATTGATGAATTAGAAATTCATTTTTCAGATGGATTAACAGTTCTAAGTGGTGAAACGGGTTCAGGTAAATCAATCATCATAGATGCGATTGGCCAGTTAATTGGAATGCGTGCATCATCAGATTATGTTCGACATGGTGAAAAGAAAGCGATTATTGAAGGCATATTTGATATAGATGAAAGTAAAGATGTTATTCATATACTTCATAACCTTGATATAGAGATCGACGAGGACTTCTTATTAGTAAAAAGAGAAATATTTAGCACTGGTAAAAGTATTTGTAGGTTGAATAATCAAATTGTTACGCTTCAAGATTTGCGAAAAGTTATGCAAGAACTATTAGATATTCATGGTCAACATGAAACACAGACACTTCTTAAACAAAAGTATCATTTAAAATTATTAGATGATTATGCAGAAGACAAGTATTTATCAACTAAAGAAAAATATAAAAATGTGTTTAATCAGTATAAAAGTAAAACAAAGGAATTAGAAGAATTAGAGTCTGCCGACCAAGCATTACTTCAACGTTTGGATTTAATGAAATTTCAATATGAAGAATTAGAAGAAGCTTCTTTAAAAGAGGGCGAAATTGAGCAATTAGAAGTCGATATACGTAGAATTCAAAATTCCGAAAAACTAAGCATGGCGCTTAATAATGCGCATGTCACTTTGACTGATGAGCATGCAATTACAGATAGACTATATGAATTAAGTAATCATTTACAATCCATAGATGATATTTTGCCTGATAAATTTAGTAAATTAAAAGAGGATATTGATCAATTTTATTACACGCTTGAAGATGCTAAGCACGAGTTATATGATGAAATGTCAAACACTGAATTTGATGAGCAAATGCTAAATGAGCTAGAATCTCGAATGAATTTATTAAACAATCTTAAAAGGAAATATGGCAAAGACATTAATGAATTAATTACTTACAAAGATAAGCTTCAAAATGAAATAGACAAAATCGAAAATTATGAAGAAAGTACATCACAATTACGTGAGGAAATTAGTCAATTATATGATGAAGTGATGTCAAAAGGCAAATTGTTATCTAAAGAGCGTCGCACAGTAGCTCGAACATTAAGAGACCATATCGTTTCTGAAATACAAAATTTACAAATGAAAGATGCTAATTTAGAAATCTCATTCCAATTATTAGATAAACCAACAATTGATGGTATAGAATTTGTAGAGTTTTTAATCAGTCCGAATAAAGGTGAACCACTCAAAAGTTTAAATAAAATTGCATCTGGCGGTGAACTATCTCGTATTATGCTCGCTTTAAAAAGTATTTTTGTACAATCAAGGGGACAAACTGCAATTTTATTTGATGAGGTAGATTCAGGAGTGTCAGGACAAGCTGCTCAAAAAATGGCTGAAAAAATGAGAGATATAGCTGAATATATTCAAGTAATATGTATTTCGCACTTACCACAAGTTGCATCTATGAGTGATCATCATTTATTAATTAGTAAAGCATCCAATGATGATCGCACAACAACTCAAGTTAAAGAATTAGAAAATGATGATAAAATTGATGAAATCGCACGAATGATTTCTGGTGCTAGTGTTACTGAATTAACTAGAGAAAATGCAAAAGAAATGATTAGCCAAAATCAAAGAAAAAGTAGTAAGTAATTCATTGAATTTATTAATAATTATTTTTGCTGTAAAATAATTATTAACATTATAAAATGAATATTTTAATTTTATATGTAACCTACTCATTAAGTTACTAAATGCATTTAAAATTTAAAGTCACTTACACATTAACGTTATTAAATCCAATCGCAAAGCAAGTTAGGAGTAAAATTATGAGTGAAAATCAATATGACCTAGTCATCTTAGGTGGAGGAACCGCTGGTTATGTAGCGGCAATTCGAGCATCTCAATTAGGTAATAAAGTAGCTATAGTAGAGAAATCTTTGTTAGGTGGCACTTGTCTTCACAAAGGATGTATTCCTACAAAAGCTTTATTAAAATCTGCTGAAGTTTTAAGAACAGTTAAAGATTCAGTTCATTTCGGAGTGAATGTTGGTCAATATTCATTTGACTTAAAATCCATGATGAAACGTAAAGACAAAATTGTTAATCAAATGCATCAAGGTATTGAAAGTTTAATGCAGAAAAATCACATAGATATATTTAATGGCACAGGTAGAATTATGGGGACATCTATTTTCTCACCTCAAAGTGGTACCATTTCAGTTGAATATGATAATGTAGAATCTGAATTATTACCTAATCAGAATGTACTGATAGCTACAGGTTCACTACCAACTCAATTACCATTCTTGCCTTTCAATCACAATACAGTTCTATCTAGTAATGACATATTGCAACTCACTGATTTACCTGCAAGCATAGCAATCATTGGCGGTGGAGTGATAGGTCTTGAATTTGCTTCTTTATTAATTGACTTAGGTGTAAATGTTAGTGTGATAGAGGCTGGTGAACGAATCTTGCCTAATGAGAGTGCTCAAATTGCAAATTTTCTAAAAACATCACTTATAGCAAGAGGAGTAACGTTCTATGAAAATTGCGCATTAAATGAATCTGCAGTTAAAGTCAACTCTAATTCTGTAACTATTCAAGTAAATAAAGATAAAACTATAGAAGTTGAAAAAGTTTTAGTATCAATTGGTCGCAAGCCTAATACTGATGATATAGGATTAAATAATACTAAAATTAAAACTGATGATAATGGTAATATACTTGTTAATGACTTTTTACAAACCGAAGATAAGCATATTTATGCTGCAGGTGATTGCATAGGTAAGCTTCAATTAGCACATGTATCTTCTAAAGAGGCAATACTTGCTGTTGAACACATGTTTAATGGCAATGGACTACCTCTAAATTATGACAAGATGCCGAAATGCATATATACACACCCAGAAGTTGCTTCAATTGGTTATAATAAAGAATCAGCCGAAGCCAAAAACATTAAGACCAAATCATTTAAAGTAAGCTTTAATGCAATTGGTAAAGCAGTAATAGAGGAAACTACTAATGATAGAGGATTTTGTGAAATGATAATTAATGATGAAACTAATGAAATTATCGGTATTAATATGATAGGCCCTCAGGTTACTGAATTAATCAACGAAGCCTCATTATTGCAATTTATGAATGGTTCAGCAATTGAGTTAGGTCTGACAACACATGCACATCCTTCTATATCAGAAGTACTTATGGAATTGGGATTGAAAGTAGAAAATAGAGCAATACACGTTTAACAGGAGGAACATAAAAGATGATTGATTATAAATCTGTCGGACTTTCAGAAGAAGACCTTAAAGAAATCTATAAATGGATGGATTTAGGTAGAAAAGTAGATGAACGATTATGGTTATTAAACCGCGCTGGTAAAATTCCATTTGTTGTTAGTGGACAAGGACAAGAGGCTACTCAAATAGGAATGGCTTACGCTATGAAAGAAGGAGATATTTCATCTCCATATTATAGAGATTTAGCATTTGTTACTTTTATGGGGATTTCCCCATATGATACAATGCTAGCTTCATTTGGAAAAAAAGATGATATTAATTCCGGAGGAAAACAAATGCCTTCCCACTTTAGTCATCGTGAAAAGGGCATATTATCACAAAGTTCTCCAGTTGCTACACAAATACCACACTCAGTTGGAGCTGCATTAGCTTTAAAAATGGATAAAAAACCAAATATTGCTACGGCAACTGTCGGTGAGGGAAGTTCAAATCAAGGAGATTTTCATGAGGGTTTAAACTTTGCAGGCGTTCATAAATTACCATTTGTTTGTGTCATCATCAATAATAAATATGCGATATCTGTGCCTAATACTTTACAATACGCTGCAGAAAAACTTTCTGATAGAGCCTTAGGATATGGCATATATGGTGAGACAGTAGATGGGGATGATCCGATAGCAATGTATAAAGCTATGAAAGAAGCTAGAGAACGTGCACTAAATGGTGAGGGTGCCACTCTAATTGAAGCTATCACACATCGTATGACGCCACATTCTTCAGATGATGATGATACATATCGTACGAAAGAAGAAAGAGAAGCATTAAAAACTTATGATTGTAATCTTAAGTTTAAAGATTATTTATTAGAAAAAGAGATTATTAATCAAGAATGGTTAGACAATATAGAGCAAGAGCATAAAGAAATTATTAATAAAGCCACTAAAGATGCAGAAAAAGCGCCATATCCATCTGTAGAAGAAACATATCAATTTGTTTATGATCCAGAAGGAGGTATGGGCAATGAGTAAAATGAGTTATATTGAAGCAATACAACAAGCGCAAGACCTAGCCATGGAACATGATAATAACGTATTTATATTAGGTGAAGATGTAGGACGTAAAGGTGGCGTTTTTGGTGCAACTAGAGGTCTTCAAGACAAATATGGTGTTGAAAGAGTAATAGATACACCTTTGGCTGAATCTAATATTGTAGGAACTGCTATTGGAGCAGCAATGATTGGTAAACGACCAATTGCAGAAATTCAATTCGCAGATTTTATACTTCCTGCAGTTAATCAAATTATTAGTGAAGCAGCTAAAATGCGCTATCGTTCAAATAATGACTGGCAATGTCCTATCACAATCAGAGCACCCTTTGGTGGTGGGGTACATGGTGGTTTATATCATTCTCAAAGTATCGAGAGCATCTTTGCGTCTACACCGGGGTTAACTATTGTCATACCTTCATCCCCTTATGATGCTAAAGGATTATTATTATCCTCTATTGAGTCAAACGATCCAGTATTATTCTTTGAACATAAAAAAGCATATCGCTTCTTGAAAGAAGAAGTGCCAGAAGATTATTATACAGTTCCTCTCGGAAAAGCTGATGTAAAACGTGAAGGGAAGGACATAACTGTATTTACATATGGATTGTGTGTAAATTATTGTATGCAAGCTGCTGATATTTTAGCAGCAGATGGTATTAGTGTTGAAATAGTTGATTTGAGAACTGTTTATCCTCTAGATAAAGAAACAATTATTGAACGTGCTAAAATGAATGGCAAGATTTTATTAATAACTGAAGATAATCTTGAGGGCAGTGTCATGTCAGAAGTCTCTGCTATCATAGCTGAAAACTGTTTATTTGAACTTGATGCACCTATTATGAGATTAGCAGGACCAGATGTTCCTTCAATGCCATTTTCTCCTAATCTTGAAAATGAAGTTATGATGAATCCTGATAAAATCTTAGAAAAAATGCGAGAACTTGCACAATTTTAAGGAGGAAAAGTTATGGATATAAAAATGCCAAAACTAGGCGAAAGTGTTCATGAAGGTACTATTGAGCAATGGCTTATTTCAGTTGGTGACTATGTTGATGAATATGAACCCTTATGTGAGGTAATTACTGATAAAGTAACTGCTGAAGTACCTTCAACTGTATCTGGTACTATCACTGAAATTTTAGTTTCAGAAGGTGAAACAGTTCAAATAGATCATGTTATTTGTAAAATTGAAACTTCTGAAACAGATAATTCTACCAACACTAAAAATACCGATATTGAAACCGTTAAGGATTCAACAGATTTAAATATAAATGGTAATGATACTTTAACAGTCGAAACGTCAGCATCAGCTTCAAAAAATACTTCTGATAAAGAAGTAAGTCATTCTGTTAAATCAAATGCACATACACAAGCATCATTACTTAATAACGGTCGATATTCACCAGTAGTTTTTAAAATTGCATCTGAAAATGATATTGATTTATCATCAGTTCCTGGCACGGGTTTCGAAGGACGTGTGACTAAAAAAGATATTGAAAATTATATTAATTCAAGTCATCAGAAACCGAAAATAAATAACAATTCACAATCTAATTTTGAACATACGAAATCCAACGTGTATTCTACTCAGAGTCAGATTGGTCAATCTATACCAGTCAAAGGTGTTCGTAAAGCAATAGCTCAAAACATGGTGACAAGTGTAACTGAAATCCCTCATGGTTGGATGATGCTTGAAGTAGATGCAACTAACTTAGTAAAAACTAGAAATCATCATAAAAATTCGTTCAAAGAGAACGAAGGTTATAATTTAACTTTCTTTGCATTCTTTGTAAAAGCTGTTGCTGAAGCATTAAAATCAAACCCACTATTAAATAGTAGTTGGGATGGAGAAGAAATTATTCTTCATAAAGATATTAATATTTCAATTGCTGTAGCAGATGAAGATAAATTATATGTGCCTGTTATTAAACACGCTGATGAAAAATCAATCAAAGGGATTGCTCGAGAGATAAATGAACTAGCACTTAAAGCAAGAAATAAACAATTATCACAAGAAGATATGTCTGGTGGAACATTTACTGTTAATAATACCGGTACATTTGGGTCCGTTTCATCAATGGGAATTATAAATCATCCACAAGCAGCGATTTTACAAGTAGAATCTATTGTAAAAAAACCAGTCGTTATTGATGATATGATTGCAATTAGAAGCATGGTTAATTTGTGTATTTCGATTGATCATAGAATACTTGATGGTGTTCAAACAGGGCGCTTCATGTCTCAAGTTAAAGAACGTATTGAACAATTCACAATAGAAAATACAAGTATTTACTAGTTTAAAATGATATATCATATTCCCTGGACAAGCTATTTGAACTCTAACACTTATATTTAGTAGAATAGCATTGAATAAATAAAAGATTGAAAGGTGATTTAAATGGATTTAAATTTTGATTTATATATGAATGGCGTGGTTGAACAAGCTCGTAATGAAATTGAAAATGCGGGATATGAACAGTTAACAACTGCAGATGAAGTTGACAAAGTATTACAACAAAATGGAACTTCATTAGTAATGGTTAATTCAGTTTGTGGATGTGCGGGAGGAATTGCACGTCCAGCAGCATCACATGCGTTACACTATGATAAACTACCTGATAGACTTGTTACAGTATTTGCTGGACAAGATAAAGAGGCTACGCAACAGGCTAGAGACTATTTTGAGGGTTATGCACCTTCAAGTCCATCATTTGCATTAATTAAAGATGGTAAAATCACTGAAATGATTGAACGTCATCAAATTGAAGGCCATGATGTAATGGATGTTATTAATCAGTTACAAGGCCTATTTGATAAATATTGCGACGAAAGATAAGAGGATTTACTAATGTTAAAGTTAAATCCTTATAAGATTGGATTTAGAACGCTTAAAACAGCAGTAGGTATCACATTAGGTGTTATTTTAGCTAAATGGATAGGGCTTGATAATTATGCATCAAGTGCTATCCTCATTGTATTATGTATTAAACATACTAAAGTTCACTCAGTACAAGCTATCGTATCAAGATTTGTATCTTGTATACTAATTCTACTGTTTGGTTCATTGGTTTTTAGCTTATTAGGTCAGAATGCGCTTGTTTTGGGATTGATTGTATTATTATTTATTCCGATAACTGTTATGTTGAAAGTTCAAGAGGGTGTTGTAACTAGTTGTGTTATATTATTACATGTTTTCAATGCAACAACGATTAATTTACATTTAATCATTAATGAATTACTCTTATTAACTATTGGATTAGGAATCGCATTCATTATGAATTTAATTATGCCAAGTTTAGACAAAACATTAGTTTCTTTTAAGAAAGATATAGAAAAAGGCTTTAAAGAAATCTTTATGACATATAGCGAAGCTTGCTCAAATTATAATAATGATTTTACTTTATCTTTCGAAAAACTTCAATTAGACATTCGAAAGGCCAAATCTATCGCATTTAGAGATGTTAAAAATCATTTTATTAGAAATGAAAATTCATATTATCACTATTTTGATATGAGACAAGAACAACTTGAATTATTGCGTAGAATTAAACCGTTATTAAATCAAGTCACTGTCGATGACCCATTATTGACTGATGTATCTCATTTAATGTCAGAAATTGGTAATAACGTAAATAGTAATGATTATACTGCTTTACGATTACATTCACTGTATGAAATCCGTTTATCACTAGACGAATTACCACTTCCTAAATCTCATCAATCTTTAAAATCACGTTCAAGTATGATGCAAATATTAAATGAACTAGAAGAGTATTTAAACATTAAATCTCAATTTGGATCACTACGATTACACAATGAAATATAATTAGTACTTAAATAAAAAGAGGCTAGTACATAATTCCTAGCAAAATAGCCAGTAAATGAGTTTTTATAAATTCATTTACTGGCTTCTTTATTTACAATACTTCGTATTGTTGGCTCGCTTTCTTAGGGGACAGCTTCAGCCTGTAGTCTTCAGCTTGTCCTGTTTCCTCAAGAGTCTCGCCAAAATACTTTGTATTTATATGTAATTTTACATTCAAATACTTTAAAAAATAAGGCACTTTCGTATAATTTAATAAACTTCACTAAACTAAATTAACGAGGTGGCTTATGTATAAAGATTATAACATGACTCAACTTACTCTACCTATGGAAACTTCAGTTCTTATCTCAACAAATGATATTTCAAGAAATGTAAATGATATTGTTGAAACAATCCCTGAGACCGAATTCGATGAATTCAATTGTCCGAACAATAAAAGAATAGGATTCAAAAGATATGCCTATCGCCATGATAAGAATGTTTTTAAACGAGACTTTAAATTATATGAATGTGATGATTGTTCAGAATGTCCGCTGAAACAACAATGTATGAACTTCAATTTAAAAACAAATAAAAAAATAATGAAGGACTATAATTGGGAATATTTTAAAGCCCAAATTAATAAAAAGCTTTCAGAACCAATAACAAAAACCAACTACAGTCAAAGAAAAATTGATGTGGAGCCTTTTTTTAGATTTATGAAAGCTATTTGGGGTTTCCCTCGAATTTCCGTTCGAGGGATAAATAAAACCAAAAGAAAACTAGGATTTGCGCTAATGGCACTTACTATAAGAAAAGTAGCAGCTCAACGAGCTGAAATTAATCAAAAACATTATAAAAAAGACAATTTCTATATAATTCCAATAGAAATTGTCTTTATTTACTTATCCTGGAAATTTATGTCCTGAACTCTTTTTTATTGCGAAGATTAATGCATTAGTGGCACTAAACTTGTGAGTAGTAATGCTGCAACAATTGCAATCAACATTACAATTATTATAATTCTTAATACTTTATTATTCACTATTTAACGCTCCTTATTTAAAAACACTTACATAATACACTTTACTTAATATATAAATTAACCATAAATGATTTTTATACAAATGGCAATCAATTTATTTTTGATATTGTAGAAAATTAGTTAAAATAGAAATCAAATGAGAAAGGGGTTTTGTCATAATGATAAACAGTCAACGATTACTTGAAACATTTTTAGAATTAGTCCAAATAAATTCTGAAACAGGACATGAGGAAGTCATTCAACCCATTTTAAAAAAGAAATTTGAAGAACTAGGTTTAAATGTAACTGAAGATCATGCATCAGAAAAGTCATGGTTAGGTGCTAATAATCTTATCTGTACTTTACCAGCCACTAGTGCGAAAGAAGATGTGTCTAAAATTTACTTCACAAGTCACATGGACACTGTTGTACCTGGAATAAATATTAAACCTCAAATTAAAGAGGATGGTTATATTTATTCTGATGGTAGTACCATTCTAGGTGCTGATGATAAGGCGGGATTAGCAGCAATAATTGAAACCATTCAATATCTTAATGAAAATGAAATTCCACATGGCCAAATCCAATTTATAATTACTGTTGGTGAGGAATCTGGTCTTAAAGGGGTTAAAGAACTAGATTCAACATACATTGACGCTGAGTTTGGTTATGCAGTTGATGCTAGTCAACCCGTTGGCACAACAGTAGTAGGAGCACCAACTCAAATGGTCATAAACACGACTATTTTAGGGAAAACAGCTCATGCTAGTACACCTTCAGAAGGAATTAGTGCAATAAACATTGCTGCAAAAGCTATTAGTCGCATGAAGTTAGGACAAATTGATGACTATACTACTGCTAATATAGGTAAATTTCATGGCGGCTCTGCTACAAATATCGTTGCTGATGAAGTAGTTTTAGAAGCTGAGGCACGCTCACATGATAATCAAAGTATTGAACAACAAGTTATTCATATGAAGGAAACATTCGAGACTACCGCACAAGAATTAGGTGGTGAAGCAAAAGTTATCATTGAGAAGAGCTACCCTGGTTTTAAATTAGAAAATGATGACAAAGTAACTCAATTTGCTATCAATAGTGCTAGAGAACTTGGATTAGCAGGGGATACTGTTATTGCTGGAGGCGGCTCAGATGGCAGTATTATTAATACATTTGGAATCCCTACAGTCATTTTAGGTGTGGGCTACGAACATATTCACACGACATCTGAACGTATTTCAGTAAATTCACTTAATCAATTGGCTAAACAAATTGTCAAAATTATTGACTTAGTAGCTAAATCGTAATTTAGTTTAGTGAAGTACTTTCAAGTTTTATGATACAATACTATTGAAAAATTGAATGAGAGAGGTAAGTAATATGACTCAACAAATAGGTGTAGTAGGTTTAGCAGTAATGGGTAAAAACCTCGCTTGGAATATTGAATCACGCGGTTATAGCGTTTCTGTATATAACCGTTCAAGCGAAAAAACAGATGAAATGGTTAATGAATCTAAAGGTAAACAAATCCACCCAACATATTCTTTGGAAGAATTTGTTAATTCATTAGAAAAACCACGTAAAATTTTATTAATGGTTAAAGCAGGTCCTGCAACAGATGCAACAATTGACAGTTTACTTCCATTGTTAGACGATGATGACATTTTAATTGATGGTGGTAACACTAATTATCAAGATACTATCCGTCGTAATAAAGCCTTAGCTGAAAGTGGTATTAACTTTATTGGCATGGGTGTATCTGGTGGTGAAGTAGGTGCCCTTACTGGTCCTTCATTAATGCCAGGTGGTCAAGAAGCAGCTTATAATAAAGTGAGCGATATATTAGATGCAATTGCTGCTAAAGCAAAAGATGGTGCATCATGTGTAGAATATATTGGACCAAATGGTGCTGGACATTACGTTAAAATGGTTCATAATGGCATTGAATATGCAGATATGCAACTTATTGCAGAGAGCTATGCGATGATGAAAGATTTATTAGGTATGTCACATGAAGACATTTCTAAGACATTTAAAGAATGGAATGCTGGTGAGTTAGAAAGTTATTTAATTGAAATCACTGGTGATATCTTTACTAAATTAGATGATGACAATGAAGCACTTGTCGAAAAGATTTTAGACACTGCGGGTCAAAAAGGTACAGGTAAATGGACTTCTATCAATGCCTTAGAATTAGGTATTCCTTTAACGATTATTACTGAATCAGTATTTGCTCGTTTCATTTCATCAATTAAACAAGAACGTGTGAATGCTTCTAAGGAATTAAACGGTCCTAAAGCAGAATTTACTGGTAATAAAGAGGAATTCTTAGAAAAAATCCGTAAAGCTTTATATATGAGTAAAATTTGTTCATACGCACAAGGATTTGCGCAAATGCGTAAAGCTAGTGAAGAAAATGAATGGAATTTAAAATTAGGCGATTTAGCAATGATATGGCGTGAAGGTTGTATTATTCGTGCTCAATTCTTACAAAAAATTAAAGACGCTTATGATAACAACTCAGAATTACAAAACCTTTTATTAGATCCTTATTTCAAAGGTATTGTTACAGAATATCAAGATGCATTGAGAGATGTAGTAGCAACAGGTGTACGTAACGGCGTACCAACACCTGGATTCTCTGCCAGCGTAAACTACTATGATAGTTACCGCTCTGAAAATTTACCAGCGAACTTAATTCAAGCACAACGTGACTATTTCGGTGCACATACGTATGAACGTAAAGATAAAGAAGGTATCTTCCATACTCAATGGGTTGAAGAGTAATCGCATACTAGTTACAGAAGTAAACCAATTCAATGGTTTACTTCTTTTTTAAAAAATTATGCAAACGATTGCATTAAATGATTGACTTCCTAATATGAATTCTATACCATGAAAATATAAGTTAATTGAAAGCGTTTACTAAAGTTTTAAGATTGAGGTGATATGCAACGGTTACAATTAAAGATGTTGCCAAAGAGGCAAATGTAGCTACATCAACAGTATCGAGGGTGATACGGAACAATGCGAAAATTAGTGAGTCAACTTCAAATAAAGTCAAAGCAGCTATGTCCAAATTAGGATACATACCTAATCAAGCTGCAAGAACATTAATAACAAATAAAACATTGACCATTGGATTAATACAGAAAAGTTCCGCCCCTGAAATACGTCAAAATCCATTTAATAGTGATGTTCTTAATGGTATTAATCAGGCATGTAATGTAAGAGGCTATTCAACTAGAATGACTGTGTCGGAAAATAGCGGGGACTTATATCATGAAGTAAAAACAATGATTCAATCTAAAAGTGTGGATGGATTTATTCTTTTATATTCACTGAAAGATGATCCTATTGAGCACCTACTTAATGAGTTTAAAGTTCCTTATCTTATAGTTGGGAAATCTTTGAACTACGAAAATATAATACATATTGATAATGATAATATCGATGCAGCTTATCAATTAACACAATATTTATATCATTTAGGACACCGACATATATTATTTTTACAAGAATCTGGACATTATGCAGTTACAGAAGACAGATCAGTAGGATTTAAACAATACTGCGACGACGTTAAAATTTCAAATGACTGTGTCGTAATAAAGTCCATGAATGATTTACGTGATTTTATAAAGCAATATTGTATTGATGCTAGTCATATGCCTTCAGTGATTATAACGTCTGATGTTATGTTAAATATGCAATTATTAAATGTGCTTTATGAATATCAACTACGCATTCCAGAGGATATACAAACTGCCACGTTTAATACATCTTTTCTCACTGAAAATGCAACACCATCTCAAACAAGCGTAAACATTAACCCAGATGTATTAGGCTTCACAGCAGGGAATACAATCATTGATGTATTAAGAAATGAAACTATTTCTTTTAGAGAAAAATTGATTTCAACACAAATAGTTGAAAGGGTATCAACTACAAAAATATAAAGGAGCATAATTATGAATAAAAATTGGTGGAAAGAAGTAGTAGCGTATCAAGTTTATCCAAGAAGTTTTAATGATAGTAATAATGATGGTATTGGTGATTTACCAGGTGTAATCGAAAAATTAGACTATTTTAAAGACTTAGGTATTGATGTTATTTGGCTAAGTCCAATGTATAAATCACCTAATGATGATAATGGATATGATATCAGTGATTATCAAGATATTATGGATGAATTTGGTACAATGGAAGATTTTGATTGTCTATTAAAAGGTGTACATGACCGTGGTATGAAACTAATATTAGATTTAGTCGTTAACCATACATCTGATGAGCATCCTTGGTTTATTGAATCAAAATCTAGTAAAGATAACCCAAAAAGAGACTGGTACATATGGGCAGACCCTAAGGATGATGGTTCTGAACCAAATAATTGGGAGAGCATTTTTAATGGTTCAACATGGCAATTTGATGAAACCACTAATCAATATTACTTCCATTTATTTAGTAAAAAACAACCAGATTTAAATTGGGATAATCCTGAAGTACGTGAATCAGTATTTAACATGATGAATTGGTGGTTTGAAAAGGGTATTGATGGATTCCGTGTCGATGCTATAACCCATATTAAGAAAACATTTGAAGCTGGTGACCTACCTGTACCAGAAGGAAAAAAATATGCTCCAGCCTTTGATGTAGATATGAATCAACCTGGTATTCAGAATTGGCTACAAGAAATGAAAGATGAGTCACTAAGCCAATATGATATTATGACTGTTGGAGAAGCGAATGGTGTAAATCCAGATAATGCAGAAGAGTGGGTTGGAGAAGATAAAGGTAAATTCAATATGATCTTCCAATTTGAACATTTAGGTTTATGGAGTACAGGTGATTCTCAATTTGACGTTAAATCATATAAAGAGGTGTTAAACCGCTGGCAAAAGAGACTAGAAGGAATTGGTTGGAATGCACTTTTCATAGAAAACCATGATCAACCTCGTCGTGTATCAACTTGGGGTAACGATAAAGATTACTGGTTTGAATCTGCTACAAGCCACGCCGTTGTGTATTTCTTACAGCAAGGTACACCGTTTATCTATCAAGGACAAGAAATTGGTATGACCAATTATCCTTTTGAAAGTATTGAAACGTTTAATGATGTTGCGGTTAGAAATGAATATCAAATTGTAAAAGAACAAGGTGGAGACGTTGATCAATTATTAGATAAGTATAGAATGGAAAATCGTGATAATTCTCGTACACCTATGCAATGGAATAATTCTACAAATGGTGGCTTCACAGAGGGAAAACCTTGGTTCCCAGTTAATCCAAATTATAAAGATATTAATGTAGCTCATCAATTAGAAGACGAGCATTCTGTACTTAATTTTTACAAAAAATTGATTCAATTAAAAAAATCGCATGATATATATATGTATGGACAGTTTGATTTAATTGATGCAGAAAATGAAAATGTGTTTGCTTATACTAGACAATTAGAAGGCAAAACTGTAGTGGTTGCAGGTAATTTAACTGATAAACAAAGTTCATTAACATTACCTTTTGATATCGAAGAGGATGCAATCAAATTACATAACTACAATAGTCAATTAGATGCAACATCACTTAAGCCATTCGAAGCATTTGTAGCAGAAATATAATTTATAAGCAAAGTTAGGACATACTATTTTTGTCCTAACCTCTTTTTCATTGGAAGAATAAAAAATCATTTTACAGCCATAAATAATACATGACTCATATATTAGAGATGATATAATAAATAAGTCGCCTATCTCTCAGGCGTTTATCTATACGCAGGGAGGGGGTGCTAAAATGGCAGATATTCTTGTGCACATCATAGCCACAGTAACAAGTGGTTGTATTGTTACGTTATTTTCGTATTGGCTTCGAAACCGTAACAATAAGTAAATAGGCGACAAGCCACACCAAAAAATCCCCTCACTACTGGCATAGTGAGGGGATTGGTGCATAAAATGCAGATATTCTTGTTAGTTAAATTATAACATTTATCGTTATAGATTTGCAAAAAGATATGGTGTTTTGATTAGAGAATGTATTTCTTTGATTTTTTACAAATCATAATTTTCTTGTTCAATTGGCAACCATAATTGAATTTTAGTGAATGGGTCCTCAAATGAGATATCAAAGGGATATATTTCAACATATAAGCTATCTCTTTCATAAGGTAAAGTAAGTTGTAAACTTGATTCGATATAATACCAAGCTTCATTAACCGCATAGTCTATTTCACCTTGGAGATTAAATTTCGCATAATGTCTTCCAGGTAATATTCTACTTTCTAAATGAGATGGATATCTATCACTTGGAACACCAATAAATAATTCCAATCCATTATCTAATGGACAAGTGATTACAAATAACTCATATGGACTTATATTATTATACCTTTTTAAATCTTTAATTTTACCATCAAGAATTAAATCTTCTAAAAAATCAGGAACTTTATAAGGATTAGATAAATTATTTGATTCAATATAACGTACATAACCTACTAATGCTATATCTTCCGTGGTATCTAGTCTATATGGATAAGGTGCTCGTTCAGTAGTTGTCAACTTTATATATAAACGTTCTTGTAATTTTAATTCATCTTTTTTCGTAGATGCTTGAATTGGTGAAATCCCATGAAAATCACTAAAATCATTCGCAAAATCATTTGAACTATGATAGTTATACTTTTTTGCGACATCTACTAACCTCGAAGAACTTTGAACCATTTCTTTAGCAGCTGCAGTCATTTTTCTTGCGTGTGCGTACTGTTCAGGTGATTGTCCAACAATCATTTTAAATGATTGATCAAGATGGTAAGGAGAAAGACCAACGTAATCACTCAAATCTTGCAAATTAAACGGCTCTAATAAACGATCTTCGATAAATACAATTGCCTGTTGTATCTGCTTGATAACGTCCAAAACTCTCACTCCAATAAATTTACAATCATTAACTTTTATTTTACCTTATTTTTAGAAAATATACATCTTAACATGTGCCATATTGAAAATTTTTTAATAAAAAAGGGTGGTAGGACAGAATTTAAAATCAATTCATTGTCCCACCACCATAAGAATGAATATAGTTGATAGAGGATGGCTATGAGCACATGCTCAATTTAGGTAGCGACTATTAAAATAATACTAACTCAAAATATTACTTTAGTCCAAAAGGCTTCACTATAGGCTCATCAATTCTCTGTTTACTGAATATCATCCCACCAATGATTACCATCTCTACTTAATAGTAAATCACTTTCTAATGGTCCATTTGTACCTGACTCATAGTTAGGGAAGTTAGGTTCATTCATTGTCCATTCATCTTGTATAACATCAACAAACTTCCATGTAGATTTTAATTCTTCCCAATGTGTAAAGTTTGTAGCATCACCTTTTAAACAATCGAATAGTAAATTTTCATAGGCATCAACAGTGTTCATCTTATCTTGAGCACTCATTGCATATGATAATTGAACGGGTTCTGTATCAATACCTTGGATGTTCTTTTTCGCGTTTAAATGAAGTGATATACCCTCATTAGGTTGAATATTAATAACTAATAAGTTTGAATCCAACAATTTATCGGTCTGATAGTATAAGTTCATTGGTACTTCTTTGAACTCAACTACAACTTGAATCGATTTAGATTTCATACGTTTTCCCGTTCTAATATAAAAAGGTACGCCAGCCCAACGGAAGTTATCAATTGTTAGTCGGCCTGATACAAAAGTTGGAGTATTTGAATCTTCGGCTACTCGATCTTCATCTCGATAAGCAATGACTTTTTCACCTTCAACAAATCCTTCATCATACTGTCCACGTACAAAATTTTGTTTTACTTCTTGAGGATCAAGCTGTCTAAGTGATTTCAATACTTTAACTTTCTCAGCACGTATATCTTCACTATTTAAGCTGATTGGCGCTTCCATAGCTAAAAGGGCAACCATTTGTAACATATGATTTTGTACCATATCTTTTAATGCGCCACTAGATTCATAATAACCTCCACGGTCCTCAACACCTAATACTTCTGAAGACGTTACTTGAATGTTTGAAATGTATTTATTATTCCATAATGGTTCAAACATCGCATTTGAAAAGCGCAAGACTTCTATATTTTGAACCATATCTTTACCTAAATAATGATCAATTCTGTATATTTCTTCTTCTTTAAATGAGCGTCTTAATTGATTGTTTAATTGCTCAGCCGATTTTAAATCACTGCCAAATGGTTTTTCAATAACTAATCGTTTAAAACCAGTAGTATCGGTTAAACCAGATGATTTTAAGTAATCCGAAATAATACCAAAGAATTGAGGTGCCATTGCTAAATAAAACAAGCGATTTCCTTTTAACTGATATTGTGAATCTAATTCATTTGAAAAACTCAATAATGAATCATAACTTTGTTCATCACTTACATCATGTTTAAAATAATAGACATGTTCCATAAATGCATCAATTTGATCCGTATCTTTGACATGCTTTTGGATAGAACTTTTAACTTGTTCACGAAAGACTTCGTTCGTGTAATCTCTACGTCCAATTCCAATTATTGCAATATGTTCATCTAAATTATCTTGTTGAAATAAGTGGAATAGTGATGGAAATAATTTTCTATGACTTAAATCTCCGGTAGCACCGAAAATAGTAATTAAACAAGGAATATGTTTAGAATGTTTACTCAAGTTCAAAACCTCAATTCTATTAATACTATGATTGTATTATTATAAATTATATTTGCACCGCTTCAAACTTATTTGCCTAATTTTTCTTATTTTGCTAGGGCACTTATATAATGGAATGATGCACAATTTAATATCATTATAACTCAAAATGTATCTCATGCATTTAATTTATGTCTTTTTATAGCAAAAATAACCACATATGATAAAATATAATGAAGGAAAAGGAGGCATATGCATGGAAGTTACATTCTTCGGAACAAGTGCTGGGTTACCTACTAAAGAGAGAAATACTCAAGCTATAGCTTTAAACCTTGAGCCTTTTTCGAATAGTATATGGCTATTTGATGTCGGAGAAGGCACACAACATCAAATATTACATCATTCAATTAAGCTAGGAAAAGTTGACCATATTTTTATAACGCATATGCATGGAGATCATATTTTTGGATTGCCTGGACTACTAACAAGCCGTTCTTTTCAAGGTGGAGAAGACAAACCACTGACAGTTATTGGTCCTAGAGGTTTACAACAATTTATTGAGACTACTCTAAGATTATCTGAATCTCATCTAAACTATCCGATTACTTATATAGAAATTGATAATCATTTCACATATCATCATAAAGGATTCTCAATTAGTGCACATTTGTTAAATCATGGTATCCCTTCTTATGGTTATCGCATTGAATCTCCGACAACACCAGGAACAATTGATGTTGAGGCACTTAAATCAATTGGTTTATATCCTGGACCAAAATATCAAGAAGTAAAATCTTATGATAATTTTGAACATGAAGGACAAGTATATAATTCGGATGATTTTAAAGGACCAGCTAAACCCGGACCAATTATATCCATCTTTGGTGATACAAAACCATGTCAGTCAGAATTGAGCATTGCTAAAGATTCTGATGTAATGATTCATGAAGCTACATACATTGAAGGCGAAAAAACATTAGCAAATAATTATCACCATAGTCATATTGAAGATGTTTTTGAATTAATAAAGCAAGCTAATGTTAAAAGATGCTTAATCACACATTTAAGTAATCGCTATAATCACGAGAATATTCAACTTATTAAACAACAATTAAAAACACATGAGGATGTTCCAAATTTTGAATTTGTTAAAGATTTTGATACGTTTATAATTTAAATACTACTAATACTTTAACTTTTTAAAATAAGTATAATTAAAATTACAAAGTAAGAGACTAGGATTTAGAATTCACATAGAAATCATTATCCTAGTCTCTTTTACATTAAAATTTAATTATCTTCATTTTTAGATAATTCAACGCTACGACGAACTGCCGCATTCAAACAATCCTTAAAGATTGCTTCAATATCATGTTGAGCTAATGCATTTAAACCCGCTTGAGTTGTTCCACCTTTAGAAGTAATATTTTTACGCAACTGTTCCATACTTAAATCTGATCTTTCAATCATCTTACTTGTACCAATAATTAAATTTTTAATTGATTCTTCAACTTGATCTTTCTCAAGACCTAAATCTGTACCTGCTTTAACATATTGTTCAAAGACATGATATAAAAATGCAGGACCGCTTCCTGTAATCGCAGTTACTTGATGTAAGTGGTCTTCATCCACCTCAATTACTGAACCAAAAGCATTTACTAAATCGTTAACCTCTTCTTTTGATTTAGGTCCAAAATTTCCTGAAAAGCTAATACCTGTTACAGAATGACCAACTTGTGCATTTGTATTAGGCATAATTCGAGCGATAGGATTTTCAACTTGTAATTGTTCCTGAATATAATTGATAGGTAAACCAGCCATAATAGAAATAAAGCGATTGTTTTCATTGATGTATGGTTGAATTCTTTGTGCTACTTTTTCGAAATCATAAGGTTTAGAACCTAAAAAGACATAATCTGCGTCTTGTAATAATTTTTCATCATCGTAGCTGTATTCAACACCTAATTCCTCAGCGAAATTTTTTAAAGCTTCTTCATTCGATTTATTCGTTAAGTAAATATCATGTGACTTTAATTTTTTTGAATTAATTATACCTTTGAAGATTGCTTGTGCCATATTTCCTGCACCATAAAATACTAATTTCATTGACAACATCATCCTCACTCTTTAATTTATAAAACCATAGTAACATATAAGTAGCACTTCTTTTTATAAAAGTTAGTGCTACTATACGCATGAGCTTTAGCTCAGGTGGTCCCTGGGCACTTCTTTTTATATCAATAGATAACTTTATGAATGAAATGATTTAAGTTATTATAATCTTAATCATAATTAAAGAGGGTATTACTATGTTAGGTAAACATTATATCGTTACTGGAGGCACTAGTGGATTAGGGCTTGAAATCACTAAGCGACTTATCAAAAAAGGGGCTCATGTTACAATTCTTGCTAGGAACAAAGAAAAGTATAAACAAATCAACTTCAAACCATTTGAAAAGAGAGTACAAATGCTAACTTGTGATTTGCAAGATAAAAATGCTATTAGCATGTTACCACAATATATCGATACTCAAATTGACGGTATCATTTATAGTGCTGGGCTTGGGTATTTTAAATCGATAAGTCAACATTCCACTAATGAAATGTTAGAAACTTACGAAGTTAATATCATCGGTTTTAATTTATTACTGCATGCTTTACTGCCATATTTATCCAAACATGCGAGTATTGTAGGAATTTCGAGTCAAGCAGCATTCATCACACAAGCAAATGCGGCTCATTATGGTGCATCTAAAGCGGCTTTTAATGCAGTTCTAAATGCACTTCGTTTAGAACATCCATCTTACCATGTCATGTCAGTTAATCCCGGACCTGTTCGAACGCCTTTTCACGAAAAAGCAGACCCAAGTCTTGCATATGCACACAAGTATGACGCAATGATGTTAGATCCAACTTTATTAGCTAAAGATATTATTGACGGTATTATTAAACGTAAATGTGAAATCAATCAACCTAAATGGATGCACTCCACTTTAAAATTTTATCAAATATTTCCTAGATTTATTGAATCGCTTTTTCCATTTTTATTTAAAAACAAACAGTAAATAGGAGTGATGGTATGTTATGTTGTGTGAACCGAGATGTTAAACAATGTATTGAGAATGTGAATGCACTATCACCACAATCAATTTTTACTATTACAGATTTATTAGGGCAAGACTATTATGATTCATTAGATTCTGCCGAACAATCATTTATAGATTTTAAATTTCATGAGCTAATATTAAGAGGGGAAATCATGAATGTAGTCATTAAAGAAGAAAGTGAACATGATAAACATAGATATTTAAAGCAGTATTAAATTAATTCAAATTGAAACAAAAAGGTGTTTAGGACAAGTTTTTAATTTAATGTCCCAAACACCTAAGTGATTATTTAAAAATTAATTAAGCATGTTATCTATTTTAAATGTTGAGTATATTCTAAGTTCTTAACTCTTTCTCGAGCTGCCTTCACTTGATCAAGACTTACTTTTTTATTGTAATTATTAACGTTTTCTTCTAATTGTTGTGGCGAACTAGCGCCAACGATAATTGCGCCAAGTGCATCATGAGATTTTAAATATTCAAAAGATAAAGCACTAAGATTACTTTCTATTTCTTTAACAGAGGCAATAGTTTCTCCTAAATCATGATGTGTATACTCAAATATGCCCTCACTAAATTTATGATCTAAAGCATCAATACTATTGGAAGTTAACAACCCTTTAAATACAGGTCCGCGTGCTAACACTTTAACGCCTTTCGCATGGATGTCATTCAATAATTGTTCTGGACGATTATCAATTAAATTAAATTGTGACATAATTGTCTCGATTTCACTATGTTTTAAATAATAATCAATAACATTTGGGCGTATTGAAGAAATACCATATGCCTTAATGATACCTTCTTGCTTTAATTCATTAAATGCACTAATCGTTTCATCCAATGGATCATCTATTGTACCACCATGCAATTGATATAGATCTATATGATTTAGTCCTAATCGTTTTAATGATCCCTTTACACTTTCTTTAATATATTTCTTAGAAGGGTCCCATGTTGTACCTCCATCTTCAGTAGGACGATTTCCAACTTTTGTTCCAATTACAATATCATCACGATTTTGATATTTTTTTAAAGCTTTGCCCACAATTTCTTCATTAGTCCCTTTATCATAAATATCAGCAGTATCAAAATAAGTGATACCACTTTCGATCGCTTTTTCAATGATAGGTTCAGCATTAGCATACTCTGTACCTAAACTCATACAACCTAACCCTAATTCTGAAATTTCGATGCCACTCTTTAAAATATTCTTTTGCATGTCCAATCTCCTTTCGATACACTTTAGGTAACGCATTCATCTTACCAATTTATATAATGAATTAAAAGGGACGTGAATTTAATGGAATTTAATGAAAAGACGTTTGATAGAACAGTAATTTATAATGGCAAAATTATAGATTTAGAAATTCATGATGTGGAGTTGCCTGATGGCAATACATCCAGAAGGGAATTAGTCTACCATAACGGTGCAGTGGCAGTCTGTGCAATAACGTCTAATGACGAAGTATTACTTGTTAAGCAATTTCGTAAACCAGTTGAAAAATTTTTGTTAGAAATACCCGCTGGAAAATTAGAACAAGATGAAGTTCGTGAAGAGGCTGCCAAACGAGAATTAGAAGAAGAAACAGGTTATGTGGCAAATAATTTAAAATTTATAACAGACATGTATGGTTGTCCTGGATTCACTAATGAAAAACTCACTATATACTTCAGCAATAATCTAAGCGAAGGGCAACTTAACCTAGATGAAGATGAATTTGTTGAATTGCATAAAGTACCGATTTCAGATATAAAATCATTGCTTGATAATCATGAAATAGAAGATGCTAAAACCATAATTGGTTTACAATATATATTACTAAATTATAATCATTCTAATTAAGTGCTGTAAATCTCTTGCATTTAATTGAAAATATTGGTAGTTTAGTAATTGAAATATTTTCAATTTAAAATGATTATAATTATTGATAGAGGAGTGTCGCTCCCATGGAAGAACGATTAAATCGAGTTAAACAACAATTACAACAATCTTCATATAAATTAACACCACAAAGAGAAGCCACAGTACGAGTTCTAATTGAAAATGAAAAGGATCACCTAAGCGCGGAAGATGTTTATTTAAAAGTGAAAGACAAAGCACCTGAAATAGGACTAGCCACTGTTTATAGAACATTAGAGCTTTTAGCTGAAATAAAAGTAGTTGACAAAATTAATTTTGGTGATGGTGTTGCACGCTTTGATTTAAGAAAAGAGGGTGCTAAACACTTCCATCACCATTTAGTGTGTATGGAATGTGGTAAAGTTGATGAAATTCATGAAGACTTATTACCTCAAGTTGAAGAAAGAGTAGAAACAGAATATAACTTTAAAATTCTTGATCACAGATTAACTTTTCACGGCGTTTGCGCTGAATGCCAAGCTAAAGGAAAATAGATTAACTAATAGGCTAGGACAATTTTAAATCATTGTCTTAGTCTTTCTTAATACTATTACATGAAAATGATTTGAGTTTATTCAAATAGAGGTGTTGTCATGGAAACAATTATCGAGGAATATTTAAAATTTATACAAATTGAAAAAGGGTTAAGTGAAAATACGATTGGCGCTTATCGCAGAGATTTGAAAAAATATCAATTATATATGCAAGAACAAAAAATTGCTCATATTGGTTTTATAGATAGACAAACAATACAAGAATGCCTTGGTTCTCTAATAGATCAAGGTGCTTCCGCAAAATCCATTGCAAGATTTATTTCAACAATACGTAGTTTTCATCAATTTGCTTTACGCGAAAAATATGCTACTAAAGATCCTACCGTTTTAATTGAAACACCTAAGTACGAGAAAAAACTTCCAGATGTTTTAGATGTTGAAGAAGTAATTCAGTTACTAGAAACACCGGATTTAACTAAAAATAATGGATATCGCGATCGTACAATTTTAGAGTTATTATACGCAACAGGCATGCGTGTTACTGAATTAATACAAATCGAGATAGATGATGTCAACTTAATTATGGGATTTGTTAAAGTTTTCGGTAAAGGGAACAAAGAGAGAATCATTCCATTAGGTGACACTGTCATTGAATATTTAGATACTTATATCAATAATGTTAGACCTCAATTACTTAAAAAAACGGTAACGAATGTACTGTTTTTGAACTTGCATGGTCGACCTTTGACACGTCAAGGTATATGGAAGCTAATTAAACAATATGGTTTAAGAGCGAATATTAATAAAACTTTGACCCCACACACATTAAGACACTCGTTTGCTACACATTTACTAGAAAATGGCGCAGATTTACGAGCAGTTCAGGAGATGTTAGGTCATTCTGATATTTCTACTACTCAGTTATATACACATGTTTCTAAAACTCAAATCAGACAGATGTATAACCAATTTCATCCAAGAGCCTAGTCCACAAATAAATACTCTTAAATTGGGAGTGGATTAAGAGTACTTTCATAAAAGTTTCCAAAAGATATTTTATAATTAATGTAAGTCGAGCTACACTACATTTTATTTTAAATCTTTTCCACTCCTAATATTTTGTTTTTTAATCATCGCTTGATGTCTTGCACTGATTACATCACTTCTATCTCGATTTTTATGATGATTAACTATATATTCATCTTGAGTTGAAAGTGTTGTAAATTTGTAATCTGGATAAGTATTAATAATCTGTTTTTCAAAAACATTATTTACCGGTATGTATACAGGTTTAAATGATTTTGAATCTTCAATGGATTTAATTTGACTTAAAATTAATGTTTTATAATCTTGCTCATTAAGTTGCAACAACGCTTTATCCTTTGCTTTTTCAAACGTGCTCAATGACTTTTTCAAAGTTACAAGTGCACCTTTTGTATTACCTCTTCTATAATGATACATAGCAGTTGAAAATAAAATTAAACTCACTATGCCATCCTTTTTAGAAAAATTTATATTTGATTTCCATGCTTCTTCCAAAATATCATGACATAAGAAATAATGTTGCTGTTTGTGAAAATAATAATAAAAATCGATTAAGGCTCTGTCCAATCCATCTCATCCTTAATTTAATGTTTGTATTATTCATGCTATAATATTTTAGTAAATTATGCACGATAGAGATTCAAAATGAGGACGATTAATATGTATGAAGTAAAATTAGATGCCTTTAATGGCCCGTTAGATTTGCTACTCCACTTAATTCAAAAATATGAAATTGATATTTATGATATACCAATGAAATCATTAACAGAACAATATATGCAATATGTCCACGCTATGAAGCAACTAGAAATTAATGTAGCTAGTGAATATTTAGTTATGGCTTCAGAGCTATTAATGATAAAAAGTAAATTATTACTCCCTCAACATGATGTAGACGATAACCTTGAAGAAGATCCACGTGAAGATTTGGTAGGTCGATTAATTGAATATCAAAATTATAAAGAATACACACAATTGTTAACTGAGAAAAAAGAAGAGCGAGAGCACTATTTTACTAAACACCCAACTGACTTATCCCATCTTGAGAAAAACGTCACATGGGATGAATGCCAAACCTTAGATTTAACGGATTTAATTGTTGCTTATCAACGTGTTAAAAGCAGATTAGCTCTTAATAAGCCTAAGACAGTTGAAATAATTAAAGAAAGCTTCACTATTCAACAAGCTACTGAAAAGGTAACGACACAATTAAGGCATCATACATCTTTTAACTTCTTCAGTTTATTTACTTTTAGCGAGCCAATAGAACAGGTGGTTACTCACTTTTTAGCTATATTGGAAATGTCTAAATCAGGAGTAATCAACATTGAACAAGTTAGAAGTTTTGATGATATACGTATCATTAGAGGAGTGAATTTTAATATTGGATAATCACGGAATCATAGAATCATTACTTTACACAGCTGGGGATGAAGGGCTTGACGAAAAACAGTTATTAGAAATTCTCGAGATTAATCAAGCTAAACTATCTGAATTAATTTCATCATACACCTCTAGTGGTTTAATAATTCAAAAATTTGGTTCAACATATATTTTAACTTCAAAAAAAGAAGCTTCACCTTATATTGAACAATTAATTGAACAAAAATCTAATATGAAATTATCTCAAGCCGCAATGGAAACATTATCAATTATTGCATATAATCAGCCATTGAGTCGTAGTGACATAGAATTAATTAGAGGAATTAATTCTGATGGTGCAGTTAGAACATTAATTGCACGTGGATTAATTGAAGCTAAAGATGTAGAAAATTCTCGTAGTCATGCTTTACAAACAACGGATTTGTTTTTAAATGTATTTGGAATAGAAAAAATTGAAGATTTACCAACAACTGAAGAAGATGAAGAAGAAATGGATGATTTCTTTAGTAATTTAGTGAATCAAAAAGGAGATACAAAATGAGTAAAGAATTAGAAAGGCTTCAAAAACGAATTGCTAATAGTGGATACACATCACGAAGAAAAGCTGAAACTTTAATTACCGAAGGCAAAGTTAAAGTTAATGGGCAAACCGTTACTGAATTAGGTACTAAAGTAAAAAGTTCTGATACAGTTGAGGTTGAAGGAATTAAAATTGAACAAGAAGACAAAATGTATATTTTGTTCTATAAACCAACTCAAGTTATTACAAGTGTGTCTGACGATAGAGGACGAACTGTAGTTACTGACTACTTTAAAGATTTAGAGACAAGAATTTATCCTGTTGGTAGATTAGACTATGATACATCAGGATTATTGTTACTTACTAATGATGGCGAATTTACAAACTTAATGACTCACCCAAGATATCATATTCAAAAAAAATATGTGGCTAAATTAAAAGGTTACCTCATGAGAGAAGAAGTTAAAGCTTTAGAAAATGGGATTGAACTTGAAGATGGTTTTACGCAACCAGCTCAAGTCAAAGTAAAAAAACAAGATAAAGATAAAAATATTACACTTGTAGAAATCACTATTAGTGAAGGACGAAATCGACAAGTTCGTCGTATGTTCGAGCATTTTGGACATCAAGTTGATAAATTAACAAGAATTGAGTTCGGCAACTTGAACCTTAAAGGATTAAATGCAGGTGAGGGCAGAGTACTTACACCTCATGAAGTTAAAGTACTAAGACATATGGCAGAAAATGGAAAATAAATGAAGTATATTTTACAATAGCAAGAGAAATTAAATGATATTAATTTCTCTTGCTATTTTTTTCACAAAGTTAACTTTAAAGTAAAGCTTTCAATCATGCTGTATGCTATAATAATGAGTGTATTGAGCATGTGTAGGAGGTATAAACAAAATGACAAATGAAATATTAATTGTAGACGATGAGGATAGAATCAGAAGATTATTAAAACTATACCTAGAGAGAGAATCGTTTACGATTCATGAAGCAAGTAATGGCAAAGAAGCTTATAATCTTGCTATAGAAAATGACTATGCGTGCATACTTTTAGACTTGATGTTACCAGAAATGGATGGTATTGAAGTAGCATCCAAGTTACGTGAACATAAAGACACACCTATTATTATGCTTACAGCTAAAGGCGAAGAAACGAATAGGGTAGAAGGATTTGAGTCTGGCGCAGATGATTATATCGTCAAACCATTCTCACCAAGAGAGGTTGTTTTAAGAGTAAAAGCATTATTACGTAGAACGCAATCTTCTAAACCTGAACAAAGTGAACCTCATGCAAGAGATGTTATTGAACTTAATCATTTAATTATTGATAATGATGCGCATCGTGTATTAGCAGATAACCAACAAGTTAATTTAACTCCTAAAGAGTACGAATTACTTATTTATTTAGCTAAGACACCTAATAAAGTGTTTGATCGTGAACAACTTTTAAAAGAAGTATGGCATTATGAATTTTATGGTGATTTAAGAACAGTAGACACTCATGTTAAACGCCTGCGTGAGAAACTAAATCGTGTATCAGAAGATGCTGCACATATGATTCAAACTGTTTGGGGTGTTGGTTACAAATTCGAGGTAAAGTCTAATGACGAACCGACTAAATAGTGTGGTAATAAAACTGTGGTTAACTATACTTTTCATAGTAACGACAGTTTTAATTTTATTAAGTGCGGCATTAATTACTTTTATACAATACTACTACACACAACAAACTGAAAATGCTATAAGAGAAGATGCGTCTAGAATCAGCCACTTAGTTGAACAAGCTGATAATAAAACTTTAGCCATAGAACACAGCCAACAATTAATAGATGGATCAGGTGGCGTTATTATAATGGCTAATAAGTCTTCAAGTATTAAAAGTTCAAATAGCAATACTAAAGACAAAATGCTTGAAGAGATACACAAGAATTCGCAATTCCAACGCGTCTTTTCTCAAGGAAAGTCTACCACTCAAAATATAACAATAAGTAAGAATGGTAATTCCCATTCTTATATTTTGTTAGGCTATCCTATGAAAGCGCAAGAAAATGCAAATTCAAAATATAGTGCAGTATTCATTTATCAAGATTTAAAGTCTATTGAAGATACTAATAATGCAATTACCATTATCATTTTAATCACCGCCATTATATTTATCGCTGTTTCAACAGTATTTGCATTCTTTTTATCAAATAGAATTACTAAACCTTTACGACAACTTAGAACTCAAGCTATTAATATTTCTAAAGGTGATTATTCAAAACAGACAAGTGTCTCAACTAAAGATGAGATAGGCGAATTATCACATACGTTTAATAATATGAGTTCTGAAATACAAGAGAATATAGAGGCACTTTCAACTCAAAAAAATATAAGAGATAGTTTGATTAATTCTATGATTGAAGGTGTATTGGGTCTAAATGATAAGAGGGAAGTTATTCTTTCAAATAAAATGGCTGACGATATTATTAAATCAATAGACAAAACTGTATATAAAGAAATTGAAAAGCAAATTGAAGCTACATTTGTTTCAAAAGACACCGAATTCCAAGAATATGAGATTAACAATAAATATTACGTCATTATCATGAGTTATGTAGAGAGAATTCAACAAGATGGCCGTAGTGGAATTGTAGTCATTATAAGAGATATGACTAATGAACATAATTTAGATCAGATGAAGAAAGATTTCATTGCCAATGTTTCACATGAATTACGTACACCTATTTCGTTATTACAAGGTTACACTGAATCAATTGTAGATGGTATTGTCACTGAACCAGAAGAAATTCGAGATTCTTTATCAATTGTATTAGATGAAACGAAACGTTTAAATCGATTAGTAAATGAATTATTAAATGTGGCTCGCATGGATGCAGAGGGTTTAATTGTTAATAAAGAAAAACAACCTATTAAACCTTTACTATCTAAAATGCAAATGAAATATAGACAACAGGCTGAGGATTTAGAATTGAATATGTCATTAGAACCAAACATCGATGATGAATTGTGGGAATACGATGCCGATCGCATAGACCAAGTTCTAACAAATTTAATTGACAATGCCACACGTTATACTCAACCAGGTGATTCAATATCAATTACAACAACTACGGATGATTCCTATCAAACGTTGTACATTAAAGATACTGGTAGTGGCATATCTCCAGAGCATCTTGAACTCGTATTCGACAGATTTTATAAAGTAGAGGCTTCAAGAACTAGAGGTAAACAGGGAACTGGTTTAGGACTATTTATCTGTAAAATGATAATCGAAGAACATGGTGGTACTATTAAAGTTGAAAGTAAAGTAAACAAAGGTACAACATTCATAATTAAGTTACCAAAGCCTAAAAATTAATATGCCTATTAATATATTTATTTTAACTAAGAGCAAACATCATCAACTTAAGAATGGTGTATTGCTCTTTTTTAAATAAGTCTAAGCACCATTATTGCGCAATGCTTTCATATAAGGTAATATTAAAATTAAATTAATCAATTATATAATTCATCTTCGGGGTAGGGTGCAATTCCCAACCGGCAGTAAATTAAGCCTGCGACCCGCTTCTTTGAAGTGGCTGATTCAGTGGAAATCTGAAGCCGACAGTATAGTCTGGATGGGAGAAGATGGAGGTTTTTTTGTTGTGCAAAATTATCTCCTATTCTATGTAAGATGAATGGAAGGAGAAAATTAAATATGCAACAAAACAAACGTCTTATCACTATTAGCATGTTAAGTGCCATAGCGTTTATTTTAACATTCATTAAATTTCCGCTACCTTTTTTACCACCATACTTAACATTAGACTTTAGTGATGTTCCAACTTTATTAGCAACATTTCTTTTAGGTCCCGTTGCTGGTATTTTAGTAGCACTTATCAAAAATATACTTAATTTTTTATTCAATATGGGAGATCCGGTTGGTCCAGTTGCCAATTTTTTAGCAGGTGTTAGTTTCTTGTTATCCGCTTATTATGTAACTAAGCGTCAGGGAGATACACCACGTTCATTGGTTGTGGGGCTAGCAATAGGTACTATAGTGATGACTATCGTACTTAGTATACTAAATTACTTTGTTTTACTTCCATTATATGGAATGATTTTTAATTTAGGTGATGTCTTTAATAATCTAAAAATTATCATTTTATCAGGTGTTATACCTTTCAATATTATAAAAGGTATCGTGATTTCAATTATATTTGCGCTTTTATACAGAAGATTAAAACGCGTATTATCATAAAAAACCTCCTAATGTTGAACTTATTATTCAACATTAGGAGGTTTCATTATTGATTCACTCATAATAAGTGACTATTCAAATTTAAGAGCATCACCATCAAATGGTTCTTCTTCAATCTTAATTGAATCAGTTGGACAACCTTCAAGTGCATCTTCCATATCTTCATATAATTCTTCTGGTACTTCTGCAGTACCTTGATTATCATCAAGGATTACGAAAGCAATACCTTCGTCGTCATAATCGTAAATGTCAGGTGCGGCAGCACCACATGCTCCACAAGCAATACATGTATCCATATCAACGATTGTATACTTTGCCAAATTCTTCGCCTCCTTTGATAAAAATGCTACACTAGTATAACAAATGTTTAATAACACTTCGATTAATTTATTTACTATTCTATTAGTTATATAAAGTGAGGATTCATTAATGCATTCAATTATTACATATGCATCAAATCATTCATTCGATTATAAAACCAATAAAAGTATTTATAACATTTTGAATGGAAAAAAATCACATCAAACATTTTTTGATGCATGTTCCCAACAACTTTTATCATTATATCATAGTTTACCTAAATTAAAATATCCGTCTTTTGAGCGATTTTTAGATACCTATGATAATCAAAATACTGACATTTCAATACATCCAAGATATACATACGATAGTATGATTCAAACTTTTAGTTGTATTCAATTACTAATACAAACTATAACCCATTTTAAAAACAACCACTTGAACTTTATACCAATTACACAACAAATAACTGTTCAAAGTAGAGTGAAACAAATCTATTCAAAAATACTGGAACAAAATTTAGTTGATGATTTTGAAAAAGAAATCGAGCAAATCTTTCATTTTATTGATGAAAAATGTAGTAACAACTGTTTAATCCATTATTACCTACAAGGTTATGAAGAACCTATGTATACGCGACAGCAGGTTTCATTAATAGAAGGTATACCTGTAACTAAGTTATTTGTACTTGAACTCAATAATTTAGTGCAGATGATGTTTGCATTAGAAAATGATAAACAATTTCCTATATTAACTCAAACCATCATATTACCGACTTTGTTAAATAAAACGACAATTACGTATCATCAATTACTCAAAGGGCTTTCTATGGATGAGGTTGCAGTGACCCAAAATGTTAAAATTAACACAATCGAAGATCACGTTCTTGAATTATTTATAAAAGGATATTTTTCAGAATACCAAACCTTTGTTAATGGCCCACAAACAAGTGAATTTATAGCATTTTATGATCAAAACAGAGGACAAAGATTAAAATTATATAAAGAAGAATTTGATCAATTAACTTATTTTCAAATTAAATTGTTAATAGTCGGTATTGAAAGAGGTGAATTGATTGCTTGAAGAAAAATTGAAAGAATGGTTCGGATTCTCATCATTTAATCCTGGTCAAAAAGAAATAATCGAAAGTGTAGTTAATAAGAAAGATACTCTAGGTATTCTTCCTACGGGGAGTGGTAAAAGCTTATGTTACCAAATGCCAACCTATATGAAAGGAAAGCCAACATTAATAATATCTCCCTTAATTTCTCTTATGGATGACCAAGTGATGCAATTGAAAGCTCAAGGTGAGAAATTTGTTACTTCTATTCATTCAGGCATGGATGAAAATGAAAAACAACAAAATATAAATTCGTTACACAAAAGTCGCTTTGTTTTTTTAAGTCCAGAATTTATTTTACAAACACAAAACTTTAAATTAATTAGGAATATTGACTTCGGATTAATTGTACTTGATGAGGCGCATTGTTTATCTGAATGGGGTTATGATTTCCGACCTCATTATGCATTAATAGGGGAGATAACATCTCATTATAAAAATGCATCGATACTGGCTTTAACAGCTACAGCACCACCTCATTTAGAAAATGACTTAAATCTTATCTTATCTAGGAAATTAAATGTAATTAAGACTTCAATGAATAGAGAGAATATATCTTTTTCTCATCTCAATTTTGAAAATGATGCTGAGAAAATTAAGTGGCTGTTAAACTTTTTAGATCAATCTGGGCCAACTATTATTTATGTTTCATCTAAAAAGGTCTGTTTAGAATTAGCCAATATGATATACCACCATGGTTATTTAACCGGTATTTATCATGGTGATTTATCTTATCAAGAACGACATACTGTACAAAATCAATTTATGGAGAACTTTATACCCGTCATCGTGGCTACTAGTGCTTTTGGCATGGGCGTTAATAAAAAAGACATTAGAACAGTCATCCATTTTCATTTATCAACAAGTCCTTCAAATTACTTACAAGAAATTGGTAGAGCCGGGAGAGATAATTTGCAAAGCCAAGCAATTAGTCTATATCAACCAGACGATAGCTATATATTAGAGACATTATTGTTTAGTGATGCGATAACTACTGAAGACATCGATGCTTTTGATATAGGTGCTTTTTTACCTCCTCAAAAGCAAGAAATACTAACCATATTGAGCCAAAGATATTCATCCAACGTACTCAAAACAATTTTTGATAATTCATTAATTCGAAAAAAATTAGGTTATCAAAGAATGATCGGTTATACATCCCTAGATCAATGTAGACGTCGTTATTTATTAGAATTTTTTGGTGATAATCCAACTCAACCTCAACAATGTTGTGATATAGATTCTAATTTGATGACTATAAAAGTTACCAATAGAAAAAAAGTTAAAAGAAAATTAAGTTATACTGAAAAGTTAAAATATTTATTTAAAGTATAGTTGCTTTTCTTTACTAAATTTATTTTAAGAGGATATAATTATAATACTTAAAGTTTTTCAAGAAATATTTAAATACTATACATATTTCACGCTTTGTGGGGTATATGGTATGTGATATTTAAATAATTATTTAAGAGAGGATGATGAACGTGTCTAAAAATAATTTTAGAGATGATTTCGAAAAAAATCGTCAGTCTATTAATTCTGATGATCAATTCGAAGATAATACAAACGAGTTTGATGAAAATTCAAATGAGTCCAATGATTTTGATAATCAATCAGACCAACAATTCCCACCTAGAAACGCACAAAGACGTCAAAGAAGACGTAACCAAGCTACTAATAAAAACAGAAAATTTGATAATCAAAATTCTGATTCAAATGCTAATGGTTCACTTGATGATCGACACGATGAAGACTCTTTCAATGAGTTACAACACAATCAACAAGAAGATCATTTAGATAACGAGCCAATACATAAGGATGATAAACGTTCTTCTGAAAAAGACTTTAATAATGATGCTTCACGTAGAAATAATCGTCATGAAGCATCAAACAGAAAACATGATAAAGACTATGATAATGATAGTTTGAATGATGATGATCGTCATCGTCGTAATCATGAAGAAGGTATCGATGAGCGTCAAGATAATCGAAATCACAAAGATCAACAAAACAAAAAGTCTCGACATGGCAAAGACGCTGCAATAGCTGGAGGTGCCGGAGTCGCTGGAGCTGCTGGTGCTAAAGCTGCAAAAGACAAACGTAAAAAAGATGAACATCATGACTCAAAATACAACGAACATAAAGATTATCGTGATTTAAATAACGATAATCAATTTGATCAAAACAGAAAACATGATAAAGACCTTCATGACGACCATCGTGACGCTAAAGATAACCATTCTAAAGAAGAACCAAAAAAAGGTAATAAAGGTAAAAAAGCAGCAGTTGGTGCAGGTGCGGCTGGCGCAGCTGGAGTAGCTGGAGTAGCAGCTGCAAAACATAAAAAAGACCATAAAAATAATAATCATAAAGATAATCATAGCCATAACAGAGATCATCAAGACGATCATAGAAATCATAAACATGAAGATGGTAATGATGGATTCCAAGCTCACAATGGTAAAAAGAAACGTGGTCTAGCTGGTATTTTACTTCCACTTATAGCTTTATTACTTATTCTAGCAGCACTTGCTATCTTTATTGGAATGTATTTAAACAACGATAAAAAAGATAGTAACCAAGCTGATAACAAAACAGAACAAACTGCTAACAAAGATAGTAAAGACAAAGCTAGTAATGATAGCGACAAAGACAAAGCAAGCAGTGACAAAGATAAAGATAAAGCAACTAATGATGACGACTCAAATGACAAAGCTACAACAGACAATGATTCATCTAGTAATTCAAGTGATGATAATAGTAGCTCTTCAGATAATAGTACTTCTTCAAATTCATCTGATAACAGTTCATCATCAGATAATAATGGTAATAACTCAAATAGTGACAATAATAATGGTAACTCTCAAGCTACTTCAAACAATAGCAGTCAAAGTAACAGCAATAATAATCAATCAAATAGCTCTAATTCAGGACAACAAACTCACGTAGTATCAGGTAATGAAAACTTATACCGTATCGCTATTCAATACTACGGAGAAGGTACTGTTGAAAATGTAAATAAACTTAAACAAGCTAATGGCTTATCAAGTAATAACATTTCTAATGGTCAAAAATTAATAATCCCACAATAACTTAGTTATCATTCAAAGAGTCTGGGACATAAACCCTAGAGAAATAGCCAGTAAATGAATTTTAACAAATTCATTTACTGGCTTCTTTATTTACAATACGGAGTATTGTTGGCTCGCTTTCTTAGGGGACAGCTTCAGCCTGTAGTCTTCAGCTTGTCCTGTTCCCTCAAGAGTCTCGC